>DAOTZU010000191.1:0-14793 GCA_034433995.1 Anaerolineae bacterium
CACGGAGGGCACGGAGAATCTCCGGTTTCTCTCCGTGTCCTCCGCGCTCCGTGTTTTCAGAGCATGGCAAAGATGTCCCTTACCACCGAGACACGGAGGGCACGGAGAATCTCCGGTTTCTCTCCGTGTCCTCCGCGCTCCGTGTTTTCAGAGCACGGCAAAGATGTCCCTTACCACCGAGACACGGAGGGCATGGAGATTCTCCAGTTTCTCTCCGTGTTCTCCGAGTCTCCGTGGTAAATCTCGACCTAGAGGAAAGGTGACGTGAAATCATTGTCGCAGATGTTGGCGCCCATTCGTGAGGAGCTCATCGCCTGGTGGGAGCATGGCGAGCAGGATCGTCCCTTGTTTCACGCCGTCTTGCCCAGCCCTGGCCGCGATGAGACGTGCGCTCCCGATACCGACGACCTGGAGCGCTATTGGTACGATGTGGACTTGGCCGTCCAGCGGGCCATGTGGGAGATGGAGCACAGCGTGTATTACGGCGTGGCGCTGCCCTGCCACATGCCCGCCCTGGGATCGGCGGCCATGTGCGCGGCGCTGGGGGCGCAGATGGAGTACGTGGATAAGCGCACCATGTGGGCCCATCCCTGCTGCCAAACGTTGGACGAGGTCTTGGAGATCACTTGGGACCCCAACCGGCGCGCCTGCCATTATCTCTTGGAGGTGACGCGCCGCTCGGCGGCCCTCTCCCATGACCATCATTATGTGGCCCCCTTTCCCTTGGAGGGCCCGGCCGACATCCTGGCAGGCCTGTATGGCACAGAGCGCCTGATGATGGACATGCTCACCCATCCCGCGGCGGTGCAGCGGGCCCTGGAACATCTCAAACGCATCTGGATCCAAGCCTTTAACGAGCTGCAGGCGATCATCGCCACCGGCGGCAACGAGGGTTGCATCGGCTGGGCGGATATCTGGGCCCCTGGAACTACCTTCCCCATGCAAGAGGACAACGCCTACATGGTCTCCGACGCTGTCTTTCGCCAATTCTATTTGCCCCACATTAGGGATATCGTGGACGCCATGGATTATGCCATGTGGCATTTGGATGGCATCGCCTCGGCGCGGAGCCATCTGGATACTTTGCTGAGCATCCCCAAATTGCGGGCCATCCAGTGGGTGCCCGATCCGGGGCGCGAGGAGATCCGCGAATGGATCCCGATGATCCGCCATATCCTGGACGCCGGGAAATCGGTGGAGGTTTTTTGCCGCTACGATGAGGTGGACGCGCTGGTGAATGCCGTCGGCCCGCGGGGCTTGCTCATCGGTGTGCGCGAGCCCACCCACGAGCAGATGGAGCAGCTCTTGGAGCGGTATGGGCAGGCAGTGGTTGGGGTATAGGGTTTAGGGGCTGCTGCCCGGCGATGTGCCGCCGGCGGAGCGCTGCAACGAGGGAACGACCATGAAGTGGTGGTATATCCTGGTGGCCCTGCTCGATGTGTATCTCTTGGCCAGCCTGGGGGCTTGGATCGTCCTCCAGGTCCTGGAATGGCTGCTCTTGGGCCTGCGGCGGGATCTGCCCGTGCAGGGGCGGCGTTTGCAGAACCTGGCCGAGACGGAGACGGTCCAGGCCACCTGTTGGCCCGAAGCGCCGCGGCCGGGGCGCTATCAGGAGCCGGATAGCCAGGCTGCCGCGAGCCTAGCGGCCCTTCGGGATGCTTTGGCCGCCGCCCGGCCGTTGTGGGCCAGCTTGGAGGCCTATGCTCCCTCGTCCATGGGCCTGTTGGATGCGCTGCGTCTCCGGGTGTGGGGCCCCTTGCCCCGCGCTTGGCGGGCCTGGCGCGAGGCCCGCGCCCTCAAACGCCTGTTGGCCCACGCCGAGGAGGCCGAGGCCGCGCTGCGTGCCCAGCAGCAGCGGGTGCAAGAGATCCCCCAACAGGTGCGCGCCGAGGTGAACGCCCAACGCGCCGAGGTGCGCCGTCTGCAGGCCATCTTGGAGGCCGAACAAGGCGCGGGCACGCTGGGGCTGGAGGAGATCGCTCAACGCCTGGAGGCCCTCGGCCGAGAGCTGGAGGGCGCTCTGGATTCCTTGGCCTCGGCCCAGGACCTGCCTTGCGCCGTGGCCCAGGTGGATGCGCTCTTGGCCCAGGCGATGCCGGCGGTGGCCGAGTTGGACCGCACCCTCAGCCTCGCCACAGAGGAGCGGGCCAAGGCCCAGGGCCAGGCCCAACGGGTGGCCAGCGCCCTCGCTGTGGCCGAGGAGCGCTGGGCGGGGCTCAAAACTCTGGGCGCTACGGAGCCTGCCATCTCGCGCACCCTGGCTGAGCTGCGCCAGCGGGTGGCCGCCGTGGAAAAGCGCACCGAGGAGCGCACCCTGGCCGCCTATCGGCAGGTGAACAGCGAGGTGGGCGAGCTGGACCAACAATTGGCCGCCCTCTTGGCCGAGATGGACACCTTGGAGACCCTCATGGCCCGCAGCAAGGAGGCCGTGGCCGGCGATGTGCAGGCCTTGGCCCAAGCCCAATCCGCCTGCGAGGCCCTGCGTTCTGCCGATCCCTTGCTTGAGCCCGATCAGAGCTTGGCCTTGATCGAGCAGGCCACCGCCGCCTACGAGGAGGCCGAACGTCAGCGTGGTCTGGGCAGCCGCCAGGGTTACGAGACGGCCATCACCTTGGCGCAAAAGGCCATGGCCCGCTTGGCCGCGGCGCAGGAGCAGGCCACGAGCCTGCCCCAACAAGCCCGCCAAGTGCGGGACCTGCTGAGCGCTTTGGGCAACGATGCCTTGGGCGATTGGCGCGCTAGGACCAGCCGTGCCAGGGAGCAATTGCAGCGTTATGCACGCCATTGGAACGAAAAATTGGCCGGCGACGCCGCCGAAGCCTTGGCCAGCTTGGAACAGGTGGAGATCGATCTGGAACGTGTCCCTCCCAACGTGCGCTATCTCCGGCGGCTGCGCCAGTCGGAGCTGGGCGAGGCGCTAGAGATCCTGGCCCATGGCCGCGAATGCATGGAGCGGGCCAAGGCGCTGGTGGCCGGCCTGGAGCAGGAACGGGACCGCCTAGAGGCCTTGCGCCGCGAGGTGGAGGCCGAAGCCCGCCGCTTGGCCGAGGAGCGATTGGGGGCCATCCAGGCCCAGCGCGAGCGGATGCTGCCCGAGCTGCGCCAGCGCCTGGCCGCGTTGGAGAGCGAGATCGGGAACCAATTGGCCCTCTTGGGCGATCCTTCCCAGGTGGATTATGATGCCGTGGCTCAGCAATGGCTGCCCGGTGCTCTGCGCCAGGTGGAGGAGTTGGAGCGGGCACAACGCGAGAGCCTGCAGCATTATCGCGCCTTGGCTCAGGAGGTGGCGCGCGATCTGGAGCGCCAGTGGGCGCGCCTGAACAAGCTCAATCCCCAGGAGCCCCCTGTGCCGGAGGAGGATCTCACCAAGTTGGCCGACGATTTGCAGGCCTGGCGCGAGGCCATCGAGGCCCAGGCCGATAACCCCTTGGCTCTGCGCGAACTGATCGGCCGGCGGGCGACGGCTTTGGAGCAGCGCTTGGAGAATGCCCGCCAAGAGATCGTCGAGGGGCGGCGCCGGCTAGAGGCCCTGTATCGCGTCTACAATCGCCATGCCCAAGGGGTGCGGTCTCTGCGCGAGGCCATCCGCGCCCACCGCCAGGAGGGACAATGGCCCCAGCTGGCCTGGGAATCTGCGGAGGAGGCCGAGGCCCTTTGGGGCCGGGCGACGGAATTGGAGCAGGCCAGCCGCACCAGCCCCACTTTGGCCTTGGCCGGCGAGCAGCTGCAACGGGCCTGCAACACGGCCCAGCAGGCGGAGGACTTGCTCGCCCGCATCGAGCGGCAGATGGCCGGCGGCTTGCAACGCCTGAATCAGGAGCTGGCCGGCGTGACCAAGGCCCTGGAGCGGGGCCGGCGCCGGGTCGCCGCCCTGCGCGAGGCCGGCCCCTCGCCCGAACTGAACATGCTGGAGGAGCGCCTGGCCGAGGCCCAAAGGGCCTTGGAGCTGGCCCGCGCCTCCACCACCTTTGATGATGCCCTGCGCCATCTGCACACCGCCGTCGATATCCTCGGCTAGATGACCTTTTTGGACAACAAGAGCGATCCGGCATAGAATAAAAGCGCTTCTGGCATGTCAGCCTAGCGGCACCCAGCCACCACGGTGGTCTGGGTGTTTTTTTGTCAAGGGCGAAGGAGGCAGGATGAAGGCGGCAAAAGGTGGGCTGTTTGTTCTGATGTTGCTGCTCGGTGCGCTCGTGCTCGCGGGGTGTGGAGGGCAGACCAAGCGCATCACCATCGGCGTGCGCACGGCCAACGACCATGCCCCCTTTTACCTGGCCGATCGCCAGCAGCTTTATCAGCAGCACGGTTTGGCGGTGGAGGTGCGCTTGGTGGCCAGCAACACCGAGATCATCGAGGCTTTGCAGCGCGGCGATTTGCAGATGGGCGCCGTTCCGGTGACCACGGCCATCGCGGCCATTGCCCAGGGGCATCCTTTGCACATCGTGGCCATGACGGGCCGGGGGAGCGACGGTCTGCTGGTGCGCCGCGAAGACGGTCCGCAACATCTTGCTGCCCTGCGCGGGCACAAGATCGCCACCATCCGCGCCTCCATCCTGGACGTGCTTTTGCGCCAGGCCCTGGAGCTGGCCGGCCTGGATCCGGAGCGCGACGTGGAGCTGGTCTATATGGATAAACTGGGCGACCTGATCGCCGCCCTGAAGACGGGCCAGGTGATGGCCTGTTCCAACACCGAGCCTTTCCTCACCGATGCCGAGCGCCAAGGGTGGGGACGGATCCTGACCTACTACACGGCCCAGTGGCCCGATCATCCATGCTGCGTAGTGGTCGCCCGAGACGATTTCGCTCGGCGCAACCCCCAGGCGCTGCGGCAGATCTTGGCCATCCATGTGGAGGCCGTGACCTGGGCCAACGAGCACCCGCAGGAGACGGCCCAGGTCATCGCCGAGGTGATGGGGGGATTCGATCCAGCTTTGGTGCGCGCCTCGTTGGACCGCGCCAAGATGCGGATAGACTATCATCTTGACCCGGCCGAGATCCGGCGCATGGCCGACCTGATGGTGGCCCAGGGATTGATCGCCCAGGCCCCCGATGCTGAGCGCCTGGTGAACCTGGCCCCCTTGCGGAACGCTTTGGAGGGCGGGCGATGAAGGCGCGGGCGGGTTGGTTGCAGCGGTGGGCCCTGCCCCTGGCCCTGCTCTTGGCCTGGGAGGGGCTCACCCGCCCGGGCCTCTTGGATCCGCTCCTTTTGCCGCCGCCCAGCCTGGTGCTGGCGCGATGGTGGGCTCTGCTCCGCAGCGGCCGGCTCTTGGAGGATCTTGCCGCCAGCGCGTGGCGAGTGGGCGTGGGCTTTGGGGCAGCGTTCCTCCTCGCTTGGCCCCTGGGGGTGGCCTTGGGGCTCAACCCTGGGCTGGAGTCCCTGACGGCCGCTCTCTTGGGCGTCCTGCGCCCCCTTTCGCCGCCGGCCTGGATCCCCTTGGCCATCCTTTGGTTCGGCATCGGCGATGCACCGGCGATTTTCATCATCTTTGTGGGCACCTTTTTCTCCCTTGTGGTGGGGGCGCTGGCCACCACCAAGACCGTGGATCCGCAATGGATCAAGGCCGCCCTCACCTTGGGCGCGACCCGCCGCCAGGCGCTGCGCCATGTTGTGCTGCCGGCTCTGCTGCCGGCCCTGTTGACCCAAGCGCGGCTGGGCCTGGGGTTGGCGTGGATGTGCGTCATCGCGGCCGAGATGGTGGCGGTGCGCCGTGGGGTGGGGTTCATGATGGTGGAGGCTCGCAGCCTCTTTCGCACCGCCGATGTGCTGGCGGGAATGGTGACCATCGGCCTGGTGGGGTTGGCCGGCGAGCGGCTGCTTTGGGCGGCGGAGCGTCATCTGTGCCGCTGGCGTGTGGGGCTGGATCCCGCCCGCCTTTACGCCCCCCAGGAGGGCCGGGGATGAGCTTCCTGGAAATTTGCGACCTGGGCAAGCGCTACCCGGTGGATGGCGGCGAGGTGGTGGCTCTGGAGGGGCTGAACCTCCAGGTGGAGCGGGGAGAGTTCGTGGTCCTTTTGGGGCCCAGCGGCTGTGGCAAGAGCACCCTTTTGCACATTGTGGCTGGGCTGGAGCCGCCTTCCGCCGGGCTGGTGCGCCTGGAGGGACGGGCCGTGAACCGATGGGGACAAGGACGCATTCTGATCTTTCAGCGCCCGAACCTCTTTCCCTGGCTCACGGCCCTGGAGAACGTGGCCTTTGGCCTGCGCTTGGCCGGATATGCGCCCGCCCAGCGCCGGCGGCTGGCCCGGGAGGCGCTGGCGCGTTTGGGGTTGGAGGGCGCGTTGCACCTTTATCCCCATGAACTCTCTGGCGGGATGCAGCAACGGGTGGCCCTGGCCCGCGCCTTGGTGTTGGATCCGGCCATCTTGCTGATGGATGAGCCGTTGGCTGCGCTGGATGCGCTCTTGAGAGCGCGGTTGCAGCGCGAGTTGCGCCTGTACTGTCGTGGGCGGACGGTGTTGTTCGTCACCCACAGCATCCGCGAGGCCCTCACCCTGGCCGATCGTCTGGTGCTCCTCACCCCTCGCCCAGGCCGCGTGCGCCGCGAATTGGTTCCGCCCGGCCGGCCGCCGCGCCCCTACTCCGCGGCTCTGGCCCTTTTGGAGCAAGAGATCGAAAATGAAATGCTGGCAGCTGAGGATGGCTGAAGGCTAGTAACCCAGCTCCCGCTCCACCTCGGCGATGGCTTCCTCGATAATGTCCATCCCCTTGGCGGCCAGCTCCAGCTCCATGACGATGGGCGGCGACATGCGCAAAATGTGCCCCGCCGGCACCCAGGCCAATCCCTTGCGAAAAGCCCGCTGGTACACCAGCTTCCCCGCTTCGGGGAAGGGCTCCTTGGTGGCGCGGTCCTTCACCAGCTCCATCCCCAAGAGGCACCCTTTGCCCCGCACATCTCCCACGATGGGATGGGCGCGCTTGATGGCCTCCATGCGCTTGAGGAAATAATCGCCCAGCTCCAGGGCGTGGGCCAAAAGGCCCTCCTCCTCGATCACCTCCAGGCTGGCCAAGGCTGCCGCGCAGGCCATGGGGTTGCCCCCGTAACTGCTGGAGGCCGAGATCTTGTTCAAGCTCTCCCGGTATTTATCCGCGATGAGCATCCCTGTGACGGGAAAGCCGTTGCCGAAGCCCTTGCCCACGGTGACCACATCGGGCCGGGTGTCCCAGTGTTCCAGGCAGAAATACTTGCCTGTGCGGCCCATGCCGGTGAGCACCTCGTCGGCCATGAGGAGGATGCCCCGCTCATCGCAGAAGCGGCGCAGCTTGGGGAAAAAGTCGTCCGGCGGAAAGATGCTCCCGGCCCAACCCTGCACCGGCTCCAGGACAAAAGCCGCGATCTGGCCGGTGGTGGCGTTGGTGATGAACTCGTCATAGAACTTGAGGTAAGCGTCGGTGTCGATGGAGCCATCGGCCTTGGTAAAGAGGGGCCGGTAAGGGTTGGGGCGGGGGACCATGTAGAACCCCTGGCTGCGGCCGGCGCCGTTGGTGGGGTTCATCTTGCCGCAGGAGACGGCATGGCCCGTCTTGCCGTGGAAATCCATATAGCAGGAGATGAACTCGCTCTTGCCTGTGGCGGCGCGGCAGGCCCTGATGCCGGCCTCCACGGCGGTGGTGCCGCTATCGTACAGTTGCATCGCGGTGAGGTCCCAGGGTTGCACCTGGGCCAGCTTCTCCAAAAGGGCCACCTTCACCGGCGTGTTGAAATCGTGGCAGTTCATCAGCGTCTTGGCATAGCGGGCGATGGCCTCGCTGACCTTGGGGTGGCAATGGCCCAGGGTGGTGACATAAATGCCGCTGGAGAAATCGAGATAGGTGTTGCCGTCTACATCGGTGAGGGTGACGCCATGCCCCTTTTCAAAGACGACGGGGAAGAGGGTCACCTGGCTGGAATAGCCCACCATGTACTTCATGCCGCGGGCGTTCAACTCGCGAGATTTGGGCCCCGGGATCGTCTCGCTCACCAAATGGGGGACATTGGCCGGGTCCACCCAAGCCCAGGAACGGGAGTTGCCCATAAGTCGCCTCCTGTGTTTGATTTTGTGCGAATGAGCGTAATCTATGTTTAGATTATACCCAAAAAGAGCCATTTGTCAAACAGGAGCTGTGCTTGACAGCAGCTTGTTATTCATGTAATCTTGCAGGCGAAGACATACCCATCGGCCCGACCAGAGGACGCCCATGCCCCAGGAGCCTTTGAATACCCGACAGGCGACCATCCTGCAGTGGCTGCAGGAGCGCGGGCGCGTCTCGGTGCGCGAGGCCGCGGCTGAGCTGGGCGTCTCGGAGATGACCATCCGCCGCGACCTGGAGGCGTTGGAGGCGCAAGGCCTCCTCACCCGCACCCACGGGGGCGCGGTGCCCTCGGGGCGGCTGCGGTTCCTGCAGAGCGCCTGGCCCCATTACCTTCCCTCGCCGCGCAAGGCGGCCATCGGCCAGCGGGCCGCCTCTCTGGTGCACCCCGGCCAGACCATCATGGTGGATACCGGCACCACGGCGCTGGAGGTGGCCCGTCATTTGCCCCCAGATGCCTCCATCACTGTGGCCACCACCTCCCTGTGTGTGGCCCAAGAGCTGTACGGCGTGGGACCACAGGTGTTGGTCTTGGGCGGGTTGTTGCGCCGCGATTTCCCCAGCCTCTACGGCCCGTTGACGGAGCAGATGCTCAGCGCCCTCCACGTGGAATGGCTCTTTATGGGCTGCGACGGGGCTGATAGCCAAGAAGGATTTTACACCAGTGACCTGCACCTGGCCAGTCTGGAGCAGACCATGATCCGTTGCGCCGACCGCGTGGTGGTGGTTACCGAAAGCAGCAAATTTGGGCGGCGCGCCCTGATGCGCTACGCTGCGCCGGAGCAGGTGCACATCTTGGTCACCGATGGAGAGCTTACCACACGCGATCGCGCCGCGTTGGAGGAACGCGGCCTTACCATCTTGATTGCCGAGGAGTGAACCATGGGCGCTTACGATGCTTTTGAGTTGCAGGGGGCCGAGCGAGAACAAGCCTTGGCCGCCATCCGCCGGCAGATCGCCGCCTGGGGGCTGACCATGCCTCCGGTGGAGCCTCTGCCCATGCATTTCGGTCTACATAACTTTGCCGAGATCGGCGAGACCGAGTTTTGGGTGGCCAACGAGCGGGAGCACGGGTATTGCGGCAAGTTCCTGTTCGTCTTGGACGGGCAGACCTGCCCCTATCATTATCACAAGATCAAACACGAAACCTTTTTCGTGGTCAAGGGCCGCATCCGCATGAAGGTGGGCGCGGAGGAGCGGATCATGGGCGAGGGGGACCTTTTGGCCATGCCCCCCGGCGTGGGGCATTCCTTCACGGGCATCGGCCCGGCGCTGATTTTGGAGGTCTCCATGCCCTCCATCTTGCAAGATAACTTTTTCAGCGATCCCCGTATCGGCGACAAGGGTGTCATCTAGTAGCAAGGGAGCATGATGCCGAGCAAGGGCAGACCCAACCGTATGCTTTACTTGGCCCTGGTGGGCGTGGCCGCGCTGATCGTGGCGGCAATCTTATTGTGGCTGAACCCGCCCTACAGCGCGGGCAACGCCTTGGCCCGTGGCGCGGCGCTATTGGGGCATTTTGCCATCTGGCTGGCCATCCTTTCCTCCTATTATCTGCGGGAGCTGACCAGATTCTTTGGCCAGCCCTTTATCAAGGTGCACCATGCCCTGTCCATCGCCGGCTTGGCCTGGATCACCATCCATCCTTTGGCGGTGGCTTGGGATTATGGCACACTGCGCGTCTTGGCCCCCGATTTCAGCTCTTGGTCCACCTTCTGGCGTTTGGCCGGACGGCCGGCGTGGTATCTTTTGATCCTGGGGGCCTCGGCGGCGTGGCTGCGCAAGGCCATCGGCCAGAACTGGCGGGCGCTGCACGCGGTGATGTATGTGGCCTTTATCCTGGGCACGGTGCATGGCATCCTGTTGAGCGCGCCGCGCTATCCCCTGCTGCGCGTCCTTTGGGCCGTGATGGCCTTGGCGGTGGTGGTCGTGTTCGCCCTCAAGCGGGCCCAGGCGGCCCGGCGGAAAAAGCCCCGACCGGCGTAAAGCGCCGGTCGGGGGCCTCGCGGCCTTTGGAGGTGCTGGAAGGGAGCTTGCGCCGCGGGCGCCGTTGAGCGGGTTCGTGGGTGGGGTGGTATTTCGCTTTTGGATATTGATGCTATCAACCTGGGCCAACAGTTAGTGGCTGTTTAGCGTGCTGGCTCGCCGATTCGCGGGAACTCTCCACTCCGATTATCCACCTTAATCACCAAGGCGTCATTTTGCCCTTTGCTGGCGCTTTCTGTATTTCCAGCCAGGTAGGCCAAGTTTCCCTCCATGGCCAACCCATGCGCGACTTCCTTCAGCGGGCCACCCCATGTCCGATACCAGTTCAATGCACCTTCAGGGGTGTATTGCAGCAAGACGATGTCATCTTCGCCGTTCCCATAACTCGCGGTCGCACCAGCGACAAGAATGTTTCCGCGGTTGTCTACTTCCACTGCCCGCGCCGATTCTCCTTTCGGCCCGCCCCATATCCGCTGCCATATGAGCCTCAGGTTTTTGTCATACTTGAGCAGAAAGATCTGCCCCCCATGACCAAAACTGAGTGTCAAGCCAACAACGTACAAATATGTGCCATCGCTAGTCATACCCAGGCCATCGTCAAAGGCTGTGCCTCCCCAAGTTGTATGCGTCAGATAGGCGCCGCTCTCTTTGGCGAATTTCACGATTACCGCATCACCGCCGGAGAGCACGTTTGTTGCATTTATACGCCCGCAGACATAAATCGTATCTTTATCTACGACAATCTGCCCATCGGCCTCATCAAAGCCCTCAGTCCCCCAAGTCTTTGCCCAAATTAGGTTCCCCTTTCTATCCAGTTTCAAAACGGCCATGTCGCCACTGGTTTTCTCCCCGGTCGTCCAGCCTGAGATGTAGATGAAATCGCCATCCACAACCAGGCCATCCACTTCCTCGTAGCCGAAGCCCTGACCCCAGGTGAACTCCCACAAAATTCGTCCAGAGTCCATATCCAAGGCCAGCACAGCCATATCTGCTTCGGTCAAGGCCATTGCTGTGTGGACAAGTCCGCCAACATAAAGATATGGTTCGCTGACTGCCACGATAAAGGCCTTTTCCTCCAAGTCGCCGCCCCATTGGGCCTGCCAGAGTTCCTTTCCATCGGGAGAAAACTTGTAGATGGCCATATCGAAAAATAACCGGCTGGGGGGCTGCTGCATATAGGCTGCAATGTACACGTTCCCCTGCGAGTCCGTATCTGCTCCCCAAGCCTGGTCACTTTTAGCATCGCCGCGGGTCAGGTACCACAGAGTGGACGCATCAACTGTTGGGAGAGATAATGTGAGAGGTGTGAGGGATTCATTCGCCAGAGTAGGGAAGCGGCTGGCTGTGCCACAAGCCATGGCAGCAAGAACAAGCGTGAAGAACAGAAGCACAGGGCGTTTCATCGAACAGCCCCCGGCAATGGCTAGAGCTACCAGATAGAACGATCAGAGCATCTGCGACCCAGCGAGTTACGGCTTCTTCAGCCGCGTGCGGAGCGCGTGCTACCCTGCCGTTTTGGGCGGCTCGCTAACCTTGAGCAACTCTTTTGCCACCTTGCGCACAACCGCCTCTCGCCAAGGGAGTATTCTTGGGCTATCGCGCGCAGTTCGTCGCGTAGCGCGGGTACCATCAGCGCCACATGGACCAATCCTGCTAGGGCATGTCCAGCGTGCTTGCCGTTCCACAGGGTGAGCGCTTCCTTCAGCAGGGGATAGGCATGCTCTGCCGCCGCCCTGCCCGTCGCCGCATAGTTTGCAATAGCGTCTGTGGCATAGTCACGAACGATAACGCTTGAATCGGTGCGAATCATCTCGGCCAGCTTGGGCAGCAGAGGGGCAAGCGTCATAGGGGTTGACGTTGCAACCAAAGCCAACGCATGCATGACTTCCCAACGCACGCGTGTTGTCTTGTGGTTCAATAGCGCCACCAATGCATCGGCATATGGTGCTACCCATGCAGGATGTTGCTCTGCCACTTGCGTCAACACTTCGGCGCAATCACCCACGAGAGCTACATTCTTGTCCTTGAGGCCCCCAGCGATCTCGGCAAGCAGATCGGGGTCATCCAGGCATTGCATCACGACTTGACGGTTGGAGTACTCCGAGCGATCATCTCTCTGTGAGGACAGTTGGGCAAGGAGGGACATTTCATCATCTCCTAGATCGGTTGTTAGCCAATCCCATGGGTTCGATCTGTCCGTTCCATCGCCGGTGTATTGTGGACATGGCATCGTGGCCGAGGGAAGCAGATGAGTCAGACCTGCAAATAGGTCGGGGGCGGACTTTGCCCAGGTTTTGGGATCATCGAAATAGGCGCGCCGATTCCCGTCTCGACCGCCGTCCTCGTGGGTGAGCATCCAGGCGACCAGAGGCTTGCTATCCCCCCTCGACTGAAGGGTGCGCAGGAGGCCGTATTTACGGTCGTCGTTAATATCACCAAAGTACTGGTGCTTCATCTGTGACAGACCTCGGCTGGCTATGGCCCACGGGGGGGCGCGGCGCCCAACGGTCGAGGTAAACGCTCCCCAACCAATCCCCTGGCAGTGGCCTTTGGCGTTTCTTCCATATCGCCGATGAAAAATGCCCATCATGCGACGTATTTGTAACAGTATAGAGCAGTGCGGTGCAGCGTGTCAAGCGCGAAGCGCCCAAAACTTGCCTCCTGGAGGGCGCCGCCGTCGGTTGGAAACCGACGGCTGGGGATGGCAAGCCCGCGTTGCGGGCTGGCGGGGACGTCGGTGTCGATCCACGGCGCTCGCCCTGGCCGGCGACGCCGGCGAGATGCGCGCCTGGGTTATCTGTGCTATACTAGCGCCCATACTTTGGGCCCCCACGCTATCTGGGAGGCTCTGCGCGCAAAGGATGGACGAGCGATGAACTCTCAAGAACGGGTGCGCCGGGTGTTGGCCGGGGAGCTCCCCGACCGCGTGCCCCTGGATGATGGCTATTGGACGACGACGGTGGAGCGGTGGCGGCGGGAGGGGCTGCCGGCGGATGTCTCGCCGCAGGAATATTTTGGCACCGACGAGATCGTCCGCCTGGAGGGCGATTGGTCCCTGCAGCTACCGGAGGAGGTCTTGGCCGAAAGCGGGCAGATGCGCCTGTATTGGGATGATAACGGCGCCCTCCGCCGCGACCTGCACACCGACGAGGGCTGGACTTCGCAGTGGCTCGATTACCGCATCAAGACCCGCGACGATTGGCGGCGCTATCGAGAGCGCCTGGCGTATCGCCCCAGCCGCATCTCGGCCCATTTCAAGGAGATCTATCGGCGGGCGCGGGCCCAGGGCAAGGCCGTCTTTTACGCGGCCCATGCCTGTTTTCATCCCACCTGGATGCGCATCGGCATGGTCAACGAGCTCACCTGGATGTTGGAGGATCCGGATTTTATCCACGAGCTGTTCGCCGCCCAGGTGCAGGTGGTGCTAGAGATCTTTGAGGGGATGTTGCGGGAGGGGATGACCTTCGATGCCGCCTTCCTGGCCGATGATTTGGGCTATGTGGCCGCGCCCCTCATCTCGCCGGCCCTTTACCGCGAGCTGGTGCTGCCCTATCATCGGCGGTTGTGCCAACATTTCGCCGAGCGCGGGCTCAAGACCATCCTCCATTCCGATGGCAATGTGGCCCCCCTGATCCCCGGCTTCTTGGAGGCCGGTTTCACGGGGCTGCACCCCCTGGAGGCCAAGGCCGGCCTGGATGTGCGCGCCCTCAAGCCCCTTTACGGCGACCGTCTGCTCCTTTACGGGAACATTGATGTGCGCAAACTCTCCGGCACCAAGGACGAGATCGAGGAAGAGATCGCCAGCAAAATTCCCGTGGCCAAGGCCGGCGGCGGGTACATCTATCATTCCGACCATTCCGTGCCCAACAGCGTCTCTTTCGAAAACTATCGCTTTGCCATCGAACGGGTCAAACATTATGGGGCCTACTGAGAAGGGGTTATGCGCCGAAAGTTGCAGGATGACGCTCTTGTGTTCCTATGTGCCCTCGCCCATCCGGTCTGATGCAAGCCCAACGTCCCCACCGGATCCATCCGGGGTGTAGCCAGCCAGGATGACATAGGAGGCAGGAAAATGGTCCTTGATCTGACAGTTGTTGCCAAACTTCACCGAGTCAAGGAAGAGCTGGTAAAAAGCGGCAAGCTACCCACTCAAACGCAGATGGAAGCCTGGCGTGGGACCTTCCTTGAACGATTCAGCCCCGATCGCTTAGCACCGTTGGATGGCGAGAATCTCTTAACGACTATGCACGGCTATTCCACCCGCGATAGTCTGGTCTACTGGCTGGAGTTGAAGAATGACGAGGAATTCAACACCTGGGCATTTGGCAGCATCGCAGGCGGGACAGCTCTCAAATTCGGCATTTACTACAGCAGCGCTAAACAGCGTTGGGTGACCGGCAGTTCCAAGAGTCAAGAGGAGCTCTCAGTCGAGGAGGCGATCCAGATCGCCCGCCGTCACCGCGATCAACTGCTGCGTGGCGCTCAGTTGCTCGCAGACTTGCCGAGCACGGTAACTGATGCCGATTGCGAGGCTCTCCAGCAGCGGTTGCAGCAGGAGGCGCCCGATGTGGCCGAGACTGCCTGGGGGCACAAATATTTTCACTTGCTGTTTCCCGATAAGGTGGACGCCTTTCACGCGCCCGATTACCAGCGCTTCTATCTTATCAAGATGCTTCAGCTACCGCCGGAAGGCACAGGGCGCTACCTCATGGCTGGCCGCTACCTCTCTTTGGCGC
>DAOTZU010000192.1:0-9959 GCA_034433995.1 Anaerolineae bacterium
AAGGGGGGCTGGTTCGGCGTCGGCCTGGGGCAGAGCCAACAGAAATTCATCCTCTACGCGCCCCACAGCGACGCCATCCTGGCCATCATCGGCGAGGAGCTGGGCTTGGCGGGGTCGCTCTTTGTCTTGGCCCTCTATGGGTTATGGACCTGGCGCGGGCTGCGCATCGCCCTCCAGGCCCCGGATACTTATGGGATGCTCCTGGCGGTGGGCATCGTCTGTTGGATCACTTTCCAGGCCATCCTGCACGTGGCGGTGATCACGGCCTCGACGCCCTTTACGGGCAACGTGTTGCCCTTTATCAGCGCCGGCGGCTCCTCTTTGATCAGTTGCCTGGCCGGCGCGGGCATTCTGCTCAACATCTCGCGCCAGGCAAAATTCCGGCCACAGGAGGGCGCCCAATGAGGCTCCTGGTGACGGGCGGCGGCACGGGAGGACATGTCTATCCCGCCTTGGCGGTGGTGGAGGCCTTGTGCCGCGATGCGCGCTGGAACACCCGTTGGCAGGATATCGCCTGGGTGGGCAGCGCGGCCAGCATCGAGGAGCGCATTTTGGCCCAAGAGGGGCTGGCGTTTTACGCCATCTCCACCGGCGCCGTGCTGGGGCGGAACCCCGTGGCGGCGTTGCGCAGCCTGCGGCAGATCGTCCGGGGCTATGCCGAGGCCCGTCAACTCTTGGCCCATTGGCGACCGGAGGTGATCCTGGCCACCGGCGGCTATGTCTCGGTGCCCCTGGTGCTGGCGGCCAGTCGCGCCAGGGTGCCGGTGCTGATCTATTTGCCCGATATGCGGCCGGGCCTCGCGGTGCGTTTCTTGTCCCGCTATGCCGACCGCGTGGCGGTCTCTTTTGCTTCCGTGGCGCGCTTTTTCCCGGCCAAGAAGGTGCTGGTGAGCGGCTACCCAGTGCGGGCGGCGCTGTTTGCGCAGGACAAGGCCCGGGCGAGGGAGGCCCTGGGGCTGAGCATGGCGCGCCCCGTGCTCTTGGTCTTTGGCGGCAGCCGCGGGGCCCACGCCTTGAACGAGGCGGTGCGCCAGCATCTTGTGCCCTTGCTGGAAACAGCCCAGGTGGTGCACATCAGCGGCGCGCAAGATTATCCCGCGTTGGAGGATCTGCGCCAGGGCCTGCCCGAGGCCCTGCGCCAAGAGTATCACCTGTTCTCTTTTCTCTATGGGCCCATGGTGGATGCCCTGGCCGCGGCGGATCTGGCCGTGGCCCGGGCGGGCGCGGGGACTTTGGGCGAGTTCCCGGCGGTGGGGCTGCCGGCGGTGTTGGTGCCCTATCCCTACGCCGGCCAACACCAGCAGCTGAACGCGGATTACCTGGCCTCCCGTGGCGCGGCGGTGATCATCCCCGACCGGGAGCTGGGCGAGCGCTTTTGGCCCACGGTGCGCGAGCTTCTGGGCGACCCAACCCGCTTGCAAGCGATGTCGGCGGCCGCGCGCGCCCTGGCCGTGCCCGAGGCGGCCGGCCGCATCGCCGCCGCATTGGCGGCTTTGGCTCGGCAGAGTTGAGGAAAACCGTGGAAAACATCCTGACCTGGACCATCAATCAGTATGTGCTGCTGGGCATCGTGCTGGCCATCTTTGCTTTCCTGGGGCTCAAGCGCGGCGTGAACCGGGAGCTGCTCTCCATGATCGGCGTGGGCCTGGGCATCCTCCTGGCCGAGGGGCTGGCCCATGCCCTCCAGGGCTGGATCAACCGCTTTTACAAGCTGGGGCGTTTTGCCCTGGCCGGCGGCCTGGTGGCGGATGACCCCACCCAGGCCTGGCAAGGGGTGGAAAAACTCCCCGCCCTGGTGAGCACGCCGGAGGATCTGCGCTTCCTGGGAATTGTGATCTTTATCATTTTGGTCCTGGTGGTCTATTTGCTCGGCCAACGTTTTATCGCCGCGCCCAAAACGGTCATGGCCCGCTTTTTGGGCCTTTTGGCCGGAGGGATCAACGGCTTTTTGGTGGCCTATTATCTTTTCCCCTTGGTGCTGGCGCCCTCCAAGGCAGTGATCAACCTGCCCTCCGGCGAGGTCAAGGCCACCCTGGGTAGCAGCCGCACCATCGCCATGGTGGTGGTCCTGGTGATCGTGGTCTTGATCGCCTTTGGCTTGCACAGCACCCCTTCGGGGAAAAGACGCTGAGGCGGGATAAGGAGGAGGCCGTGGCTCCCATCGAGGTTTTCTTTGGCACCATTGTCTTTATCTTTGCCTTGATCGGCCTGGTCCGTGGCTTCCTGAAAGAACTGGGCGTCACCATGGTGATGATGTTCTTGCTCTTTTTCCTCAGCACCTTCGAGCCTTACTTGAGCAAGAGCCTGGTCAAAGTGGTGGCCGCCAGTGCCCGCTATCTGCCCACCCAAGACCAGAACCTTGTGCAATGCGTGCTGTTCACCGTGATCATCATCGCGACGGCCTTTATCTCGTACCAAGGCGAGACACTGGCCTTCGGCGGCCAGCCCCCCAAGGGAGGACAAGGGATCCTTTTGGGCAGCATGACCGGCCTGTTGAACGGCTATCTCATCGCCGGTTCGCTGTGGTTTTACATGGATAAATTCGGCTATCCCTTCAAATTTCTCGGCTTTGCGCCCGACAAATTCTCTCCTTTGGCCAAAGAGATTATCGCTTTCCTGCCTATTCGCTTTTTGGGCCAGCCGATTTTCTTGAATCAGAGCCTGCTACTCTATCTCAGCGTGTTACTGATCATTGCCCGAGTGATCCGATAAAACCGAGACAGACCTGACAGGTTTCTAAAAACCTGTCAGGTCTAGACCAGGACAAGACCGATGAACGGGGCATCGAGGAATCTGCCACAGCGCATCCATCTGGTGGGCATCGGGGGGATCGGCCTCTCGGCCATCGCCCGGGTGTTGGCCGAGTGGGGCCATGAGGTCTCGGGCTCGGACCTGCGCCCTTCGCCCTTGCTGGAGGAGCTGCGGCGGGAGGGGATCACCGTGTACGTGGGCCACGCCGCCGAGCATGTGCAAGGCGCCCAATGGGTAGTGGTCTCTTCGGCGGTGCCCGAGCACAACCCAGAGGTGCAGGCGGCCCTCCGCGCCGGGATCCCCGTGTTCAAAAGGGAACATCTGCTGGGCGCCATGATGGATGGCCGTTGCGGCCTCGCTGTCGCCGGCACCCACGGCAAGACCACCACCACGGCGATGATCGCCGTGATCTTGGAGCGCCTCCGGCGCGAGCCGACCTTCATCGTGGGGGGCATCATCGCCGAGCTGGGCACCAACGCCCGGGCCGGCCGGGGGCCGCACTTCGTCATCGAGGCCGACGAGTACGACCGTACCTTTTACGGCCTGCGCCCCCAGGCGGCCGTGGTGACCAACATCGAGATGGACCATCCCGATTGCTACCGCGACCTGGCCGACCTGCGCGCAGCCTTTGGCACCTTTCTCTCCGGCGTGGCGCCGGAGGGGGCGATCGTGGCCTGCGCCGATAGTCCCGAGGTGCAGCGCCTCTTGGCCGAAGAAACGGCCAGCCGTCCTCGCGTGCTGACCTACGGCCGCTCCGCCAGGGCCGATTACCAGGTGGCCGATGTGCGGCCCAACGCCCGTGGCGGGATCGATTTCACCGTACAGGCCCAGGGGCGCATCTGGGGGCGCTTCTCGTTGGCTCTGGCCGGCGCCCACAACGCCCTCAACGCCACGGCGGCCCTCTTGGTGGCCGCATGGGTTGGGGTGCCAAAGGAGGAGGCCGCGCAAGTCTTGGCCGATTTCCGCGGGGTGTTGCGGCGCTTTGAGTTCAAGGGGGAACGCCGGGGCGTGGTGGTGGTGGATGATTACGCCCACCATCCCACCCAGGTGCGGGCCACCTTGGCGGCGGCGCGGGGGCGCTATCCGGAGCGGCGCATCTGGGCCATCTTTCAGCCCCACACCTATAGCCGCACCCAGACCCTTTTGGACGAGTTCGCCACCTGTTTCGCCGCCGCCGATCGGGTGATCGTCACCGATATTTATGCTGCCAGGGCCAAGGAGGTGCCCACCATCAGCGCCCAAGACTTGGTAGCCGCCATGCAGCACCCACAGGTGCAACACATCGGCCGGCTCGATGATGTGGTGGCCCATCTTTTGGCCCAGGTGGCCCCCGGCGATTTGGTGCTCACCCTGGGGGCGGGCGATGGCTACCTGATCGGCGAGCGGTTGCTGGCCGGTTTGGCGGAGCAAGAGCGATGAACGGCATCCAGCGGCTGCAACAAGCATTGGTGGAACGGGGTTATGGCCCCCGTTTGCGCCTGAACGAGCCCTTGGCCCGGCACACTTCCTTTGCCATCGGCGGGCCGGCCGACCTTCTGCTGGTGGCCCAAACCCTGGAGGAGCTGCAAGAATGGGTGCAGCTCGCCTGGGAGCTGGCGGTGCCGGTGGTGGTGTTGGGAGAGGGCACCAACGTGTTGGTGGCCGATGCCGGCGTGCGCGGTTTGGTGGTGTTGAACGCCTGCACCCACTTTGGCCTGGAGGATGACGGCCTGGTGGTGGCCCAATCGGGGGTGCTCCTCAGGCGGTTGGCCCGTTGGGCGGTGGAACAGGGCTGGGAGGGGCTGGAGTGGGCCGTGGGCGTGCCCGGCACCGTGGGCGGGGCCGTGGTGGGTAACGCGGGGGCCTATGGCGGCTCCATGGCCGATAACCTCGCCTGGGTCACCTTGCTGCGCCCCAAGGGCAAGGTGGAAAAGGTGCCGGTGGAGGCGTTGGCCTATGGTTACCGCACCAGCGCCCTGAAGCAGGAGACGGGCCGTCGCTCCGTGGTGTTGGAGACGGCCTTGCAGCTCAAACCGGGGGATCCCGCCGAGTTGGCCCGCCGGGCGGAGCAATTCACCGTCCAGCGGCGCGAGCGCACCCCCGCAGGCTGTTGCGCCGGCAGCGTGTTCAAGCGGACGCTGCAATACCCGGCCGGCTTTCTCATCGAGCAAGCCGGCCTCAAGGGGCGGCGGTTGGGCGGGGCTGAGGTCTCGCCACAACACGCCAACTTTATCATGAACACCGGCGGCGCCTCGGCCGCCGAGGTGCGGGCGCTGATCCGCATCATTCAGGATAAGGTGTGGGCTACCTTCGGCCAGCATTTGGAGCCCGAGATCGAGTTCATCGGCGATTGGTCCCAAACGTTACATTCCGGCACCGGCGAGGACAAGAGGGAACATGACACCACGTAAACTGCGCGTGGCCGTGATCTTTGGCGGTAAATCCGGCGAGCACGAGGTCTCGCTGGTCTCGGCCCGATCCGTCATGGCGGCGCTGGATAAGGACAAGTACGAGATCTATCCCATCGGCATCAGCAAGACGGGCCGCTGGCTGACGGAGGGCGACCCCATGGCCCTCTTGACCGCCGGCCTGCCGGAGGAGCGGGAGCCAGCTCCCTCCCTCGCCCCTGGCCGCCGGGAGCTCATCCCCGGCGCGGGCGTCGCGGGCTTTCCGGAGGTGGATGTGGTCTTTCCCGTGCTCCACGGCCCCTATGGTGAGGACGGCACGGTGCAAGGGCTGTTGGAGCTGGCCGACCTCCCTTACGTGGGGGCGGGGGTCTTGGGCTCCGCCGTGGGGATGGACAAGGTGGTGATGAAGGCCGTCTTTGTGGCCAACGGGCTGCCGGTAGCGGATTATCTCGTCGTCTTGCGCCACCATTGGCGCCAAAACCCGGAGGAGATCATCGCCCAGGTGGAAGGGCGGCTTGCCTATCCCGTGTTCGTCAAGCCGGCCAACTTGGGCTCCAGCGTGGGCGTCTCCAAGGCCCACGATCGCGCCGAGTTGCGGCGTGGCCTGGACCTGGCAGCGCGCTTTGACCGGAAACTCTTGGTGGAGCAGGGCATCAACGCCCGGGAGATCGAGTGCAGCGTCTTGGGCAACGACGAGCCCATGGCCTCGGTGCCGGGGGAGGTGGTGCCCTCCAACGAGTTCTATGACTATCGCGCCAAGTACATTGATAACGCCTCCAAGCTGCATATTCCGGCGGAGCTGCCCGCCAAGACGGTGCAACAGATCCAAGACCTCGCCGTGCGGGCCTTTCTGGCCATCGATTGTGCCGGCATGGCCCGGGCCGATTTCTTTCTCTGCCGCGACACGGGCCAGGTCTATCTGAACGAGCTGAACACCATCCCTGGGTTCACCCAGATCAGCATGTATCCCAAGTTGTGGGAGGCCAGCGGCCTGCCCTACCCGGCGCTCTTGGATCGCCTGATCGCCTTGGCCCTCGAGCGTTACCAGGATAAGCGGGCGACTGAGACATCGTATCGTTTCGACCATTAACGGAGGCGGGGCATGTTGGCCTCGACATTGCGGCGTGGCGCCCACCGGCGCCGCTCCAGGGCACAACAGGCGCTCTCGGAGGCCGACGATCGCGCGGATCGCCGGCAGGCTCTGCGCGCCTTTCCCTGGAGCAAGCTGCTGGCCCTGTTCCTGCTGGGGGGCAGCCTGTGGCTTTTGCTCTCCCTCCTGGTGGATGCCCGCTTTCGGGTGGAGGAGGTGCGCGTCGAGGGGGCCAAGCTCCTTTCGCCGGCCGAGGTGCAACAGGTGGTGAACGGCGTGGGGCGGAGCCTGCTTCTGCTGCGCACCCAAGAGATCGAGGCGCGGTTGTTGGCCGAGTTCGGCTGCCTGCAAAGCGTCGCTGTGCGCGCCAAGCTGCCCAACCGGGTGACGGTGCTCTTGCAGGAGCGGGAGGCGCTGTGGATCTGGGAGAGCGGCGGCCGTTACTGGTGGGTGGGCCGGGGGGGCAAGGTCTTGGGCCAAGCCCAAGATCCGGGGGAGTTGCCCATCATCCATGACGTCAAGGGCACGCTCCCAGAGCCGCAGGGCCAGCTCGCGGGCGTGCCGTGGCAATTGGCGGAGGAGCTGATCGTCGCCCTTCCCGCCGCCAAAGCGTATGCCTATACACCCGAACAGGGTCTGGTGCTCCAGGTGACGGCAGCTGGCTGGCCGGTCTATCTGGGGCATAGCGGCGACGCCGCCACCAAAGTGGCCATCGCCCAGGCCCTGGTGGACCGGTTATTGGCACAAAAGGTGAATGTGGAATATATTGATCTGCGGAACGAACGGCGGCCCATTTACAAGACGCGCTAGCGGCTGAGGGAGGACACCCTTGGAACGAACAATCGTCGGCATTGACGTGGGCACAACCAAGATCTGCACCCTCGTCGGCCAGGTGGACGAGAACGACGTGTTGCGCGTGGTGGGCGTGGGAGTGGTGCCCTCTCGCGGCCTCAGCAAAGGCGTCATCACCGATGTGGAGGAGGCGGCCAAATCCATCGGCGAATCGGTGCGCAAGGCGGAGCGCATCTCTGGGTATATTGTGGAAGAGGCCTACGTGGGCGTGGCGGGGAGCCACATCTCTTCCCAGAACAGCCGCGGCGTCATCGCCATCGGCAGAGGCGATCGGCCGGTGGATCGTGATGACATCGAGCGCGCCATGGAGGCCGCCCAGGCCATCGCCATCCCCCACAACCGCCGCATCGTCCATGCCATCCCCCGCGGATTCACCATTGACGACCAAGGCGGGATCAAAAACCCTCTGGGCTTGATGGGCTTCCGCCTGGAGGTGGAGGCCCACATCATCACCGGCGCGGTGACGGCCATCCAGAACCTGGTGCGCTGCGTGGAGATGAACCAGATCGCCATCGCCGACCTGATCCTCCAGCCCCTGGCCTCGGCCGAGGCCGTCTTGACGCCCGAGGAAAAGAATATGGGCGTGGCCGTGGTGGATATCGGCGGGGGCACCACGGATATCGCCATTTATGTCGAGGGGAGCATCTGGGAGACCCAGGTCCTGGCGGTGGGCGGCAATCACATGACCAACGACATCGCCGTGGGGCTGCGGGCGCCCTTTGCCGCCGCCGAGGAGGCCAAGATCCGTTACGCCCACGCCTTCCCCGCCACAGTGGACGAGGAAGAAAAGATCGAGATCGCCACCTTTGGCGAACACGCCGTGGGCACGGTCTCGCGCCGGGAGCTGTGCCACATCGTGGCCATCCGCAGCGAAGAGATTTTGGAGCTCGTCGCCCGGGAGATCAAGCGTTCCGGCTTTGACGGGTTGCTTCCGGCGGGCGTGGTGCTCACCGGCGGCACGGCCAACTTGCCGGGCCTGCGCGACCTGGCGGCCCAGGTGTTGCGCCTGCCGGTGCGCATCGGCATGCCGCGCCGTTTGCACGGCCTGATGGAGACCATCAGCAGCCCCGCGTATGCCACCAGCGTGGGCCTGCTCCTCTGGGGCATGCGCGCGGAGGCCGAGACGGAAACCGGTGGACCGGTGGCTCCGTCCGGAGGCCCTTGGTATCAACGGCTCAAAGAACTGTTCAAGGCGTTTCTGCCTCGGGTTTAGTTCAATTGGAAGGGGGCACAAAAAATGGACGAAGTGCGGTGTAGCGCCCAAATCAAGGTGGTGGGCGTGGGTGGGGGCGGTTCCAACGCCGTGGATCGGATGATCGCGGTGGGGGTGCAAGGGGTCGAGTTCATCGCTTTGAACACCGATGCCCAGGCCCTGAGCAATTCCAGCGCGCCGGTGCGCATGCGCATCGGCGACAAGATCACCCGTGGGCTGGGCTGCGGCGGGGACCCGGTCTTGGGGGAGAAGGCAGCGCAGGAATCGGCGGAGGAGATCGCCGAGCTCTTGCGCGGGGCCGACATGGTCTTTGTCACCGCCGGCATGGGCGGCGGCACGGGCACCGGCGGCGCCCCCAAGGTGGCCGAGATCGCCCGCAAGTTGGGCGCGCTGACGGTGGGGATCGTCACCAAGCCCTTCAGTTTCGAGGGGGCGCGCCGCGGCCGTTTGGCCCAAGAGGGGATCGCCAGGCTGCGGGAACATGTGGATACCCTCATCGTGGTGCCCAACGACCGCCTGCTCCAGGTGGTGGACCGCAAAGCGTCCATGCGCGATGCCTTCCTGGCCGCGGACGACCTGCTGCGCCAAGGGATCCAGGGCATCTCGGAATTGATCACCGGCACCGGCCTGGTCAACGTGGATTTTAACGATGTCCGCTCCATCATGGGCAACGGGGGCTCGGCGTTGATGGCCATCGGCACAGGCAAAGGCCAGAACCGGGCCGTGGACGCGGCCACCCAGGCGGTGAACAGCCATCTCTTGGACGTGAGCATTGACGGCGCCAGGGGCGTGCTGTTCAACATCAAGGGGGGCGAGGACCTCACCCTCTTTGAGGTGAACGACGCCGCCGAGATCATCCGCCAGATGGTGGATCCTGATGCCAACATCATCTTTGGCGCCATGCTGGACGAAGCCATGGCCGATACGGTGCAGATCACCGTCATCGCCACCGGTTTTGATGCAGATGGCCGCGCCGCGCCCGCGCCCACGCCGCGCGCGACGACAGCCCCCCAGGCATCTGCGCAGCGTGGGAGCAAACCCATGGGGTTCGCGCTGAAGCATTTCGACAAGGACGATCTGGACGTGCCCTCTTTCTTGCGCCATTGATGCGGCAACGGACAGCCTGCCGGGCCATCGCCAGAAGGGAGAGAAGGCCATGAAATGTCCCTTTTGCGGAGCTGCCGAATCGCGGGTGGTGGATACGCGGGAGATCGGCGAGGGCATTCGTCGCCGCCGGGAGTGCCAAGCCTGCCATCAGCGGTTCACCACGTATGAGCAGATCGCCAAGGTCAACCTGTTGGTGGTCAAGCGCGACGGCCGAAGGGAGGTGTTCGACCGCCAGAAGCTCTTTGAGGGGATCTGGAAGGCGTGCGCCAAGCGGCCCATCCCCAGCGAAGAGATCGAACAGCTGGTAGCCGATATCGAATCCTCACTCTACAGTTTGGGCCAAGCGGAGGTGCCCAGCCGGTTGATCGGCGAGATGGTCATGGAGCGGCTGCGCAAGCTGGACGGCGTGGCCTATGTCCGTTTCGCCTCGGTCTATCGCTCCTTTGCCGACCTGGAGACCCTCAAACGCGAGGTGGACGACATGTTGAACCGGGGCGCCAACCCGCCGGAGGAAGAAGCGGAAGGCGGAGACCCGGCAAGAGATGACTAGCCGGCGCCT
>DAOTZU010000193.1:0-14810 GCA_034433995.1 Anaerolineae bacterium
CCCTGGTTCTGGCGGCGGCGAGAAGGTCGTCCAGAATCATGCGGCCCCCTGGGTGAAGGCGATCAAAGCGTCTAACACGCGACGTGCCCGGCCGCTATCCACCGATTCGGCGGCCATGGCCAGGCCCTCCCGCGGGTCCCGGGCGACTCCGGCCGCCACCAACGCCATCCCGGCGTTGAGCAACACCACATCGCGGCGCGGGCCTTGGGCGCCATCCAGGATCTCGCGGGTGAGGCGAGCATTCTCCGCCGCGTCGCCGCCCCGCAGCGCCTCCAGAGGGGCCCTGGGCAGGCCCAATTGCGTGGCATCCAGCTCGAAACAGGAGACGATGCCATCGCGCAGGGCGGCGATATGGTTGACGCCCGTGGTGGAAAGCTCGTCCAGGCCCTCGGCGCTGTGTACCACATAGGCCGCCTCGGCCCCCAATTCCCTCAGCACCTCGGCCACGGGCTCCACCAGCCGGCCATCGTACACCCCAACCAGCTGTAGCGAGGCGCCGGCGGGGTTGGCCAGGGGACCCAGGATGTTGAACACCGTGCGCACGCCCATCTCCCGGCGGGGGCCGCTGGCGTGCTTCATGGCCGGATGGAGCAGCGGGGCAAAGAGGAAACCGAACCCCACCTCGTCAATGCAGCGCGCCACCGCCTCCGGGGAAAGCTCCAGCTTGACGCCCAACGCCTGCAGCACATCGGCGCTGCCGGAGCGGCTGGAGACGGAGCGGTTGCCGTGCTTGGCCACCGCCACCCCCGCCCCGGCCACGACGAAGGCGGCGGTGGTGGAGATGTTGAACGTGTGGGCGCGGTCGCCGCCGGTGCCGCAAGTATCCACCAAGGGGCGGCGGCTGGGGCGCACCGGCGTGGCGTGGCGGCGCATGGCCCGGGCAAAACCGGTGATCTCGGCCACCGTCTCCCCTTTGGCGCGGAGGGCGGCCAGGAAGGCGCCGATCTGGGCCGGGGTCGCCTCGCCGGCCATGATGCGCAGCATCACCGCCTCGGCCTCCTCGGCAGAGAGATGCTCCTGGGCCAGGGCGCGCTCAATGGCCGTGGGCAGGTCCAGCGCCGGCGCCGAGGCCACCCTCGCCTCGCCCACGGCAACGCGATCGAGCTGGAGGAAATTCTGCAGCAGGCGCTTGCCGTGGAGCGTCAGCACCGATTCGGGGTGAAACTGCACGCCGTAGGTCGGCCCGGCGCGATGCCCCAGGGCCATGAGCTCGCCCTCGGGGGTGCGGGCCAACACCTGCAGCTCGTCCGGCAGCGGCTCTTGGACGATGAGAGAGTGATAGCGGGTGGCCTGGAAGGTGCTGGGCAAGCCGGCAAAGAGCCTGCCTCCTTCATGGCAGATCTGGGAGACCTTGCCGTGCATCAGCCGCGGCGCAGGGCCCACCCGCCCGCCGAAAACATGGGCGATGCATTGATGTCCCAGGCAAACCCCCAAGATGGGCACCCGCCCGTGAAAGCGGCGGATGGCTGCGTTGGAGATGCCGGCATCCTCCGGCCCGCCCGGCCCCGGCGAGATGACCAGATGCGAGGGGTGGAGATTCTCCAGCTCGCCCACGCTGATGCGGTCATTGCGAAAGACCCAGGGATCGGCCCCCAACTCGCCCAGATATTGCACCAGGTTATAGGTAAAGGAATCATAGTTATCGATGACGATGATCACGGTCAACCTCCTTGATCTAGACTTGTCCGCATTCGGCAGCCAGGAGCGCCTGCGCCAGCGCCCGCAACTTGTTCTCGGTCTCTTCAAACTCGCGCTCCGGATCGGAATCGGCCACAATCCCCGCCCCTGCCTGCAAAAAGACGCGCTCCCCCTGCATGACGATGGTGCGGATGGTGATGCAGGTATCCATGTTGCCCGAAAAGCCAAAATAGCCCACGGCGCCGGCATAAGGCCCGCGTCGCTCCGGCTCCAGCTCCTCGATAATCTCCATGGCCCGCACCTTGGGCGCCCCGGAGACGGTTCCCGCCGGGAAACACGCCCGCAACACGTGGAAGGCATCGCGGGAGGGCTCCAGCTCGCCCTGCACCGTGGAGACGATGTGCATGACATGGGAGTAGCGCTCCACCTCCATCACCGTGGGGGTGCGCACCGTCCCATAACGGCACACGCGGCCCACATCGTTACGGGCCAGGTCCACCAACATCACGTGCTCGGCCCGCTCTTTGGGGTCGGCCAAGAGCTCCAGCTCCAGAGCGCGGTCCTCGGCCTCGTTGGCGCCGCGGCGACGGGTGCCGGCCAGGGGGCGCGTCTCCACCAGGCCGCCATCCACCCGCACCAACACCTCCGGCGAGGAACCGATGAGGCGCAGACCGTCGGGCAGCTCCAGATAGAACATGTAGGGCGAAGGGTTCACCCGGCGCAAGGCCCGGTAGATGTCAAAGGGTTGCGCCGCCGTGCGCCGCCCGATGCGCCGGGAGAGGACCACTTGAAAGATCTCCCCTTGGGTGATGTACTCCTTGGCCCGCATCACCGCCTGGGCAAAGGCCTCCCGGCCAAAGGCAGAGATGCATTCCTCGGCGGGCGGCATGGCCTTGGGCCAAGACGCGGGTTGGGGCAGGGGCCTCTTGAGGCGGGCCACCATCTCATCCAGGGCGGCCTGGGCCGCGGCCTCGCCCGCGCCAGAGCCCTCGGCGGGGGCATGGGCCACCACCAACAAGCGATGCTTGACATGGTCATAGATGACCAGCCGATCGCACAGCAAGAACACCGCCTCCGGCAGGGCCAAAGTATCCGGCTGCAACGCCGGCAGCCGCTCGAAGGAGCGCACCAAGTCGTAGCCCATATAGCCCACCGCGCCACCGGTGAAACGGGGCAGCCCCTCCAACGGCAAGCCCTCGTAGCGGGGCAAAAGGCCGCGCAAAACATCCAGCACATCCCCCTCCTCAGGGGTGAACTCCCTCCAGCGCCCCTCCTCCTCCAACACGATGCGCTCGCGCCACGAGCGCAGGATGGCCCAGGGTTGGGCCCCGATGAAGGAATAGCGCGCCAGGTGTTCGCCCCCCTCGACGCTCTCCAAGAGGAACGACGGCCCCAACCCCCGCAACTTCAGATAGACGGAGATGGGCGTATCCACGTCGGCGGGCAATTCGCGGATCACAGGCCGCAGCGCAATTTTGGTCAGCTCATTTAGCATCACCCAACACCTCCTCGCCGAACTCGCATAGAAAAAGCCCCTCGCCTCGCTGCGGCGCCCGATCCCTCACAGATCGAGCGTGTAGCGGGACGAGGGGCTCAATAGCTCCCCGCGGTGCCACCCACCTTAGGCGGCCATAAACAAAAAACCCGTCAGAGACGGGTTTCTTTATGCATGGCCAACCTCTCTCTACGGATACGGGGCACCCAGCGCACGCGGCGGATAGTTGCCCGATATCCAGCGCTCAGCTAACGGCAGCGTTCCCGGGGCGGACTACTCGAACTCACCGGTTCTTTCGGCGCCCAACTCGCAGGCCCATTCGGTTGCGTCGCTGGCATCGGACTCACACCTTGCTCCGACTCTCTGAGCCTCGTTGCGCAACCTACTCTTCCTGGTCACAATCTTTTGGATATGATTTGGAACTATCATAGCATGAAACAGCCGGGCTGTCAAATCACAGCGCGCTTGTGGCTGAAGGTTCCCCCGGCCACACCAGCTCCTAGCGCCCCGCTCGCCCAGGCCAACCTCTTGACCGAGCTAGACCCTGTCCGCATAGCCCTCGGCCACCGTCCATTCCAGGTGATGGTCCACCAAGGTCTCGTAGCGCGGGCGGCCCAAGTCATCCCAGCCCATCATGCGGTAGTAGACACGCACCATCTGGGCAAAGCCCTCGCGATCCAGCCGGGTCCGGGCCCAACGGCCCTCGCCGCCGATCGGCTCCTCGTAAAAACGGGCCGGCAAGGTGTCATCGGCAGCGGTGAGGCCCTGGCGCAGGTTATAGACGCGCATCAGGTGCAAGCGGCGCTCGCCAAAACGCATGATCTCGTAGGCGGAGGTGTTCCAGCCCGTCACCGCGCCCAGCAGTTCGGCCATATGGTGCATGGTCAAGACCCGGGTGGGGGCGATGGCAAAGATGCACATATCCAGCGCGTCGGCCCCCGACCACAAGGTGGAGAGGGCCTTGAAGTTGCGCACTTTTTCCACGGCGAGGCGATCCATGGGCACCCGCTGCAAGATGCCCAGGGTGCGCGAAGAGTTGAGGGTGTGCTCCCAGCCCACCTGGGTATCAAAATCCCAATCGTGCTCGCAGATATCATAGCGCGGGCCGATGGGCGCGGTGGCATAGCCCAGGGCCAAATTGGTCTGGCTGCGCGGCTCAAAGCAGACCATCTCCAGCCCCTTGACATGGAGGGCATAGCGCTCCGCCCCGCCGCCCAAGGCCTTGGCCGCCCGGCGCGAACCCTCGGCCAGCAGATCGCCCAAGCCCTGGCGACGGGCGATGCGCTGGATCATGGCCAATATGGCCTCGGCATCCCCAAAGCGCAGGGGCACATCGAGGAGTGGAGGCGGGATGAGCCCTCGTTCCACGCACTCCATGGCCATGGAAAGGGTGAACCCCAGGGAGGTGGGGTCCATGCCCAGCTCGTTGCACAAGACGTTGGCGCGCAAGGTCGCCTCTAGGTCGCTCACGCCGCAATTGGGCCCCAGGGTGCCGGGCAGCTCTTGATGGATGCCGCCGGCGCGGGGATCGAAGCGGGCATCATCGCCGGCGGAAAAGAACTTGATGCAGGCATTGGGGCAACCCGGACAATTCCCGTCGTGGCGATAGTAGCGCATAAAGTGGGCCGGGGCATAGGCGGCCGCGCCCTCAAAAGAGGGGTCGCGATAGTTGCGGGTGCATAGGGCCGCGTCCACGCCGTGGAGCTCCACCCAGGCAGAAAAGCCGGGTGGCTCGAGCTGCCAACGGGTGAGGGGGTTGGCGACCATGCGCTGGGCATACATCTGGGTGAGGGCCTCGCAGGTGGCGGGATCGGCCACGGGCGGGTGGCAATCGCCCTGCAGAATGACGGCCTTGAGGCGCTTGGCCCCCATCACGGCGCCCATCCCCATGCGCGCGGCCTGGTAGGCGCGGTCGCTGACGATGCTGGCATAGCGCACGCGGTTCTCCCCGGCCGGACCGATGACGGCGGTGTGGATCGCATCACCGAAGCGGGCCTCCAGGGCGTCCACCGTCTGGCCCACCGTCAACCCCCACAGCTCTTGGGCATCGTAGAAAGTGGCTTGGCCCTCCGCGATGACCACCGCCGTGGGCCGTTCGGCCACGCCGTGAAAGATGAGGGCGTCGGCGCCGCTGCCCTTGAGGGCCACGCCGAATGGTCCCTCGCAGCGCGTCTCGCCGATGCCACCGGTAAGCGGGCTTTGCGCGGCGGCGGTGAAACGGGCCAGGCCGGCATAGGGATGGCCAGCCACCACGCTAGAGGTAAGGATGAGCAGGTTTGCTGGGTCAAAGGCGTCACCACCGGGCGGCGTGTGGCGCAGGAGGTAGTAGGCAGCCAGCAGGCCGCCACCGCCGTAGAGCCGCCAAAAGTCTTCATCGGGCAGCTCCAGCCAGGCCCGCCGCGCGGATAGGTCAATGTGCAACACCTTGCCATGATAGCCGTAAAGGGTCATCGGATTAGGCCTCCTAACGCACACATCCCCGCGCCGCCACGGGCCACACCGCCTCGACGACGCCATCTCGTGTCACATGATAAACATCGTGCAGGTTGATGGTGGTGCATCCGTGGCCGGGGATGAGTTGCACCCGGTCGCCGCGGCGCAAGGGCGCGCCACCCTGCCGGCGCAGTTGGCCATGCTCCTCGGAGAGACGTACCAAGGTCCAACCCTCCGGTCGGGCCACCATGGGCATGCCGAACTCGGGACTGAGGGTTTTCATCCCCGCATCAATCACCGCGTCATCCATCCCGCGCACACTGATTACTCGCGCCATCACCGAAAGGGCCAGCTCAAAATCCATCCCCACCTCGCGGTACTTGGCGTCCATGGTGGCATAGGAGCCGGCCTGGATCTCGGTGACGCCGGGATAGGCGCCGGTGATGGCATAGGTGCCCGTGCCGCCGGCGGAGACGATGCCCACCGGAATCCCCTCGGCCAACAAAAGATCGCGGGTAGCGATGAGCTGCGCCATGGCCTCGTTGGCCACCCGTGTGCGCTCGGCCAGGTCGGGGATCATCACCGCGTGGCCCTCATAGCCCATCAGACCTTCAAAGCGCAGCCCTGGCAGCTTGACCACCTCGCGCGCCAAGGCCAGGGCCTCCGCGCCGGGCGCGACGCCACAGCGGTGCATGCCCACATCCACCTCCACCAACACCCGCAGGCGCACCTTCTTGGCCTGGGCCGCGGCGGAAAGCTCCTGGGCGTTGGCCAGGTCATCCACCGCCACCATCACCTCGGTGGTGGCGGCCAGGTTCACCAGACGGGCGATCTTGTCCGCGCCGACGACCTGGTTGGCGATGAGGATATCCCGGATGCCCGCCTGGGCCATCACCTCGGCCTCGCTCACCTTGGCGCAAGTGATGCCGATGGCCCCCGCCCGGAGCTGCAGCCAAGCGATGGCCGGAGATTTGTGGGTCTTGACATGGGGACGCGCCGCAGCGGGCTTGTCCTTCAGAAAAGTGGCCAATTGCGCGATGTTGCGCTCCAAGGCGGCGATATCCAAGCACAGGGCCGGCGTGTCGATCTCCCACATGCTCAAACCGATGGGACCAGCAGGAAACATCATGCTCCTCCAAACATGGTTTGGGCTAAGCATACCATGAACCCATCCACCTGGCAAGGGCCTCCAGACCTGACAGGTCTTGGAAGACCTGTCAGGTCTTGGGCCCCCTTGGCAAGATCATTTGCATACCCAGCATCAATTCTTTTATAATAACCATCGAGAGGGCCTTATGGAACAACAGAGGAGGTGTCCTTTGGCCGAGATTCGCTTGGAGAATGTGACCAAGATTTTCAAGCCCGGCAGCGGTTGGATGATGTCCCACAACCTGGCGCGGCGCGCCTATGCCGATTACCAGGACAAGGATTTCGTGGAGCGGGTGATCGCCAACGCCGAGACCAGCCGCCCCACCGAGGGGCCGGTGCGCGCCCTGGATCAACTGAACCTCACCATTCAGGATGGGGAGACCATGGCCATCGTGGGGCCCTCCGGCTGCGGCAAGAGCACCCTGTTGCGCGTCGTGGCCGGCCTGGAAACGCCCGATGAGGGCGAGGTCTATTTCGACGGCCAACCGATGCACGATGTCCCGGCCAAGGAGCGGGGGATCGGTATGGTCTTTCAGAACTATGCCCTCTATCCCCATTTCAAGGGCGAGGGAAACCTGGGATTCTTTTTCCGGGTGCGCAAACGCCCCACCGAGGAGATGATGGAGCGCATCCGCGCCACCTCCGAGATCATGGGGATCGGCTTTGACCTGCTCCTGGATCGTAAACCGGCCACCCTCTCCGGCGGCCAGCAACAGCGCGTGGCCATCGGCCGCTGCATCGTGCGGGATCCCAAGCTCTTTCTCTTTGATGAACCCCTGTCCAACCTCGATGCCAAGCTGCGGGTGAGCACGCGGGTGGAGATCAAGCGCCTGCTCCACCGCTTTCACATCACCTCGATTTATGTCACCCACGACCAAGTGGAGGCCATCACCCTGGGCGACCGCATCGCCGTGATGCGCGCCGGCAAGGTGGAACAGGTGGGGACATATCAAGAGATTACCGAGAACCCGGTGACGGCCTTTGTGGCCGGCTTCTTGGGGCTGCCACCCATGAACCTCCTGCGGGATTGGCGGGTGACCGCCGATGGCCATCTGGAGAGCGCCATGGGCCGGGTGCCGGTACCGCGCGCCTTGGCCGCGCAGGTGCAGCCGGGGCAGCAGGTGATCCTCGGTTTCCGCAGCGGCGCCGCGCAAGTCATCCCCGAAGGAGAGCCCTTGCCCACGGAGGGCCTCCAGCTCCAGGGGCAGGTGATCAACTGCGAGCCCCACTTTGCCCAACACCGCCAAGTGGTCAATGTGCAGGTGGGCGGGCTGATCTTTGGCGTGGAGGCGCCCCTGGAGATGCAGATCAACCGCGGCTGGCAGGTGCACGTGGTCATCCCGGAGGCATCGGTCTATCTCTTTGACCAAGATTCGGACCGCCGGATCGCCCCTGCATAGCCAAGAGCCGCCAGCCTTGTGGCGTCCGGCCGATGGCTGCTGGCCGATCCCTCATGGCTGTTCGCCGGCTGCCGCCATGCCCTGGCGTTCATTGACGGTGAGGAGCAGCAGCCCGCCGATGACAAAGAGGGGCACGATGCCCAAGATGGCATAGCGGTTGGATCCCGCGGCTTGGCCGATGAAGCCAAAGAGGGCCGGGCCGATGATGCCGGCGAACTTGCTGCTCACGTCATAGAAGCCAAAGAACTCGGCCGATTTCGCCTTGGGCGTCATGGCGCCATAAAGGGAACGGCTGAGGGCCTGGCTACCCCCTTGCACCGTGGCCACGGCGAACCCCAAGAGCCAAAAATGGATGGCCCGCGTGACGAAATAGCCCAAGATGGCGATGAGGGAATAGACGGCCAGGGCCAGCAGGATGGAGCGTTTGGTGCCCAAGCGCTTGGCCAGCCAGCCAAAGAGCAGGGCAAAGGGCACGCCCACGAATTGCACCATCAGGATGGTGCCGATGAGATGCGTTTGGGCGATGCCCAGCTCGGCGCCATAGATGGCGGCCATGGTGATGATGGTGCCGATGCCATCGTTATACAGCCAAAAGGCCACCAGGAACTTGAAAAGCTCGCGGTAGCGCCGGATCTCGCGGAAGGTGTGTCCCAGGCGCTGAAAGGCCCCCTTGAAGGGGTTGAGGCTCTCTCCCGGCTGGAGCACCGCTTTGGGCTCTGGCACATGCCGCAGCAAGGGCAGCGAAAAGACCGCCCACCAAATGGCCACACTGAGAAAAGAGACCCGCGAGGCCATCTCGCTATTGGGGAGACCAAAGAGCCTGGGCTGCATGATCCAGGCCAGGTTCAGGGCCAAAAGCAGCCCGCCCCCCAGGTACCCCATGGCATAACCCCTGGACGAGATTTGGTCCATATCGCCCCGCTGGGCCACATGGGGCAGCAAGGCATCGTAAAAGATGTTGGCCCCGGAGAAGCCGATGTGCCCCACAATGTAGAGGAGCGCGGCGGCCAGCCAATCGCCGGTGCTCACCAACACCAGCAAGGCGGTGGCGAGGATGCCCAAGCCGGCAAAGATGGTCAACAGCCGCTTCTTGGCGCCGCTGTGGTCCGCCACGGCCCCCAACACGGGTGCGGCCATGGCGATGAGCAACATGCTGATGCTGTTGGTGTAGCCCCAATAACTGGTGGCCAACACCCTGGCCTGGGCGGGATCGGGCGCCAGGGTGGCCCCCGCCACGGCGCTAAAGAAGGTGGGCAAGACCACGGCCATGATGGTGGTGGCAAAGGCCGAGTTGGCCCAATCGTACATGCACCAAGCGTTGACGATACGACGATAGGAACGATCCGCGCTGTTCTCCACCGGTGGCCTCCTCTCTTGTGGATTTATTTCAGCTGTCGGCCAATGGCCGACAGCGCTCAACCAATGTGTGCTATGCAGCCACCCATGACCGAGTTCCCCTTGTATTCCTTCGGAAGCGCCAACGAGGGCATTGTAGCGGGCGCGAGCCAAGCTGTCAATGGCGACACAGGTTTGACAAACATGTCCCTTGATGGTATCTTGTAAACGGTTGAGTGGGCCGGGCGGCCGCGAGGTGCCCGGCGGGGCACCTTGAGGAAAGTCCGAACTCTAGAGAGCACGATGCTGGGTAACGCCCAGGCGAGGTGACTCGACGGCATAGTGCAACAGAAAGCAGGTCGCCGCCGGGGGCCTGCCCCCGGCGGTAAGAGTGAAACGGCGGTGTAAGAGACCACCAGCGGCCCAGGTGACTGGACCGGCTAGGCAAACCCCATCGAGAGCAAGACCAAGCAAGAGGTGCGCAGGGGGAGCTTTTCCCCTGCCGCGGGCTGCTCGTCCGTAACCTCGGGTAGGTCGCTTGAGGCGGCGAGCAATCGCCGTCCCAGAGAGATGGCCGCCAACCCGCGTTTGCGGGTGACAGAATTCGGCTTACAGGCCCACTCAACTAACCCTCTCTTTGCTCCCCTTGCTCCAGCTTGCCTCCGGGGATTGTCGTTCCACCGTTCCAAAAAAGAATATTTTGCATCTTCAAAAAGCGCCCGTCGGATTCATCCGACGGCGGGCGCGGGTAGATCTCTTTTGCCCATCCTCCGGATACCCAGCTTGACTAGGAATCATTCCCAAGTATAATGGGGACGAAGGGAGCAAGATGATGAACCAGCCAACCCCCATCGAAGAGACCGTGCACCGACACGGCCTGAGGTTGACGCCCCAGCGCCAGGTCATCCTGGAGGTGTTGCGGGCCTCACGGGAGCATCCCGATGCCGCCTGGGTCTATCAACAGGTGCGCCAGCGGCTGCCGCACATCAGCCTGGGGACCGTGTATCGGAACCTGGCCACCTTGGCCGAAAAAGGGTTGATCCAAGAGATCACCCTCACGGATAATGCCACCCATTGGGATGGGGATACCACGCCCCATACCCATATCCTCTGCCCAGAGTGCCGGCGCATCACCGATCTAGAGTCCTTCACCCTTCCCGAGGCCCTGCTGGAACAAGCGCAGCGCGTCTCGGGCTTTGCCATCCAGGGCTACCGTCTGTTGTTCATCGGGATTTGTCCCTCTTGCGCCGCGCAGCACCAACGGGTGGACGCGCGTTAGGTTGACCGCGCTTTCATTGTCGTATACAATCTTATCAGGAACGAACGCCAATATTTAGAGAGGAGCTGACCCCCTATGAGTACACCGACAAACGTGATCCAAGACATCCTGAAGACCGCCATCCAGCGCGAGATTGACGCCTATACCCTCTATTCCACGGCGGCGGGACGGGTGAAGCTGCCCCATGCCAAGGAGCTGCTCCAAGACCTGGCCACCCAAGAGGTGGGGCATCGCAACAAGCTGGAGGCCTTGCTGGCGGGAAATGTCTTTCGCGTCCTCTCCAAAACCCAGCAAAAGCAGGTGACGGATTTAAAGATCACCGATTACCTGGTGGAGGTGCCGCTGGCCGCCGATTCGGACTTGCAGGATATCCTCATCGTCGCCGGCAAACGCGAGAAGGCCAGCCATGATCTCTACGCCGCCTTGGCCAAGGTCACCGATGACGAATCCACGGTGAAACTCTTTGAATTCCTGGCCAGCGAAGAGGCCACCCACAAGCGCCGCGTCGAGACCTTGTACGAGGAATTGTTCTACAAGGATAACTGAACCCCCATCTCACCCAACGAAGGAGAGCACGCATGGCCAAATGGGAATGTCTCGTCTGCGGTTACGTGTACGATCCCGCCGTCGGTGACCCGGAGAACGGCGTCGCCCCTGGCACGGCCTTTGAGGATCTGCCGGACGATTGGGTCTGCCCCGAATGTGGGGCGGCGAAGGACATGTTCGAAAAAGTGCAAGCCTAAACGCACCGCGCAACCTGCCAGAAGGGTCATGGCGACCGTTGCCCGGGCGAAGGCGGCGGTCGCCAGGTTTTCTGGCAGATGCGCCGTTGGAGAGCTGCGGCTTACATCCCTGTACCGGGCGATGAGGCCCAAAGTGGAGGCTTGATGCGGTTGGTCATTGTCGGTAACGGCGTCGCCGGCATCACCACGGCCCGCGGGGTGGTTGAGCGTGACCCCTCTGCGGAGGTGGTGGTGTATTCGGCCGAGCCTTTCCCTTATTATCCCCGCCCTCGGCTCATCGACCTTTTGGCCGGCCAGGTGACGCCGGAGCAGATGCCCTTTTATCCCGAATCCTGGTACCAGGAACGCAAGATTCAAACCTTCCTGGGGCAGCGGGTGACCAAGGTCTTGCCGGCGGAGCATCGCCTCCTGCTGGGGGATGGCAGCTCGGTCATCTACGACCAGCTCGTCTTGGCCACCGGCGCCCGCGCCTGGGTGCCGCCCATTCCGGGGTGTACGCTGGGCGGCGTCTATACCCTGCGCACCCTTCACGATGCCCTGGCGCTGCGCGAGGGCATCCGGCGCAGCCGCCACGCCGTGGTCTTGGGCGGTGGGCTGCTGGGGCTGGATACGGCGGGGGCGCTGAGGGCCAATGGCATCGGCGTCACCGTGGTGGAGCTATTGCCCCGCCTGTTGCCGCGCCAGCTGGATGAGGAAGGCGCCGGCCTCTTGCAAAGGCTCATCGAGGCGCGGGGCATCGAGGTCATCACCGGCGATTCCTGCGCCGCCATCGAGGGCGCGGACCACGTGCAGGCCGTGCGCCTGCGGAGCGATCGCGTGATCGCCACCGACATGGTGGTCATCTCGGCCGGCGTGCGGCCCAATGTGGATTTAGCCCAAGAGGCCGGCCTTGCCTGTGGACGGGGCATCGTGGTGGATGCGCGCCTGCGCACCAGCGACCCCGATATCTATGCCGTGGGCGATGCCGCCGAGTTCAACGGCGTGGTCTGGGGCATCATCCCCGCCGCCTTGGCCCAGGCCCAGGTGGCCGCTGCCCAGATCACCGGCGATTCCCAGGCCACCTACCAAGATATCGTCCCCAGCACCACCCTGAAGGTGACGGGCATCGACGTGACCTCTGTGGGCGAGGCGATAGCGAAAGGAGATGGCCTCGTCGAGGTGCGCCATGTGGACCCGGCAGCGGGCGTGTATCACAAGCTGGCCCTGCGCGACGGGCGTGTGGTGGGGGCCATTGTGATCGGCGATCGCTCCAAGGTGCGCCTGGTCAACCAGTTGATCGCCCAAAAGAGCGATGTCTCGGCCCATGTGGAAGCCTGGCGCCGCCATGGGCTGGACCTGAGCGCGCTCCAGGTCGCGGCAAACCGAGAGATGCGAGCCAGGTAAAGGTCAAGTTGGAGGTGAACATGGAAAACGAAGCATGGATCGAACTCTTGCGCAAGGACATGATGGGGGAGCATCAGGCCATCATTCAATACCTGCGGCATGCCTACCTCATGGGCCTGGAGGGGATCCCCGCCGAGATCGAGGCCATCGCCCGCGACGAGATGCGCCACTTTGATTGGCTGGCCGATGCCATCGTCGAGCTGGGCGGCGAGCCCACCCTCAAGCGGGATCCGGTGGATCTGAGCCAAGCCCCGGCCGCCGAGCAACTCCGCAAGGACGTGGGCCTGGAAGAGACGGCCATCGTCCAATATCGCGCCCACATGGAGGCCATCACCGACCCCAAAATCCGTCGCCTGCTGGCCCGCATCGTCGAGGATGAGCTGCGCCACAAAGAGATCTTTGAGGGGTTGGTGGCCGAGGCCCAAGCCGCTCCGGAGCCTGCCCCCACCCAAGCCGCCGAGCTGGCCAAGCCGCCGAAACGCCTGGCCGAGATCCTCAACCAGGGGATCCGCCACGAGTACACGGTGATCCTGCAGTATCTTTACCATTCCTTTGTCGCCAAAGATAAGGAATTGGCCGAGACGATGCAGGATAGCGCCATCAACGAGATGCAGCACATGGGTTGGCTTTCCGAGTCCTTGGCCGAGCGCGGCGGCGACCCGGATATGAGCCACACCGAATTGGCCTTGACCAAGGACCCCGTGGAGATGCTGGAGGCGGATATCGCCGTGGAGCGCGAGGTGACCAAGGACTATACCTCGCAGATGACCGAGGTGGAGGAGCCGGAGGTGAAGGAACTGCTGGGCTACATCCGCGACCACGAGGTCTACCACGACGCAGTATTCAGCGACCTGCTGGAAGAGGCCAAACAGGAGGGCGAGCCGACCCAAGCCCCGGAGAAACCAGAACCGCCCAAGACCATCCCGTCGGTGGGCAGTTTAAAGGGTGAAAAATAGCAGAGGTGTCCCCCGGCCATCCGCCAGGGGCGTCCCACATATCAGCACAGGAGGATACCATGAGCGACTATTTGATGCGTTCCGCAGCCCCCATCAGCGCCGAGCTTTGGGCCAAGATAGATGAGATGGTCGTTACGGTGATCAAAAAGACCTTGGTGGGCCGTCGCATTGTGGAACTGGTGGGCCCGCTGGGCTGGGGCGTGGAGATGGTGCCCCTCTTTGGCTTTACCACCGAGGGCGGGGCGGCCACCATCGCCGAGAATACCAAGTACATCGCCCTCACCGAGCTACGGCAGGAGTTTGTGCTCAAGGCCAAGCAACTGGCCATCGCCGAGGGGACGCCCTTTGGGCTGGACCTGGGCGCCGTGGCCATCGCCGCCACCAAGCTGGCCAAGGCGGAGGACGACCTGGTCCTGGGCGGGTTGCTCAAGCAGGCCAAGACCACCAGCGAGCTGGGGGATTGGAGCGTGCTTGGCGGGGCCTCCCAGGCTGTGGCTATGGCCACCGCCAAATTGCTCGCGGCGGGGTTCGATGGCCCCTACGCCTTGGTGATGAGCCCCGGCCGTTACGCCCGCCTCTCCAGCCTGATCCAACAGGGCCAACGCGAGGTTGAGGCAGTGGAGGAACTGGCCGAGGCGGGCCTCTTCCAGTGGACCGGCATGGCCGACGACCTGGCCATGGTCATCAGCCCGCATCCTTGGAACATGGACCTGGTAGTGGGCCAAGACGTGGTCACCGCCTACGTGGGCAACGAAGGGATTGACCAGCGCTTCCGCATCTTTGAGACTTTGGCCCTGCGGGTCAAGCTGTCGGGCGCTGTCTGCGTGCTCAAATAACCGAGTTTTGGCTTGCCCTAACGCACACCATTGCATTTCCCACGGTGCTCCCTGCTCCTGGGCCGGCACAGGGGGCACCGTGGGGCGGCTAAAGTTATTTTAGGAGCAAGATAGTTATGTCAGCTATTGATGTGACCTTTCGCCTCGGCGGGGAGGCGGGGCA
>DAOTZU010000194.1:0-6361 GCA_034433995.1 Anaerolineae bacterium
GCATTGATATGCATGCCATCACCGTGGGTGGCTCGTTCGTCTCTTGGCAGCGCTTGATCAGTCGGCTGGTGCTACACGGGCCGGTCACGCCCAAGGTGCCCGAATCGATTCTCCAGACATTGCGCACGGACGTCTGGATCTCACACGAGATCGCGGCGGATATCGAGCCGCACTGGGATAAAGGATACTGACAACCACCGCCTTCCACGCCTTGACGGAACGCCGGCGCCCGCTATAATGTCCCTCAGAGCCTTCTCTTTTGTCCCTGCGAGGCGTGAGGATGAGCGGAGAGCAGTGCGGCCTGCGCAGCCTGGCCGGGCCGGATGGGGTGATCCATCTGACCGCCCTGGCCAAGGCCGCGGGTTGAGGGAGCAAAAGGGCGCCTGCCGCCCTGGCGCGTGTCACGCGCCACTTGAGAGAGCTGTTCGACGAGGCCAACTACCCCGAACTCTTGGTGGGGTTGACCGTCGCCGATGATGCTGCTGTCTGGAAACTGGATGACCAGCGGGCGCTGATCTTTACCGTGGATTTCTTTACCCCCATCGTGGATGACTCCTATGATTACGGCGCCATCGCCGCGGCCAATGCCCTGAGCGACGTGTACGCCATGGGGGGCGAGCCCTTCCTGGCCCTCAGCATCGCCGCCTTCCCCGCCGCGCTGCCCGAGACGATGATCATCGAGATCCTGCGCGGGAGCGCCGAGAAGGTCAAAGAGGCCGGCGCCATCATCGCCGGCGGCCACACGGTGGATGATGACGAGCCCAAAGTGGGGCTGGCCGTGTTGGGTCATGTGCATCCCGCCAAGGTGTACACCAAGGCCATGGCGCGCCCCGGCGATGTGTTGCTCCTGACCAAGCCTTTGGGGGTGGGGATCATCGCCACCGCCTACAAGGCCGGCGTGGCCGAGCCGGAGCACGTCGCCATCGCCACGCGCTGGATGAAATTGCTGAACAAGGACGCCGCCCTGGCCTTGCGGGCTTGCGCGCCCCATGCGCTGACGGATATCACCGGGTTCGGCCTGTTGGGCCACGCCTGGGAGGTGGCCGAGAAGAGCGGCGTGCGCCTGCGCCTCGTGTACGAGGCCTTGCCCTTCCACCCCGGCGCCCAGGAGTATGCCGATGCATTGCTCTTCCCCGCCGGGGCCAATAACAATATGGCCGCCTACGAGGAACACGTGACCTTTGCGCCCCACTTGGAGTATGAGCAGCGCTTGCTCTGTTACTGCCCAGAGACCTCCGGGGGGTTGTTCATCTCTCTCGCGCCGGAGGAGGCGCAGAATTTTCTGGCCCGCTACCGCGCCCTGGGGCATGAGGCGTGGCAGATCGGGCAGGTGATGGAGGGCGAGCCGGGCATCGAGGTCGTCTGAAGGGAGGTGCGGCATGACCTTTGCGGAGGCGGCGGAGTATATTCTGAGGCAGGCTGGTGTGCCCCTGCATTTTCGAGAGATCACCGCCCGAGCGATGGCCCAAGGGCTCATCGCAGTGCAGGGCAACACCCCCTGGAATTCGATGAACGGCACGCTGCGCCGCTTGATCCGCCGGCAGGGTCAGGCCGCGCCCTTTGTGGCCCTGGGAGATGGCCGTTTTGCCCTGCGGGAATGGCCCTTGGATGAGATCCCTCCCCAACCCCGCCCTGCCAGCGGCCAAGGGGGCTTGCTTCCCGCCCAGGAAGGCGGGGCTGGGCGCATCAGCGTGGGGGCACGCGCCGGCTGGGTGGCGCCTCGGGCCTTTAAATGGCATGCCGTGCCCGCACAGTTGTTGCCTTTGCTGAACTATCGCCCCCGCTCCGCGTGGCTTGCCCAGGCCCAAGATGGGCTCAAAGGGGCCCTGGCCTGGGGCCTGGGCCATCTCATGGGCGGCCTGGCGTTGCTCTTGGGGCAGCGCACACCCTTCGCCGGCGGCTTGGGCGGCCAGTGGCTCCTGTGGGGCGCCGCCCATACGGCCTTGGCTTTGCGGGGCCTGCAAGAGATCCCCCGCCAAGATGCCGTAGAGGTTCCATCCGCCTCGCGGCGGGGCCAGGGCCATCCTGTGCAGCGATACGGCCAGCTGCTCCGCTATGGCGCCGGGCTGGGGCTGGCCACCCTCCTGCTGGGCCTGCTGCTCTCGGGCCAAGAGGCGCGCCCTCGGCGGCAGGGCGTGGCGGTGGCCCTGGCGGGCCAGGGAGGCTTTTGGTTGATCCTCTGCACGCTCTTGGACGTCTTGCTGCGCGCAAAAAGCCAAGAGTGACGTCGTTCAGGTCCTTGATGAGGAGGTCCGCTTGCTACACCTGTTCAACGAGCCCCATCAACGTTTGGAGGTGTTCCGCCCGTTGGGTGATGTGGTCACCCTCTATGTGTGTGGCATCACCCCTTACGATACCACCCATCTGGGCCATGCCTTCACCTATTTGAGTTTCGATGTGTTGATCCGCTATTTAGAGTACTTGGGCTACCCCGTGCGCTATGTGCAGAACGTCACCGATATTGATGATGATATCCTGCGCAAGAGCCGAGAGCTGGGCGAGGATTGGCTGGCCCTGGGCAACCGCTGGACGCGCCATTTCATCGAGGACATGCGCGCCCTCAATGTGCGCCCGCCGGATGTCTATCCCCGCGCTACCGAGGTTATCCCGCAGATGTTCGGCGCCATCCAAACGCTGATCGCCAAGGGCCACGCCTATGTCTCGGACGGGAACGTGTACTACCACGTGGCCACGGCGCCCCGCTTTGGCCGGGTGAGCGGCCTGGAACCGGAGGAGTGGCTCCCCACCGCCAACCAGCGGGGCAATTTCCCCGACGATCCCCACAAGCGTGACCCGTTAGATTTCGTGCTTTGGCAGGCCCAAAAGCCCGGCGAGCCGGCCTGGCCCAGCCCCTGGGGCTTGGGACGGCCTGGTTGGCATATCGAATGTTCCACCATGGCCGCCACCTATCTTGGTCCGGTGATCGATCTCCACGGCGGCGGAGGTGATTTGGCCTTTCCCCATCACGAATGCGAGACGGCCCAGGCCTGCGGCGTCACCGGGCAGGAGGAATTTGCCCGGTTCTGGCTACACACGGCCATGGTGCGCTACCAGGGCGAGAAGATGAGCAAATCCCTGGGCAACCTCATCTGGGTGCGCGATCTTTTAAGGGACCACACTCCTGACGCCGTGCGTCTCTTGGTGAATGGCCACCCCTATTATGAGACCTGGGAGTACGACGCGGCGGAGCTGGCCCCCGCCGACGCCCTGGCGGCGCGCTTGCTCCGCGCAGCCCTGGCCCAAGGGGGCACGGGGCCGGCCGTCGAGACCCAAGATCTCGTGCAAGCGTTTGAGGCCGCTCTGGACGATAACCTGAACACCCGTCGCGCCTTGGAGGCGTTGGGGCAACTGGCTGTGCGGATCACCTCTGGCGCGACGGCGGGCAAGAACATCGCCGGCGCCCAGGCCGCGTTGCGCAAGCTGAGCACAGTCTTTGGCCTGCGCCTCGATGGCGACTTGGAGCCACGGGTGTGCCAGGGATGGGACGCTCATTACCGACGGTTCCAATGAATGCGCTCACGGGACGAACCGGGGATAAGCTCCAGCATGTGTATCAGCGGGCAAGAACCAGCCGCCTGAGAACGCAACTCCTGCTCAACACCGTCGTCCCCGTCACGGCGCTCTTGCTTGCGCTCTCGCTGGTGGGCGTTTTCGGTTTCACCCGTTTGACCCAAGCCCTGGTGGAACAGCGCGACGCCGAGCTGGTACAATTGGCCGCGCAACAGGTGGCCCGCTATTGGGCCGAATCGGTGTTGCTTTTGACCAACCTGGCCGATCCCCTGCGCACCATCACCCCCCAGGCAAGCCAGGCCCTGCTTCAAGCGAACGAGGCCCTGGGCCAACGTTTTGACCAAGTCCACATCGTCAACGCCGAGGGGACCATCGTCGCCAGCCGAGGCGGCGAGATCGGCGGCCAAGTCCCTCTCCTGAGCTACCTCGAACGAGCCCGAAGGCTACGCCGGCCGGTGCGCTCCGAGATCTATCAAGATGCCCAAGGACGGCCCGTCATCGCCGTCGCCGTGGCCATTTATGATGTGCGCGGCGCCTTCAACGGCTATGCCATCGGCATCTGGGAATTAAAAGGCCACAGCTTGGGCGTGCCGGTCCGAGAGGTGCGGGTGGGGGAGCACGGCTATGCCTTTGTGGTGGACCAGTGGGGCACCGTGTTGTATCACCCGGCAGAGGATATGCTGGGCGCCTCCTTCCGCCAACATCCCGCCGTGGCGGCGCTCTTGCGCGGGGAGACCGGCGCGCAGATGGTCAATACCGGCGGCCGAGCGACGGTGGTGGGCTATGCGCCCATCCCCCTGCGACAGCTCCCCAACTCGGTGCTGGCCGATGAAAGTTGGGATGGATGGGGGTTGCTCACCTCCGAGGAATGGCGGCACATCGTGGAGCCGCTCCAGCCCTATATCACGCTGATGGTGGTGTTGCTGATCTTGGTCATCACCTTGCCCATGCTCCTCCTGGTGGTGAACAGCCGCCGCATCGCGGCCCCTTTGCAGAGCCTGGCCGAGCAGGCGGAGCGGGTGGCCTCTGGTGAATTTGAGAGCCATGTCTCCATCAACGCCGGCCCTTTGGAGGTGCGCGAGCTGGAGGAGGCCTTTAACGTGATGGTGGAGCAGTTGCGCAAATACCGCAGCGATATCCAGAGTTACGTGGTCTCGATCCTCAACAGCCAAGAGGAGGAGCGAAAGCGCATCGGCCGCGAATTGCATGACGAGACGGCCCAGGCCCTCATCGTCTTGGGGCGGCGCATCGAGATCGCCCAAGAGATGGCCAAAGCCCCAGAGCTCAAGGCGGAACTGGGCACCGTGCGCGACATGATCGATGATACCCTGCAGGGGGTGCGCCGCTTCACCAGCGACCTGCGCCCGCCCCTTTTGGAGGAGCTGGGCCTGCCCCGGACTTTGGAACTTTTGGGGGCGCGCACCGAGCGGGAAGAGGGTTTTAGCGTGAACGTAAGCATTGTGGGCGAGCCGATCCAGCTGTTGCCGGAGCTGGAGCTGGGCCTCTATCGCCTGGCGCAGGAGAGCTTGAGCAATGTGCGGCGCCATGCCCACGCCTCCCACGTGCAGGTTTTGCTCTCCTATAGCCCGGATGCCGTCAAGCTGAGCATCGCCGACGACGGCGTGGGGTTCGACGCCCCCACCGATCCCATCACCCTGGCCAAGACGGGGCGGCTGGGCTTGATCGGCATCCATGAGCGCGCCCGGCTCTTTGGCGGCAAAGCCAAGATCACCTCCAAACCCGGCCAGGGGACCGTGGTCACGGTGGTGATCCCCCTCACTCCCATCCTGCTGCCCTCCACGGAGGCGCGCCAGGAGGCCGCAGAGGGCAAACATTAGGCATAAATGCCCAAGCTAATTCCATCGAATGGCGGATGTTCTTGGAGGCACAAGGGGTTATACTATGGTCGGAAAATGGGAAAGGGGTTGGGGGTTCTGTAAGCGAGAGTATCTTCTTACCCTTGGCGGCGCTTGCTGTACCTTTCTCCGGCGCGGGGTACAGCGCTTCTTCTCCTCCTTGTTGAACGGGCCTCGGCTATCGCATTGGGCGGCGATGGACGAGGCCCGTTCAAATTTCCGCGCCGGGGCAAGGGCTCGCCCCATTTCATCCCCAGCAAAATTCTCATCTCCGGCGGAACCAAAAGGGGAACAGCATGAGTCCCATCCGTATTCTTTTGGCCGATGACCATATCATGGTCCGCGAGGGCACGCGCAAGATTTTGGAGCGCGAGCCCGACCTGCAAGTGGTGGCCGAGGCGGGCAATGGCCGCGAGGCGATCATGCTCACCGAGCGTGAGCACCCCGATGTGGCCATCGTGGATATCAGCATGCCGGTGCTGAACGGCATCGAGGCCACCAAGGGGATCAAGCGCGTCTCGCCGCGCACAGCGGTGCTGGTGCTCACCGCCTATGATGATGACCAATACGTGTTCGCCATCCTGGAGGCGGGGGCCGCCGGGTATCTGCTGAAGAATGTGCGCGGCAGCGAGCTGATTGACGCCGTGCGACGGGTGCATCATGGCGAATCGGTGTTGCAACCCTCCATCGCCACCAAGGTGTTGCGCCGGGTGACCCAGGCGCGGCCCCAGCCCGCCGAGAACCTCCCCGCTGAGGATCTGCTCACCGAGCGCGAGCTGGATGTGCTGCGTCTGGCGGCCCAAGGCTTGAGCAACCGTCAGATCGCCGAGGAGCTAGTGCTCAGCCCGCGCACGGTGCAATCTCACATGGCCAATATCTTTGGCAAATTGCAGGTGGGTTCGCGCACCGAGGCGGTGATGGTGGGCTTGCGTCGCGGCTGGATCACCCTCGACCAGGTGGTAAAAGAGTCCGATTGATTCAAGGCACCGGCGTGA
>DAOTZU010000195.1:0-5703 GCA_034433995.1 Anaerolineae bacterium
GCAGCGGCGGAGCGGGTGGCCCACCTTTACCTGCCGCTGCGTTGCCCGGTGATGTTGACCAACCTGCGCACGGCCGAGATGATCAAGTACGCCTCTAACGCCTTCCTGGCCACCCGCCTTTCCTTCATTAACGAGATCGCCGCCATCTGCGACGCCCTGGGGGCCGATGTCCAGGAGGTGGCCTTTGGCATGGGCTGCGACAAGCGCATCGGACATCACTTTTTGCAGGCCGGGCTGGGCTGGGGCGGGAGCTGCTTCCCCAAGGATGTGCAAGCACTGGCCCACATGGCCGATCTCCACGGCACCCATCCCCAGCTCCTGCGCGCGGTGATGGAGATCAACAAGGCCCAACGCCGCCGGGTGGTCTGTTGGCTGCGCAACGCCCTGGGCAAGCTGGATGAAAAAGTGATCGGCATCCTGGGCCTGGCCTTCAAGCCCAACACCGATGACATCCGCGAGGCGCCGGCCATCGAGATCATCCGCATGTTGCAGGGCGAGGGGGCCGAGATCAGGGCCTACGATCCCAAAGCGATGCCCCATGCGCAAAAACAGCTCAGCCGGGTCACCTTCTGCCGCGACCCTTACGAGGTGGCGATGGGCTGCGATGCCCTGGTGTTGTGCACCGAATGGGAAGAGTTCCGCTACCTGGATTGGCCGCGGATCCGCGGGGCGATGCGGGGCGATATCTTGGTGGATGGGCGCAACCTTTACGACCCCGAGACCATGGTCCAGGCGGGGTTCCGCTACCGGCCCATCGGTCGGGGGATCAAGCCGTTTTAGGCGGCCTGGGGCGTTTTGCCGCCCCAGGCCCCCAAGAAGTGACGTTGGAACCGAGCCTTGCGCCCGTTCGCTCCATGCCCACAAGGGGTTAGGCTACGGCTTGGCTCAGGCCCGAAAATGCTTGAAGGTGGGCAAATAGTCGCGGTTCTGGGCCAGCATCTCGTTGACCATCTGCCGGATCTCGGCCAGGGAGAGCACCGCCGCCGTCAACGGATCGTAGGCGATGGCGCGAAAGACCATGGTCGGGTCGCCCCTCAGGCAGGCCTCCACGGCCATCTCCTCCACGGCAATGCTGATATTGTTCAGCGCAGCACATTGGGGCGGCAGCGCCCCGACATGAATCGGGTTAAAGCCCCGTCGGTCGGCATAGACGGGCACCTCCACGCAGGCCCCCTCCGGCAGGTTGGTGATCAGGTGGGTATTGGGCACGTTGCCGTTGAACTTGAACGGCTCGCCCCCCATATAGGCGTTGATGATATAGGCGGCGTACTCGTGACCCCGCTGCAGGTTCAGGGGCTCCGGGTTATCCAACCACTTTTGGATGCTCTCCCTCCACGTATCCTGGCGGGCGAGATATTCCTTGAGGATGTAGCCATAGACGCCGGGGTTCCAGCCGGTGCCGTGGGTGCAATACTTTTCGATGAGGTCGGGACGCTTGCGGAACCACCAGTTGTACTCCGAGTTGTGCCCGCTGGACTCGGTGACGTAATACCCCAGGTGGATGAACATCTCGTTGCGCACGATCTCTTCGTTATAGATCTCGGGCCGCTGCACAGCCTCGCGCAACAGAGGATAGGCATCTCGCCCCTTCCACTCGTATTTGATGTACCAGGCCTGATGGTTGATCCCCGCGCAGACGTAGGTGATCTCCTCGTAAGGGGCGCCGATCCAGCGGGCCAACATCATGGCCGTCCCCTGGACGCTGTGGCACAGGCCCGAGACCTTGACCTTGGTCTCCCGTTGCATGGCCCGGCAAAGCATGGCCATGGGGTTGGTGTAGTTGAGCAAGATGGCGTCGGGGCAATACTTTTCGATATCGCGGCAGATGCTCAACATCACCGGGATGGTGCGCAAGGCACGAAAGATGCCGCTGGGGCCGCGGGTATCGCCCACGTTGATATCCACGCCATACTTTTTAGGGATCTCGATATCGTAGCGCCAGACATCCACCCCGCCGGCGAGGATGGTGCAGATCACCGCGTCCGCCCCCTCCAGGGCCTTGGCCCGGTCCAAAGTGGCCTCCACCTTGGCCGGATAATGCCCCTCGGCCACGATGCGGTCCACCGCCCGCTTGATGTAATCCAGGCGCTCCGCGTCGATATCCATCAAAGAGATGGTGGCGTCTTGCAGGAGCGGAAAGGTGAGCACGTCACGCACCAGACTGCGGGTAAAGCCGAAACTGCCGGCACCGATAAAAGCGATTTTGACCATGACATTCACCTCACAGAATTTGGCCATGCCAAGATGGCCTTGCGGCGGCTAGCATAGCACAAAGGATGCATTTCGCCAAGCCCCCCCTCGCCCCGCAGGGGAGAGGGACGAGGTGAGGGGAGGACCGTCACCTCGCCTCCCCCTCACCTAACCTCTCCCCAGGGGGAGAGGAAGCTGCTCCCCCTCGCCCCGCAGGGGAGAGGAATGTGTTACCCGCGCCCCAGCCCCGGCTCGGCCTGGGCGATCTCGGCGGCGGTCACCTCGCGCCCCAGGAGGGCCGAAAGATAGATCCCCTCGGTGATAAAGGCGGTTTTGAGGGCCAGGCCGGCCGTATCCAAAAGGGGCACGCGCCCCAAGAGGGCCCCGACCCAATGCTGTTGCGAGCTGAGGTAATAGACCGTCAACGGGTCGCAGCGCTGCCAGCGCACGTCGGCCTCTTTGACCTCGGCGACGGCGTTCCATTCCACATCGGCCAGGGTGGTGAAATAGTTTAACGGCTCCACCCGCAGCCCCGCCTTGCTGCCATAGATGTAATCGCAATCGGGATTATCGGAATGGATGGCCCAAGCCTCCTCCATGAAGAAGGTGATCCCTCCGGCCAGCCGGATGAGGGCTGTGCCCAGCTCTTCCACATTGTAGCCGCTCAGCCGACGGCGGTCCTCGTACATGTTATCCACCTTCTGATAGGTGGCGCCAGAGACGCTGACCAGGGCCGGATTATCCAAGAGGAAGAGGATCCGGGCGATGTGGTACACAGCCATATCCAAAAGCGCCCCGCCGCCGGAGGTGGCCGTGTTCACAAAAGCCGGCGCGCCATAGCCATCCACAAAGGGCCGTCCACGGCGACGGTAATGGCAGGATTTGGCGTAATAGATCTCTCCCAGGCTGCCGCTCTCGATGACCTTTTTCGCGGCGCGGGTGTTGGGGCTATAGAGGGTGGAGAGCTGGATGTGCAGCATCTTGCCCGCCGCCTGGGCCGCGTCGTACATGGCCTGGGCGTCGCGATAGGTCCAGGACATGGGCTTTTCGCAATAGACGTGCTTGCCCGCCTGCAAAGCATCGAGGGTTACCGGCTTGTGCAGGCGGTTGTGCAAACAGACGTCCACGGCGTCAATATCATCCCGCTTGAGAAGCTCATGATAATCGCTGTAGACGTAGGGGATGCCATGCTCCTGGGCCACTCGCCGCGCCTCGTCCTCGCGGATATCCGCCACGGCCACGATTTGGGCTTCGGGGATGGTCTTGTAATTGGCGATGTGGTGCTTGCCGATCTGCCCGGTGCCGATGATGCCCAAACGCACAACCTCTGCCATGGGTCCCACCTCCTGAGACGCACATAGATTGCGCATGCCCGCGCGCTGCCCCGCTTATAGCACAACCCACCAAGGACGTAAAGGCCGCGCGCGGGCCGGGCGGCGCGCCGATGGCAAGACCAAGGGAGGCGCGAACGCGCTGGTTCACTCGGTCCAGTATTTGGCCCCGGGCAGGCTGCCATCCATGGTGTAGCCGCCATCAATGGTCAGCACCTGACCCGTCATGTAGCGGGCATCGTCGGAGGCCAGGAACACCACTCCCGCCGCGATCCATTCCGGCTGGGCGATCTCTTTGAGGGGGATACGCTCAAAGAGAGACCGCTTCACCGACTCGGTGTACATGGGCGTGGTCAGCTCGCTGTAAGTAGCCCCCGGCGCGACGCAATTGACCAAGATTTTGTAAGGCGCCAGCTCCGTGGCCATGGTGCGGGAAAAGGCCTCGATACCCCCTTTGGCGGCAGTATAGGGCCCCGCCGAGGGTTCGGAGAGGGTGGCATGGATGGAGGACATGTTGATGATGCGCCCGCCCCGCCCTTGCTTGATCATCACCCTGGCCGCCGCCCGGGAGCAGTAAAAGACGCTATCCAAATTATTGCGGATGATCTTGTGCCAGTCGGCGTCGCTCAGCTCCCAAAAGAGGCCGGGGGCGATGATGGCCGCATTGTTAACCAGGATATCCAGCCCACCCAGCTCCTGCACCACCTGGCCGACCATGGCGTCTACCTGGGCAGAATCGCCCACGTCGCAATGGAGGGCCAGGGCGCGGCGACCCTTCTCTCGGATCATCTGGGCCACGGCCTGGGCCTTGGCGTCTTGGATATCCGCGATGGCCACATCGGCCCCTTCAGTGGCCAACGCCAGGGCGATGGCCTTGCCGATGCCCGCCGCCCCACCCGTCACGATGGCGATCTTGCCTGCGAGTCTCATCGGAACACCTCCCTTGAAAACATAGGTCTGTCGGACAGGATAAACAGAATTTTAGCGGACGCGGATAAACACAGATTGGACGGATGGGTACGGATCAGATGAAAAGAATCCGCGCCGATCCGACACATCTGCGTGCATCCGCGGCCATTGCATAAGGCTGCGGCGCTAATCCGTCAGGTTGCGCGGGAACTCGGAGAGCACCTCCGCGCCGGCCTCATTGACCAGCACATCATCCTCGCAACGCATCCCGCCCCATTCTGTGCTATAGACCCCCGGCTCCACGGAGGTGACCATGCCCGCCTCCAACGGGGCGCTTGTGGCCGGATGCAAAAACGGCTCCGGTTCGTGGTAGCGCAGGCCGATGCCGTGGCCGGTGTGGTGGATAAAGTAACGCCCCAGACCGCGCGCCGTGAGCAGGTCACGCGCCGCCTTATCCACCAGGTTGGCCGGCACGCCGGGGCGCATGGCGGCGATGGCCGCCTGTTGGGCCGCCACCACGGCCTGCCAGCGTTCCACATCCTGGGGCCGCGCCCGGCCGGCGACACGGGTGCGGGTCAGGTCGGACCACCAGCCATCGGCCACGGTGGCCAACTCCAACACCACCAAGTCGCCCTCGGCCAGGCGGCGGCTGGAGGAGCGCAGGTGGGGCTTGTAAGAGACGGCAGTATTGGGCCCCGAGAGCACCCAGGCAAAGCCGCGCGCCGCCATCACGCCGTGCTGGTCCGTCCCGCCGATGCTGATGGCCGCCTCCACCGCCGCGGCCACTTCGATCTCGCTGCGCCCAGGCACGGCCTGTTCCACAAAAGCTTGCAGGCCCAGTTTGGCCACCTGGTTCACCCGGCGCAGCTTCTCCACCTCCCGCGGCGTCTTGAGCAGGCGCAAGCGGTGGATGAGGGCCGTGGCATCCACCAGGCCCTCGCCCAGGGCGTCGCGAAGGTGGCCCAAGGTCACACCGGCGATGACGCTCGGCTCGGCGCAGACATAGGGCGCGGCTACGAACTCAAAGCTGCCCTCGTAGCCCACGGGACGGCCTTGGAGTCCCAAATCCGCAGCCGCTTGCCGGGCCAGGCGGGCCAGAGCGGCAAAGGGATCGCCGCTATCCACCAGACCCCAGGAGAAGGTGCGCACATCGCGCACCCAACCTGCGGCGATCAGGTGCGCCTCCGCATCGGGGGCCAGGAGCACAGGCTCGCCTTCGGCAGGGAAGAACAACAGGGCGAACCCGTTCATCGGCCAATAACCGCTGAGCAGG
>DAOTZU010000196.1:0-2706 GCA_034433995.1 Anaerolineae bacterium
AGGAGAAACTCCTCTTTCAGGCCATGGCCCAGCGGGGGATCCCGGTGGCGGGCGGGCCCATCGGTGTGATGCTGGCGGAACACGACCAAGGCCGGGCCTATGTACGTACCATAGCCGAGGAGGGCGCGCGCTACGCCGCGGGCGACTTGGCCGATTCCAAGCCTCTTGTGGAGGCGGTCAAAGGGTATGTCACTTTGCTCCGGCAACACATTTTCAAAGAGGACCAGATCCTTTATCCCATGGCGGAGCAGGTCTTGCCTGTGGAGGCACAGCACAACTTGGCCCAGGCCTTTGAGCGCGTAGAGCGTGAGGAGATGGGCCCAGGAGAGCACGAGCGCTATCATGCTCTGATCGAGACCTTGGAGCGCGCCTTGCCCAACTAGATGAGAAAAAACGATCTGTGGCAGAAACGGGGGTGATTTTTCACTCCCGTTTCTGTTTGACAAAATAGGGCTTATGTGCTATAAATGATTTAGTCATCTAGGTGCTCATCAAAATGGATAACCATCATTGCCACCATGATCATCCCCAGGAAATGGGGCCTCCAGCGCCGTGTTGCCCGCAGGGCGGCTGGGTGCGCGGTTTTATCCAGGCCCGGCTGCTGTTGCTCTTGCTGCAAAAGCCGAGCCACGGCTACGAGCTTTTGGAGCGCCTGGCGGGGGAAGAGGAGGGGCCAGGGGCCGACCCCGGGTTACTGTACCGCACTCTGCGCCAGATGGAACGAGAGGGCTGGGTGCGCTCCACGTGGGATACCGGCGGCAGCGGCCCCGCCCGCCGGCTGTATGAGGTGACGGAGGAAGGCGTCGAGCTGCTCCACGCTTGGGCGGGCCGCATTCGACGCCTTCAACGGCAGTTGGCCGAGTTTCTGGAGGCCTACCAAGCCCATTTCGCAGCTAAGGAGAGATGAACCATGTGCCATCACGAGACGTGCTGTTGTCATCAACATCATGAGCCCCACGGAGAGGCGCATCATTGCCACGCCGAGCACCCTTGGCCGCCCCGCCCCTTTGGCCCAGGGTGTTGCCCGCCTGAAGGATGGGGCAGCCCGGCGGCGCCATGGCGCATGGGGATGATGCCCTTCCTCGGCCGGCGCTTCTGGACCCGGGAGGAACGCATCGCCCACCTGGAACGCTATCTGGAGGCGCTCCGGGCCGAGGCAAAAGCCGTGGAAGAGCGCCTGGCCGAGCTAAAGGGCCAATAGCCTCACTCCCGTCGGCCCGCAGCCTGCATCAGCGCCGCTTGGCTGAAGGAAAGAAACGCCAAGCCCATGGCGAAGGGGCGATTATAGAGGCCCATATACGCCTCTCCCTCGCGGCGGCTGAGAAAGTTCAACATGCGCGCTGCGCAACGGCGCCAGCGCGGCTCCGGCCCCAGCAGGCGCTCCAGGCGCAATAGCTCCCAGGGCAAGCCAACCGAGTAGGGCCGATAGCCCCGAGCGATCGGTTCCGGCCAGCGGCCGCTGGGGAGCTGGTTCTCCACCAGCCAAGCGGCCAACTGACGATATTTATCCGCTGCGGGGTGGCTGCGCGCCCTCTCTATCCCCTGGGTCTCGGCCAAGTACTCCAGCCCCTCCATGATCCCCTCCGTGGCGTAGAGGATCACCTCGGTGGGACAATCCTCGAACTTGGGGATCTCCACATGGAGATGGTCGAACCGGGCCAGCCAATCCAAAGAAGCCAAAGCGCGCTCCCGGTAGAGGCTCTCCCCGGTCAGCCGTGCCAGCTTGAACAGGGCCGAGGCGAAAAGGCTGGTAGCACACCAATACTCTGGGATGGGGTTCCAACGATGGCCAAAGATCCCCACGCCCACCCCGCCGTTGGCCAAGGCGAACTCTCGGAGCACCCAATCGGCCCAACGACGCACACAGGCCAGCCACACCGCGACGCGGGGATGCTGAGGAAAGGTCTCCACCGCGTCCAGGAGGGCGTTGGCCGTGGAGGCCTGGTCGGCCACGCAGGAATGCTCCGGCAGCCCATCTTTCACCTTGACGCCATAACCCATATAAAGCGCCTCGGCAGGCCCCTGAACGCCCTGATAATCCACCACGCGCTCACAAAAGGCCACGATGCCCCGCTGCAACCGTTCCTCCGGAGGGATCCCTTCATCGGTCTGTGCGCGGAGCAGGGCATCGTAAAACGCAGGACCTTGGGCCTCCTGCGCGTGCGCGTGAGCGCGCCCCTGCTCGCGCGCATACAAGCGCGCACGCGCAAGGGCTCCCCGAATCACATAGGCCTCGGTAAAAACCGCCTCGAATTGAAAGATCCAGGCCGGATCGAACAGGTCGTTCTTCAGCCACCAGGTTGTGATCTTGTCCAACGTGTGTTGCCAACGCTGCTCTGACACTATACCTCCTTCAGGTACCAAGATATTTGACACGGGCCCGCCCGCTGAGCTAGACTGAGGCGTATTATACCGATCATCCTCCGTCAGACAAGGAGCACAGCATCATGCATGAGAACACCCTGAAACAGAAACTGCAGCGAGGCGAGGCAGTCATCGGCCCCTTTATGAATTGCAGTTACGCCGCCTTTATCGAGATCGTGGGCCTGGCCGGGTTCGATTTCGCCATCATTGACATGGAGCATGGCCCCCTCTCGGTGGAGACGGCGGAAGACCTCTGCCGGGCGGCCCAAGGCGTGGGCCTGGCCCCCATCGTGCGGGTGCGCAAAAACGACGCCCCCCAGATTCAGCGGGCCTTGGATATCG
>DAOTZU010000197.1:0-4763 GCA_034433995.1 Anaerolineae bacterium
GATTCGGCCACAGCCAACTTCCATCCCTGCGCAACCAAAACGCGGCCAATGGCGGCCACCCGCTCCATGAGGGGATCCATGAGCTTATACCTCGCTCTCGATGTGACAATTTTGTTTTAGTATACCGCCGCGCGCTCTCTGCGCCAAGGAAAGGACATCGCAAGAGAGCCCCTCGTCGGTTGGAAACCGACGCCTGGGGATCATAAGCCCGCAGCGCGGGCTTGGCAGGCCGAGCCGCCGGATTCCATCCGACGGCCGGGCAAGGCCCCGATACCCGCACCGATGACCCTTTTGGCGGCGGAGGGCAGCGGTGCTATAATATTCACGCTGGGTGCAACATTGGTTCACTTTCGCGTGAAGGGGACGATGTCTCGGCATCGTCCCCTCTTTGTATCTGATGGGTCAAAGGGTATCACCCAGGCAGCATAGGCCTGCCAAGCGTCTCCATCGCTGCTGGCCACAAGCTGACAACCAGACAAGAAGGAGTTATCCCCTATGCATCTACGTTATACAGCAGTGCTCGCCTTGCTGGCGTTGTTCCTGGTGGCCTGCCAAGCCACGCCGACGCCCTTGCCCACGCCCACACCCACTCCCACCCCCACGCCGGAGCCGACCGCATTCTCCGTCGCCGAAAGTTTGGCGGCGGCCATGGCCCAGATCGAACGCCCCCAAGGTGAGGTGGCAGCGGTGGTGAATGGTACGCCCATCTTGGCCTCTGTTTATCTGGATTTCTTGCGCTTGCGGCTGCGCTTGATCACCGAGCAATACGCCTTCGATTGGAGCACCGAGCAGGGTTTATCCATCCTCAAACAGGTGGAGCGCCAGGTGCTGGAGCAACTCATCAACGCCACCCTGGAGCGAGCCGCGGCCGAGAAGGAGAATCTGCTCCCCACGGCGGAGGAATTGGCCGCTTACAAGCAGAGCATCGTTGATGAACTTCTGGCAACAGGCGAATACGCCTCTTGGGAAGAGTTCAAGGAACGGCTCGAGCTGAGCGAGGAGACCTTTGACCGGATCGTGGAGCAATCGCTGATCGAGGAGCGCATGTTCGAGCGCCACGGCCAGGTGGGGGAGATGGAGCAGGTCCATATCCAGCATATCCTGGTGGAAGATGAGCAAACGGCCAAGGATCTCCTGAAACGGATTAAAGCGGGAGAGGATTTCGCCGCCCTGGCCAAGGCCAATTCCCAAGACCCCGGCTCGGCGGAGAATGGCGGCGACCTGGGTTGGTTCCCCCGGGGAGTGATGGTGCCCGAATTCGAGGAAGCGGCCTTTGCCCTGGAGCCCGGCGCCGTCAGCGAGGTGATCGCCACGGACTATGGCTATCACATCATCAAATCCCTGGGCAAAGAGGTGCGCCCGCTGGATGAGGCGCTGGCCACCGAGATGCAACAACGGGCGTTCAGCGCCTGGTTGGACGCTCTGCGCGCCGAGGCCACCATCGAGCGCTTTATTCTGCAAAACGCCGGCTAACTTGCATTGGAGGGTTTCAAACGCCACGGGCGCCGCAAGTCGCCCGTGTTTGTTTGGCGGCTCGGCCATTTAGAGCCTCAGCAGCTTGAACGCCTCCGCATAGGCGCAACCGTGGGCCTCGCCTGCCTCCTTCGCTCCCTGGCGAATGCGCTGGGCGATATCCTCCCAGCGGCCGTTCACCTGGCTATCGTGCTGCTTGAGGGCCTCCAGGCGTCGTTCCAAGACCTCGCTCACATCCTCCCAATGGTCGGGCGCGTCGGTCCAAAAAAGATAGATCTGCTGCACCCGCCAGGGTTCCCCACCGGCCAATTGCTCAGGAAAGATGTACCATTCGCGGGCGGCCCAGGCCGCGTCGATGGCCGCCTGGCCGGCGGCACGGTGATCGGGGTGCAGCTGGTAGCGCCGCCAGGGGTCAATGGTCACCAAGATATCCGGCTTGAGCTCGCGGATCAGGCCGCAAAGTTGCCGACGCAACTCCAGCGTGTTCTCCAAAAGGCCATCGGGATAGCGCAAAAAGCGCACAGAGCGCACCCCCAAGGCCTGGGCCGCGGCCCGTTGTTCCTCCTCGCGCTGGGCGGCCACCTGGCCGGGATGTTTGCCGGGGTCGCGGCTGCCCTTATCGCCGCTGGTCAAAAGCACGTAATCGATCTGTCGCCCTTCTTGGGCCCACTTGGCGATGGTGGCCGCGCAGCCGAACTCGGGATCGTCGGGGTGCGCGCCGACCACCAACACGGTCTTCAAATTCCTTTCCTCGCCCATAGCGCAATGCCTCGCCTCAAGAGATTCTTCCGAGATCAAGTGGCCTTGGCCGGCACGGCTGACCGGGTCACCGGCCAGAGGTAAAACATCGCTGCGCCCAGCGCCCGCAAGACGCCGCCGATGAGCAACGTGGGCACGATGCCGATGGCCTCGGCCAGCGCCACCCCCGCCAGCGGGCAAAGGAAGGCGCCGATGTTCATCACCATGCTATAGACCGCCGTCGAGCTATGCTTTTTGCCCTCCGGCAAAAGATCAAGGAAGATGATGCCGTGGCTGAGATCCACGCCCGGGTTGATGGCGCTAATGAGAAAACCGGCCAAAAGGATAAAGTTGAGATGCGGCACAAGGGCCACCAGGAAAGGATAGATGCAGGCCAAAGGCAAGGCCACCAGCAAACACTTGCCCTCGCCCAAACGGCGCACCACTTTGCGCCACAGCCAATAGCCCACGATGACGCCGATATTGGCCAAGGTGCCGTTGAGGCCGATCCAGCCATCGCTGGCGCCCAGTTGCCGCACAAAAAAGATGATATAGAGCGGCCCCACCATCCACGCGCCCAGATTGAACAGCAGCGTGTTCACCACGATGCGCCTGAAACCGGCGTGCTCCAGGGCCCCGGTCACGCTCGCCCACCACGGGACACGCCCTTGGGGCTTGGGTGGCGCCCCCTGGCCGGCGGGGCGGATGCGCGAGACCAGATAGACGCTATACGCTCCGGCCAGGAACCCCACCGCGTACATCCCCTGATAGTTGGCCGGAAAGGGGACGCGATCCAGCCAGCGGCCCATGATAAAGATCATGGGCGCCACGGTGGCGCTGTTCAGGATGCTCCGCCAGGCCAAAACCGTCGCCCTGGATTGGGGCGGGATCACGTCGGAGAGCATGGGGCTCCACCCTGTGGAGAAAAAGACCGACGGGATGGTCATGGCGATCAAGATGGCCGCCGTGACCTCGGCCACATGGTGCTGCAAGAAAAAGGGCAACAGTACAATGAGCACGTAACCGGACCGGGTCAACAGGAGGCTGCCCACGATCCAGGGCATGTAATGGTTCTGCCGTTCCAGGATGTGGGCGGCGGGGAGAAAGATAAAGACCGCCAAGAGCGAAGGCAGGGCGGAAAGCAAGCCGATCAATGTGTTCGAGCCGCCCAAACGCAACACATAGGCCGCATTGAAGGAACCGGCCGCGCCCAAGATGGCAGCGAAAACGATCTCCAAGTAAAGGAAATAAGCGTTCCGTTCAGCGGTCGTCGAAGGCGGCACCAACAGGCGTTTGCGGAGCAGGGCTAAACGCTCGGGCCACCGGCGCAAGTCTTCCACGCGACTCTCCAGATAGATAGTTTGCCCCAGCGCAGGATGCGCGGCCAGAAGTATAGCATAATCCCCACCAGGAAGTAAATGCCCGTGTTGCTGACCTTGCGCCTCCATCCAGCACAATTATGCCCACGCCATCCCGCACCAAGCAAGGTGGCAATGCCCCGTAAGGGCTTGCCAGATGCCGGCCTGTTGCCCCACTTGCTTTACCCGCCTCGTTGGCTTATACTCCGCTCCACACAAACCCTCTGCAAAGGGAACCAAGGATGCTTTTGGCCGGTGATGTGGGCGGAACCAAGACCAGCGTGGCCATCTTTTCGCCGGAGGCGGGGCCCCGGGCGCCGTTGGCGGAGCGGGTGGTCCCCAGCGCCGGTTACCCAAGCCTGGAGGCGCTGCTGGGTGAATTCTTGGCCCAGACGGGCCTCCCCGTGCGTTACGCCTGTTTGGGCGTGGCCGGCCCTGTGGTGGATGGCCGGGCCACGGGCACCAACTTGCCTTGGGTGATGGATGAACGGAGTTTGGCTGCCGCGTTGCACCTGGATGCGGTCAAGCTGATCAATGACCTGGAGGCCATCGCCTACGCCGTGCCCTTCCTGGAGCCGGCGGATGTACGCACCCTGAACGCGGGCCAGCCCGCGCCCCACGGCGCCAAGGCCGTGATCGCGCCGGGCACGGGCTTGGGCGAGGCGTTCCTCATCTGGGATGGCTCCCGTTACCGCGCCCAGCCCTCGGAGGGGGGCCACGCCGACTTTGCCCCCAACTCGCCCCTGCAACTGGAGCTGCTGCGCCACCTGCAGCAACGCTTCGGCCATGTAAGCAATGAGCGCGTCTGCTCAGGCAAGGGGTTGCCGAATATCTATGCCTTCCTGCGCGAGATCCATTACGCTGCCGAGCCTCAGTGGCTGGCGGAGGCGTTGGCCACGGCGGAGGACCCCACACCGCTCATCGTCAAGGCCGCCCTGGCCGAGCCGCCCGCCCCGTTGGCCAAGGCCGCGTTGGATGTGATGGTGGCCATCTTGGGGGCCGAGGCGGGGAACCTGGCCCTGCGGGTGCTGGCCACCGGGGGCGTTTACCTGGGCGGGGGGATCCCCCCGCGCATCTTGCCGGCCCTGGAGCAAGACCTATTCTTGCAGGCCTTTTGGAGCAAAGGCAGGCTCTCCGAATTGCTCCAGAGGATCCCGGTCTATGTCATCCTGCACCCTCAGGTGGCCTTGTTGG
>DAOTZU010000198.1:0-18501 GCA_034433995.1 Anaerolineae bacterium
CCCGTGGGGAGAGGTTAGGTGAGGGGCAGAGGTTTGCCCGCCCCCTCTTGCTACCCTCACCCCAGCCCTCTCCCTCAAGGGAGAGGGGGGCGGACGCCCCTTCCTCTCCCCCGTGGGGAGAGGTTAGGTGAGGGGCAGAGGTTTGCCCGCCCCCTCTCATCACCCTCACCCCAGCCCTCTCCCTCAAGGGAGAGGGAGAGGGCCTGCTCTGGTTTGTGGCCCAGGGGTGTTTAGGATATAATAAAAAACAAAGGACGACGTCGTCGGCGAGACCGCGTCGTCCTCCGCCTTTCCTCAGCCCAGCGTTTCGGCAAATCCCAGAGGCACGGCGGGCAAGGAGAGTTCGCCCCTCTCCGCGGCCCCGTGGTCTCCCTGGTAGGCGCCCGCGGGCTGAAGGCAATACCATCTTTGTAGGAGGCCGCATGAATCTTCGTATCCCCGGACCGACCCCCCTGCCACCGGAGGTGCTGGCAGCCGTGGGGCAACAGATGATCAACCACCGCGGGCCCCAGTTCGAGGCCCTCTTTCGCGATGTCAGCGCGTGGTTGAAGGTCTTTTTCGAGACGGACAACGACGTCTATATCCTGACGTCATCGGGGACGGGAGGCATGGAGGCCGCCATCGTCAACACCCTCTCGCCGGGGGATCGCGTGTTGGCCGTGACCATCGGCGTCTTTGGCGATCGTTTCGCCGAGATCGCCGAGGCCCACGGCGCCAACGTCACGCGCCTTTCCTTCCCCATGGGCAAGGCAGCCGATCCGACCGTGGTGGGGGCCAAGGTGGCCGACGAAGGCCCCTTTGCCGCCGTGCTCTTGACCCAGAACGAGACCTCCACCGGGGTGACCAACGACGTGGAGGCCCTGGCGGCGGCGATCCGCAGCGCGGCCCAGCCCGCGCCGCTGATCTTGGTGGATGGCATCAGCGGGATGGGCGCCATCCGCCTGCGCACCGACGCCTGGGGCTGCGATGTGGTCATCAGCGGCTCGCAAAAGGCCTGGATGGCCCCGCCGGGCCTGGCCATGATCAGCTTTGGCCCCCGCGCCTGGGAGGCCTACGCCCGCTCCAAGATGGGCAAGTACTATTTCGACCTGGGCGAGGCGCGCAAGTACGCCCAAAAGAACCAGACGCCGGCCACGCCCAATATCGCCGCCCTCTATGGGCTGCATGTGAGCCTGCAAAAGATGATGGCCGAGGGGCTGGAGGGCACCATCGCCCGCCATGCCCGCATCGGGGAATATTGTCGGGCGGGGATCCGCGCCCTGGGGCTGGAGCTCTTTGCTGATCCGGCCCATTATTCCAATACCGTCACGGCGGTGAGCCTGAAAAAGGGCGGCAAGAGCGCCTCGCAGGTGCTGAAGGAGCTGGAGACCAAATACGGCATCGTCTGCGGCTCCACCAAGGCCCCCGGCGTGGAGATGATCCGCATCGGCCACATGGGGTATGTGACCGAGGCCGACCTGGATCAAGTCTTTGCAGCGTTGCGTGAGGTGGTCGTCTAGCAACAAGGAGGTTGAGCGGATGGCAGCAGAGAACAAGAACAACACCAAGGCGTGGATCATCGTGGCCGTCATCCTGGGGCTATTGGTGAGCTGCGCCCTGGGGGCCGTGGCGGGGGGCGCCATCGGCTATGCCGTGGGCAAGGGGCGGGTCTCCCGCGTGCCGGTGCCCCTACCGAGCCCGGCCCCCGAGCCGCAGATCCCCTTGCCCCAGGTGCCCGAGATTCCAGAGAGCTGGGGCGGCGCCCTGGTCCTCAGGGTGGAGCCGGATAGCCCGGCGGCCAAGGCGGGCCTGCAGGTGGGGGATGTGATCCTGGCCGTGGACGACGAACCGGTGACCATGGAGGCGCCCTTGGCGGATCACATCCAGCGCTACAAGCCGGGGGAGCGGATCCGTTTGCGCATCTACCGTGGCGGCCGCACCCGCGAGCTCACGCTGACCTTGGGCCAAAACCCCGACCAGAGCGACATGCCCTGGATAGGCATCCGCTACCGGATGATGCCCGACCTGGATTGGCGCCCCATGCCCCAGGCGCCCGGCAATCGAGGGCGGAGCAGTTGATGCGCCCCGCAGGTGAGCAGCGACCCGCCGGCGAGGCCGAGGCCCGCTATGCCGCGTGCGCCGCGCCGTGGGGCGTGGCGTGGCTGGCGGCCACGGAGCGCGGCCTGTGCCGGGTGGCCTTTGGCTTGAGCGAGGACGCCTGGCGACGGCTTTTGGCGGCAGAGACTGGCCTCTTGCCCCTCCATGACCCGGCGGCCCTCCGCCGGGCCGTGGAGCAACTGGCCGAGTATTTCGCCGGCCGGCGCCAGGTGTTCGACGTGCCGTTGGCTCCGGCCTGGGGCACGCCCTTTCAGCGCCGCGTGTGGCAAGAGACGGCCCGCATCCCCTACGGCGAGACCCGCAGCTACGGCGCGCTGGCCCGCTCCCTGGGCGACGAGGGCGCGGCACGGGCGGTGGGCCAGGCGCTGGGCCGCAACCCGCTGCCCATCTTTATTCCCTGCCACCGGGTGGTGGCCGCCGCCGGCCAACTGGGCGGCTACACCGGCGGGCTGGAGATCAAACGGGCCCTGCTGGCCTTGGAGGGCGCCCTGCCCCGCCGGGGCTAAGGCCGGCGCGGGAAACCTGAAGACCTGACAGGTCTCGGTAGACCTGTCAGGTCTCTAACAGACCCCAGTTTTGGGGCGAATTGCCAGGGCCGGGTGAATATGGTATACTCAAGCTGCTAGCCGGCGCAGGCGCCGGGGCGAACCGAGGTTGCGATAGACAGGGGCGTCTCCTCTGGTGATGATGGATCAGCCAAGGGGACGTTTTATATTTTACCGCCTCCGGCGGTCTCTGCTTTTCGTCGGAGGGCGGGCAAGATCGGAGAGAATTCATGCCAGCGATCGTCATCATCGGCGCCCAATGGGGCGACGAAGGCAAGGGGAAAATTGTGGACCACCTGGCGGAACGGGCCACCATGGTGGTGCGCTACCAAGGGGGCAACAACGCCGGTCACACCGTCACCATCGGGGAGCAGGTGTTCAAGTTCCATCAGGTGCCCAGCGGCATCCTGCATCCCCACGTCACGGCGGTATTGGGCCACGGCATGGTGATCAACCCGCCGGCGCTGGTGGAGGAGCTGGACGCGTTGGAGCGCCAGGGCGTCTCCACCCAGAGGCTGCGCATCAGCCCCAATGCCCACCTGGTCATGCCCTACCACCTGCTCTTGGACGAGTTGGAGGAAAAACTCCGCGGCGCCCACGCCCTGGGCACCACCAAACGGGGCATCGGCCCGGCCTACACCGACAAGGTGGCGCGAGAGGGCCTGCGCATCCAGGATTTGATCGTCCCTCGGCGCTTCCGCGAGCGGCTGGCCCAGCGGCTGCAGCGGGTCAACCTGGAGTTGACCCGGATCTTTGACCATCCGCCCCTCGACCTGGAAGAGATCGTCGCCCAATACGCCCCCGCCGCCGAGCGCTTGGCGCCCTATGTGGCCGATACCGGCCTGCTGATCCACAAAGCCCTACAACGGGGCGAGAACGTCCTTTTCGAGGGCGCCCAGGCGACCATGCTGGATATTGATTTCGGCACCTATCCCTACGTCACATCCTCCTCCCCCTCGGCGGGCGGGGCCTGCTTGGGGGCGGGGGTCAGCCCGGTGCTGATCCACAAGGTGTTGGGGGTGGTCAAGGTGTACACCTCACGGGTGGGCCAGGGGCCCTTCCCCACCGAGCTGAAGGACGCCACCGGCGATTGGATCGTGGAAAAGGGGCACGAATACGGCACCACCACCGGCCGCCGGCGGCGCTGTGGCTGGATTGACCTGGTGAGCCTGCGCTACGCGGCGCGGATCAACGGCTTTACCGGGTTGGTGCTCACTCGGCTGGATGTGCTCAGCGGCCTGGATGAGGTCAAACTCTGCGTGGCCTACCGCCTGCCCGATGGCACCATCACCGAGGATTACCCCCTGGATACCGAGGTGATGTCGCAGGCGACGGCCATCTACGAGACCATGCCCGGCTGGCAGGGGGAGTTCAGCGGTGCCCGCACCTGGGCGGAGCTTCCCCTGAACGCCCAGGCCTATTGCCAGCGCATCTCGGATCTCTTGCAGATTCCACTAGATCTCATCTCGGTCGGCGCCGAGCGCAGCGACCTGATCGTCCTGCGCCAGCCCATCTAGCGCAATCCTTCGCCCGCCCAAGGGGGTGGGCGAAGTCGCTTTAGCCAAAGTAGGAGGGAAATATGCCGTCTGCTCCTGATCAATGGCTCGAAGGCTACACCTTCGATGACGTGTTGCTCATTCCGGGGAAATCGTCGGTCCTCCCCGCCGAGGTGGATATCTCCACCCAGTTGACCGCCAAGATTCGCCTGAGCGTGCCCATCCTCTCCGCCGCCATGGATACCGTCACCGAGGCACGCATGGCCATCGCCCTGGCCAGGGAGGGCGGCCTGGGGATCATCCACCGCAATTGCTCCATCGAGGAGCAGGCCGGCGAGGTGGACAAGGTCAAACGCTCCGAATCGGGGATGATCGTGGACCCCATCACCTTGCCCCCCACGGCCACCTTGGCCCAGGCCAAGGAGATCATGGCCAACTATCACATCTCGGGGGTGCCCATCACCGAGGGGCCGAAACTGGTGGGCATCCTCACCAACCGCGACATCCGCTTCGCCACCGAGGATGACAAGCCGGTCAGCGCCTACATGACCTCCAAGAACCTCATCGTGGCGCCCTTGGGCACCACTCTGGAGCAGGCCCAGGCCATCTTGCAGGAGCACCGCATCGAGAAGCTGCCCCTGGTGGACGAGCATTTCCACCTGAAGGGGCTGATCACCGTCAAAGATATCCAAAAGAAGCGCGATTATCCCCAGGCAGCCCTGGATAGCAAAGGGCGGCTCTTGGCGGGGGCGGCCATCGGCGTCGGGCCGGATATGGTCGAACGCGCCGCGGCCCTGGTGGCGGCGGGGGTGGATGTCTTGGCCCTGGATACGGCCCACGGCCATTCGGAGATGGTGCTGCGGGCCACGGAAAAGATCAAGAGCCTCTATCCCGAGATCGCCCTCTTGGCGGGGAACGTCGTCACCGCCGAGGGCACCCGCGACCTCATTGCCGCCGGCGCGGACGCGGTGAAGGTGGGCGTGGGGGCCGGCTCCATCTGCACCACCCGCATCGTCGCCGGCGTGGGGATGCCCCAGTTGACGGCGATCATGATCTGCGCCCAGGCGGCGGCAGAATACGGCGTGCCCATCATCGCCGACGGCGGCATCCGCTATTCGGGCGATATCGTCAAGGCCTTGGCGGCCGGGGCCAGCTGTGTCATGCTGGGCAACCTCTTGGCCGGGATGGACGAGAGCCCCGGCGAGATCGTCATCTATGAGGGGCGGCGCTTCAAGGAATATCGCGGCATGGGGTCCCTCGGCGCCATGCGGGGCTATGGCCGCGACCGCTACGCCAGCGGGCAGGCCGCCAGCGGCGGCACGGCCGACCGCGCCAGCGGCAAGCTGGTGCCGGAGGGGATCGAGGGCCGGGTGTCCTACAAGGGGCGCCTGAGCGACGCCATCTTTCAACTCTTGGGGGGGCTGCGTTCGGGGATGGGCTATGTGGGCGCCGCCAACCTGGCCGAGCTGCAGGCCAAGGCGCAGTTTGTGCGCATCACCAACGCCGGGTTCATCGAGAGCCATCCCCACAGCGTGATCATCACCAAAGAAGCGCCCAACTATCAGTTGCAACCCTGAGGCACGAGCGACCAAAACATCCGGATGAGGTGGAGGGCATTGGAGCGGATCTATCGCGTTGAGGTGACCCCTTTGCCCGGCGAGGCGCCGGAGGGCTACCTTTTGGCGGATATCGCCGCGTTGGGGATCAACGGGGTGACACGGGTGGAGCGCGCCGAGCTGTATTTCTTGCGGGGCGCCCTGGGCGCGCCCGAGGTGGCCCGGCTGGCCCAGGAGTTGCTGGCCGACCCCATCGTGCAGCGGGCCACTTGGCGTTTGGCCGAGGAGGAGGTGCCCACGCCGCCGGGCGCCTGGCGGGTGGAGGTGGGGCTGCGCCAAGGCGTCACCGATAGCGTGGCCGCCAACCTTTTGGCCCGGGCGCGCATCCTGGGGCTGCACGGCCTGCGGGCCGCCGGCACCGGGCAGAGCTATCTCCTCTATGGCGCTCTCAGCCGCGAGGAGGTGGAGACCATCGCCCAGCGGCTGCTCTACAACCAGGTGATCCAATACTACGAGCTGGGCCGCCTGACGCCCCACATCGGCCTGGAGCCGCCCGCGGTGACGCCCCGCGCCCTCCCCGTGCCCATCCGCGACCTGGACGATGAGGCCCTGCTGCGCCTCTCCCGGGAACGGCTCCTCTCCATGGATTTGGCCGAGCTCCACGCCGTGCAAGAGTACTTTTGCCGCGAGGGCCGCGAGCCCACCGATGTGGAGCTGGAGAGCATCGCCCAGACCTGGTCGGAGCATTGCGGCCACAAAACCTTCAAGGGCATTGTGGATTATACCGAGATCACCCCGGAGGGCACGCGCCACGAGCGGATCGATGGCCTTCTGCGCACCTACCTCCAGGCGGCCACGCGGCGGATCAACGCCCCCTGGGTCCGCTCGGCCTTTGTGGATAACGCCGGCATCATAGATTTCACCGCGGGCTACGAGGTATCGTTCAAGGTGGAGACCCACAACCATCCCTCGGCGTTGGAGCCTTTCGGCGGGGCCAATACCGGCGTGGGCGGGGTGGTGCGCGATATCATCGGCGTCTCGGCCCGGCCCATCGCCAATACAGATATCCTCTGTTTTGGCCCCTTGGACCTGCCCTGGGAGCAGCTCCCGGCCAACGTCCTGCATCCCCGCCGCATCTACAACGGCGTGGTGGCCGGCGTGGAGGATTACGGCAACAAGATGGGCATCCCCACCGTCAACGGCGCCATCCTCTTTGAGCCGGGCTACACCGCCAACCCGCTGGTCTATTGCGGCTGTTTGGGCATCGCCCCGGTGAACGTCCATCCGCGCCAGGCGCGGCCGGGCGATCTGATCGTCGTCTTGGGCGGGCGCACGGGCCGCGATGGCCTCCACGGCGCCACCTTTTCCTCCGCCGAGCTGACCGATGCCACCGGCGAGACCTCCAGCGGCGCCGTGCAGATCGGCAACCCTATCACCGAAAAGATGATGTTGGACGCCATCCTGGTGGCCCGGGATGAGCGCCTCTACACCGCCATCACCGATTGCGGCGCGGGGGGCCTCTCCTCCGCCGTGAGCGAGATGGGCGCCGAGACCGGCGTGCGGGTGCAGTTGGAGCGGGTGCCCCTCAAATACCATGGTCTGCAGCCCTGGGAGATCTGGCTCTCCGAGGCCCAGGAGCGCATGGTGTTGGCCGTGCCCCCGGAGAACGAGGCCCGCCTGCGCCAGATCTGCGAGGGGTTCTCGGTGGAGATGACCGTCATCGGCACCTTTGCCGATGACGGCCGGCTGCATCTGCGCTACGGAGAGCAGGTGGTGGCCGATATGGAGATGGCGTTCCTCCACAAGGGGATCCCCCGGCGCAAGTTGACGGCCGTTTGGCGCGAGCCCCCTCACGTGGAGCCGCCGGCGTGCTCTCCCAGCGGCCAAGACTTGGCCCAGGCGCTCTTGGAGATCCTCGCCCACCCCAACGTGCGCAGCAAAGAGGACGTGGTGCGCCGCTACGACCACGAGGTGCAGGGCGGCACGCTGATCAAGCCCTTCGTGGGCGCCCGGAGCGATGGCCCCTCCGATGCCACCGTGCTCCGTCCCTTGGAGACGGCGGATTCCTGGCTGGGCCTGGCCGTGGGCTGCGGCATCAACCCCGCCTATGGCGCCATTGACCCTTACGCCATGGCCATCGCCGCCATCGACGAGGCGGTGCGCAACGTGGTGGCCGTGGGGGCCGATCCGGAGCGCGTCGCCATCCTGGATAATTTCTGTTGGGGCAACCCCCTCCTGCCCGACCGCATGGGCAGCCTGGTGCGGGCCTGCAAGGGCTGTTACGACGGCGCCTTGCATTACGGCACGCCCTTTATCTCGGGCAAGGATAGCCTGAATAACGAATACACCGATACCACCACCGGCCAACAGGTGTCCATCCCGCCCTCCCTGCTCATCTCGGCCCTGGGGATCGTGCCCGACGTGCGCCTGGCCTGCACCATGGATCTGAAGGCGCCCGGCAACCATCTCTATCTCCTGGGCGAGACGCGCCGCGAGCTGGGCGGCTCGTACTACTATCGCCTGCGAGGGTGGGCCGGCAGCGCCGCGCCCGCGCTGGCCGCGGCCGGCCCGGCCACGGCCCGAGCCCTTCACCGAGCCATGCGGGAGGGGTTGGTGCGCGCCTGTCACGATTGCTCCGAGGGCGGGTTGGCCGTGGCCGCCGCCGAGATGGCCCTGGCCGGCGGCTGGGGCGCCGAGATCGAGCTGGCCGCCATCCCGCGAGATGGCTCCGCGCCCCCCAATGATGATTGGCTGCTCTTTGCCGAATCCAACGGGCGCTATCTGGTGGAGGTGAACCCTCAGGCCGCGCCGGCCTTCGAGGCTCTGGTGCGCCAGGTGCCCCATGCCCGCATCGGCCGGGTCATCGCCGCGCCGGAACTGATCATCTACGGCGCGCAGACCCGCGCTCCGCTCTTTCGCCTGGATATCGCCGCGCTCAGACGGGCCTGGCGCGGCCATCTGGAGCACGGCCGGGAGGAGCACAGCCGATGAACAAGCCCCGCATCTTGATCTTGCATGCCCCTGGCACCAACCGCGACCGCGAGGCAGCGCTGGCCTGCCACATGGCCGGCGGCGCGCCCGAGATCGTGCACATCAACCAGCTCATCGCCGGCGCGCGCCGCTTTGAGGATTACCAGATGCTGGTGTTGCCCGGAGGGTTCTCCTATGGCGACGACCTGGGCGCGGGCCGCCTGTGGGCCAACGATCTGTTCCACCGCTTCAGCGCCGATCTGGACGCTTTTGTGCAGGCGGGCAAGCCGGTGCTGGGCATCTGCAACGGCTTTCAGGCTTTGGTCAAGGCGGGGTACCTGCCGGGGCCGCCGCCCACACAGCGGGTCACGTTGACCAATAATCACAGCGGCCACTTTGAATGCCGTTGGGTGCGGCTGCGCCCCAACGCCGCCAGCCGTTGCCTCTTTATCCAGGGCTTGGAGGAGGACATCCTTTGCCCCGTGGCCCACGGCGAGGGGCGCCTGGCCGTGCCCGATGAGACCACCCGCCAGGGGCTGTGGACAGAGGGGCTGGTGGCCCTCACCTACGTGGCCCCCGTCGAGCCTGCGGACCAAGGCAACCCCTCCCGCGCCGTGCCCGTGCGGGAGCGGGCAGGGTATCCCGCCAACCCCAACGGCTCGGTGGATGATATCGCCGGCTTGTGCAACGCGGCGGGCAATGTCATGGGGTTGATGCCCCACCCGGAGGACCACATCTTGCCCCAGCAACATCCGCGCTGGACCCGGGGCGAGGCGGGCGGCTTGGGGATACATTTATTCGTCAACGGCGTGCGTGCGGCGGCGAGATTTCGCTAAGAGGATGCCCATGTACACCCAAGAGACTTATCTTTCTCCCTTCACCTGGCGCTACGGTAGCGCGGCCATGCGCCACCTCTGGTCCGAGATCCACAAACGGCGACTGTGGCGGCGCATCTGGGTGGCGTTGGCCACGGTGCAATCCGAGGCGGGCTTGGTGACGCCGGAGCAACTGGCCGAGCTGCGCGCCCACCAGGAGGAGATACGCTGGGAACGCGCCCAGGAGCTGGAGGCCGAGTTGCGCCACGACCTCATGGCCGAGCTGCGCACCTACGCCGAGCAATGTCCCTTGGGCGGGGCCATCCTGCACCTGGGGGCCACCAGCATGGATATCGAGGACAACGCCGACGCCCTGCGCCTGAAGGAGGCCCTGGGGCTCATCCGCCAAGGGTTGCGGGAGGTGCTCTTGGCCCTGGCCGAGCGCATCGAGGCCGAGGCGGAGACGGTGGTCATGGCCTACACCCACCTCCAGCCCGCCGAGCCCACGACCTTGGGTTACCGCTTGAGCCAGTACGCCCAGGATTTTCTGGAGGACCTGCGCGCCGTGGAACATGTCCTGGCCAACATCCGGGGTAAGGGGTTCAAGGGAGCGGTGGGCACCTCCGCCTCCTACGCCCATCTTTTGGCGGGCCGGGGGATGACCGCCCAGGAGATGGAGGAGCGCGTCATGGCGCAACTGGGGTTGCGGGCCTTCCCGGTGAGCACCCAGACGTATCCGCGCAAGCAGGATTACCAAGTGCTCAGCGCCTTGGCGGGCATCGCCCAATCGGCCTACAAGTTCGCCCTGGACCTGCGCCTGCTGCAATCGCCCCTCTTTGGCGAGCTGGCCGAGCCCTTTGGGCGGCAACAGGTGGGCTCCTCGGCCATGCCCTTCAAGCGCAATCCCGTCGCCTCGGAGGCCATCTGCTCCCTGGCGCGCTATGTGGCCGGGCTGCCGCGGGTGGCCTGGGATAACGCCGCCCACTCTGCCCTGGAGCGCACCCTGGATGATTCGGCCAACCGCCGCTCGGCGCTGCCCGAGGCTTTCTTGGCCGTGGACGAGATCCTGCAGCGGCTGGCGCGCATCGTGGGCGGCTTGACCATCGGCCGGGAGGGGATGCGGCGCAACGTGGCCACCTACGGCCCCTTTGCCGCCACCGAGCCATTGCTGATGGCTCTGGTGAAGGCGGGAGGCGATCGCCAAGAGCTGCACGAGCGCATCCGCCAACACAGCATGGCCGCCTGGGCCGCCATCCAGCGGGGCGAGGCCAACCCTTTGACCGATTTGCTGGTTGGTGATAAGCTTATGTCATCTCTGCTAGCGCCTGAGGAGATTCGCGCCATCCTGGCTGCGGGCGCGGGCGTGGGCGATGCCCCTGAGCGGGCCCGGGCGCTGGCCTGCGCCATCCGCGAGGCGCTGACCACCGATCGCTGAGAGCTAACTGCTAGAAGGGGAAAACTATGGCTTTTGGACCCGTCGCTTTTGGAGAGAAATTGGCCGAGGGCAAGACCAAGATCATCTATGCCCACCCAGAGCGGGCTGATGTGGTGTACATGGTCCATAAAGACGGCCTGACGGCGGGCGATGGCGCCCGGCGGAATGTTCTGCCCGGCAAGGGGAAACTCTCCTGCCGCACCACCTCCAACGTCTTTTATCTCTTGGAATTGGAGGGCGTGCCCACCCACTACATCGGCATGGTGGGCGAGGACGTGAACATCGTCACCCGCTGCGCCATGATCCCCCTGGAGGTGGTCATGCGGCGCATCGCCACCGGCTCCTTCCTGCGCCGCCATCCGGAGGTGGCCGAGGGCACCCGCTTCGATCCCGTCCTGGTAGAGTTCTTTTACAAGGATGACGCCCAGCACGATCCTCTGGTCACCGATGAGCAGATCGTGGCCATGGGCGTGGCCACCCAAGAGGAGATCGAGACCATGCGCCAGACAGGGCGCAAGGTGTTCCAGATCCTGGAGGCGGCCTGGGCCAAGTTGGACGTCACCCTGGTGGATTGCAAGATCGAGTTCGGGCGAGCGCCCGATGGCCGCTTGCTTGTCGCCGATGTCATTGATAACGATTCCTGGCGCATCTGGCCCGGCGGCGACAAGAACCGCATGCTGGATAAGCAGGTTTACCGCAACATGCCCGAGGTGACCGATGAGCGACTGCGGGACCTGCTGAATAAATACGCCCAGGTGGCCGAGTTGACGGACAAATTTGTGGAGGAAGAGCGCAAATGACCACGGGACGCGTCATTATCTTGATGGGCTCCAAGAGCGATCTGGAGCACGTGAACAAGATCACGGCCCAATTGGATGCGCTGGGGGTGGCCCACACCGTGCGCGTGGCCTCGGCCCATAAGAGCGTGCGCCATCTTTTGGCGCTTTTGGAAGAGTACGGCGCCTCCGGCGAGCCTACGGTGTTCATCGCCGTGGCCGGACGCTCCAATGCCCTGGCCGGCCTGGTGGATGCCAACACCGTCTACCCGGTGATCACCTGCCCCCCCGTCTCCTCGGCCTTTGGCGGGGCGGATATCTTTTCCTCGCTGCGCATGCCCAGCGGCGTGGCCCCCACGGTCATCTTGGAGCCGGAGGGGGCAGCCCTGGCCGCGGCCAAGATTCTGGCCCTGGCGGATGCCGACCTCCGTGCCAAGATCGCAGCCTATCAAGAGGAGATGACCCGCAGCATCCTCGCTGCGGATGCAAGTTTACGTTAGTTCGAGAGAGTAGGTGTTGTGCATGCCAGTTCAAGGAACGTCCCTGGATCGGCCACAAGAAGCCTGTGGCGTCTTTGGGATCTATGCCCCCGGCGAGGCGGTGGCCCGTATCACCTTCTTTGCCTTGTATGCGTTGCAGCATCGCGGGCAAGAGAGTGCGGGGATCGCCGTCTCCGATGGCCGGCAGATCTCGCTCTACAAAGAGATGGGCTTGGTCTCGCAGGTCTTTAACGAAGAGAATCTGCGGCCTCTGGTGGGCGACCTGGCCATCGGCCATGTGCGCTATTCCACCGCCGATTCCTCGCGGCGCCTCAGCGCCCAGCCCTTTTTGCTGGAATCGGCCCTGGGCCCCATCGCCATCGCCCACAACGGCAACCTGGTCAACACCGAGGACCTGCGCCAGGAGCTCTTTGCCCGGGGCGTGGGCCTGACCTCCTATTGCGATACCGAGGTGATGCTCCAGATGTTGGTCGGCGCGCCGGGGAACACCTGGCTGGAGCGCATCCGCCACCTGATGACCAAGGCCCTGGGGGCTTATTCCTTGACCATCCTCACCCGCGACACCCTTTATGCCGTGCGCGATCCGTGGGGCTTTCGCCCCCTGGCCATGGGGCGGCTCAACGGTGGCTGGGTGGTGGCCTCGGAGACGTGCGCCCTGCAAACCATCGGCGCCCGGGAGATCGAAGAGATCCCCGCCGGGCAGATCGTGGTCATCGACCGCCACGGGGCGCAGAAGGTGGAGGGCGCGCCGGCGGGCAAGTCGAACCTGTGCATCTTTGAATACATCTATTTCGCCCGCCCCGATAGCGTCATTGACGGACAACTGATCCATGAGGTGCGCCAAGAGTTGGGCCGCGAGCTGGCCCGCGAGCACCCCGTGGAGGCCGATCTGGTCATGGGCGTGCCCGATTCGGCCACCGCCGCCGCCATCGGTTATGCCCAGGAATCGGGCATCCCCTATTCCGAGGGGCTGATCCGCAACCGCTATATCGGGCGCACCTTTATCCAGCCCAGCGACCGGCTGCGCAAGGTGGGCGTGGCCCTCAAGTTCAACCCCCTCACCCAGATCCTGAAGGACAAGCGCATCGTGGTGGTGGATGATTCCATCGTCCGCGGCAACACCACCCGGCCCACGGTGGAGCTGCTGCGCCGCGCCGGGGCGCGGGAGGTGCATCTGCGCATCTCCTCCTCGCCCATCCGCCACCCCTGCTTCATGGGGGTGGATATGGCCACCTATGACGAACTGATCGCCCACCGCCTCTCGGTGGAGGAGATCCGCCAATACGTGGGCGCCGACTCCTTGGGCTACCTCAGCCTGGAGGGGATGATCCGTGCCACCCGCCGCAGCATGGATAAATTCTGTGTGGCCTGCTTCACCGGCGAGTACCCCTTTGAACAAAAGGCGGGCGGTTTCGTGCGGCACTTGGAGCCGCGCTATACCTGCGAGGAGGTGGAGAAGCGGTGAAGGTGCTGGTCGTCGGTTCCGGGGGGAGGGAACATGCCCTGCTGTGGGCCCTCAGCCGCTCGCCCCAGGTGAAGGAGTTGCACATCGCCCCTGGCAACGGCGGCACGGCCGAGCTGGCCACCAATGTGCCCATCGCCGCCGAGGATGTGCCCGCCCTGGTGACCTACGCCCGCGAGCAGCGCTTTGACCTGACGGTGATCGGCCCAGAGATGCCCTTGGCCCTGGGCTTGAGCGATGCCCTGCGCGCCGAGGGGTTGCGCGTCTTTGGCCCCAGCGCCAAGGCCGCCCAGATCGAGGCCTCCAAAGCCTTTAGCAAGGATTTCATGCGCGCCCAGGGGATCCCCACGGCGGATTATGCCGTGTTCACGGATTATGATGCGGCGCTGCGCTACTTGGAGGACCATCCTGCGCCCATCGTGGTCAAGGCCAGCGGCCTGGCGGCGGGGAAGGGGGCCATCGTCTGCCACACCGATGACGAAGCTCGCCACGCGTTGCGGCGCATCATGCGCGAGCGCGAGTTCGGCGCGGCAGGGGACACGGTGGTCATCGAGGAATGCCTGACGGGGCAAGAGGTCTCGGTGTTGGCCTTTAGCGACGGGCGGACGGTGGTGCCCATGGTGTTGGCCCAGGACCACAAGGCCATCTACGATGGTGACCGTGGCCCCAACACCGGCGGCATGGGCTGCTACGCCCCCGCGCCGCTGTTGGACGAGGCGCTTCTGGCGCGGGTGGTGGCCGAGGTCTTGCAGCCGGCGGTGGACGGCCTGCGCCGCGCCGGCACGCCCTATGTGGGCGTGCTCTATGCCGGGCTGATGATCTCTGGCGCCGACTTTTGGGTGTTGGAGTTCAACTGTCGCTTCGGCGATCCGGAGGCCCAGGCGATCCTGCCACTCCTGGAGACCGACTTGGTGACCATCATCGAGGCCTGCCTGGATGGGCGGCTGGACGAGATCGCGGTGCGCTGGGCCAAGAAAACCTGCGTCTGCGTGGTGATGGCCTCCGCCGGCTATCCCGGCCCTTACCAAAAGGGCTACAAGATCACGGGCCTGGACGAGGCGGCTGCATTGCCCGATACGGTCATCTTTCACGCCGGCACCCGGCGCGAGGATGGGCGGGTCCTCACGGCGGGCGGGCGCGTCTTGGGGGTGACGGCCTGGGCCGACGACCTGCCCGGGGCCAGGGCCAAGGCCTATCGGGCGGTGGAGCTGATCCACTGGCCGGGGGTCACCTTCCGGCGGGATATCGGGGCCAAGGGGCTGAGGCGAGGCCAGACAGCGGGATAGCGCATGGATCTTGAAGCCATTAAAGCTGCTGTGCGGGAGGGCCGCTTCATCATCAGCTCCCATGCTGATCAGGAAGCAGCCGCTGAAGAGATTGATATTGCCGAAATCCGCGAAGCCCTCCTGCACAGCGAGGTGTTGGAAGTCTATCCAGATACTGGTAGAGGCGAAAGCTGTCTGGTTTTGGGATTTGCGGGAGCCAGGCCAATCCATGTGGTGTGCGGCTGGCGCCAGGAAAAGGTGGTGGTCATCACCGTTTATGTGCCTAAAATGCCCAAATTCCAAGACCCCCGGACACGGTGGAAATTAGGATAAAAATCATGGAGACACGTTGTCACATCTGCGGGTATAGCGATTTTGAGCACCGGCTGGTGGACTATATCTATCACCGCCGAGGACGTTACCTCGTGGTACAAAAGGTGCCTTGTGAGGTCTGTTTACATTGTGGCGAGCGTTATTATGCCGGCACCACCCTGTTGGAGATCGAGCAGCGCTTCAAGGCCATTTATGAGGAACATGCCCAGCCTCAGTTTGCCATGTCCATTCCCGTGGAAATCTATGGAGAAAAAGCGAGCTGAGCTCGTCTGGCAGGAATCCTCTCATGCCCTCTGACGCCGCCAGCGTCAATCTTGAGGCCAAGAGCCAGACCAGCGCAGTGGGCGCGGCGGTGCGCTCCACCTACGGGCCGGAGGTGCTGCGCGGCCACGGCTCCTTCGGCGGCCTCTACGACGGCGGGCGCGTCTTGGGGGTGACGGCCTGGGCCGACGACCTGCCCGGGGCCAGGGCCAAGGCCTATCGGGCGGTGGAGCTGATCCACTGGCCGGGGGCCACCTTCCGGCGGGATATCGGGGCCAAGGGGTTGAGGCAAGGCTAAGTGGTAACGAGGTATTGGCGAATCTCTACCTGGGTACCCGCCGCGACCATCTCCTCAGCCTCTTTGAGAAGCCTGGCCGTGGTGTCTTGATCCACGTATTCTTCGCCACAATTCGCACAAACCTCGGCTGGGACGCCCTTGAAAACAAACGTAAGACCGTCACGTTCCAAGGTGATGGTGACCAGACCGGGATAGGTTTCACCGTGTTTGCAGATAACGCATTTCATAGACGCCTCCGTTGGCGAAAGCCGGGGCTCCAGATTTCTGGATCGGGCTCGTATACGGTAATAACAATCATCTCGTGCGCATGGGCATTGTAGGCTACAACAACATGAAGGGGCCGCGAGCCACTCCATCCCCAAATAAGGCGGCTGGGATAGGGGATATCCTCCGGATAGTCCTCTATGGTCTCGCCGGTCTCCAGCACGTGCAGCACCTCAGCGGTAGTTATCCTGTGCTGGAATATCCGGCGAATCGCATGCGAGCGAAAAATCACCCGAATTTTGCCGCCCATCGTCCACAATCCGCCCTTGCCACCGACACTTGCCTGTGTAGCTATGTTAGCATAACCAACATTTCCCGCCAAGTTGACCATTGCATCCTTGGGAGTTGAGCATGGCAAAAGAAAGCGCCTACACTGCCGCTGGCGTCAACATTGAGGCCAAGAACCAGATCATCGCCGAGATGGGCGCGGCGGTGCGCTCCACCTACGGGCCGGAGGTGCTGCACGGCCACGGCTCCTTCGGCGGCCTCTACGACGCCGGGCGGCTCAAGGGGATGCGCGGGCCGGTGCTGGTCGCCTCCACCGATGGCGTGGGCACCAAGACCATGGTGGCCGCCGCCCTGGGGAGCTACGAGACCTTGGGCTGGGATATCGTCAACCATTGCGTCAACGACATCCTGGTGCAGGGGGCCGAGCCCCTCTTTTTCTTGGATTACGTGGCCGCGCCCGCCCTGGACCCCCAGGCCATCGTGGCCATCGTCCGCGGCATCGCCGGCGCCTGCCGCGCCGCCGGCTGCGCCCTCCTGGGCGGCGAGACGGCCGAGATGCCCCAGGTGTACGCCCCCGGCCAGATGGACCTGGTGGGCACCATCGTAGGCCTGGTGGAGCGAGAGGCGATCATTGATGGCGCCGGCATCGCCCCCGGCGATGTGCTCATCGGCCTGCCCTCCAGCGGCTTGCACACCAACGGTTTCTCCCTGGTGCGGCGCCTTTTCCCGCCGGAATCCTTTGGCCGTTACACCGAGCTCCTGGGCCGGCCCTTGGGCCAGGCCCTGGTGGAACCGCACCGCTCCTATCTGCCTCACTTTCGCGCCCTGCGGGGTGCTGTGCGGATCAAGGGGATGGCCCACATCACCGGCGGCGGCTTTCGCGATAACATCCCCCGCATCCTGCCCGCAGGCACGGGCGTGGTCATCCGGCGCCAGACCTGGGAGGTGCCGCCCCTCTTTCAACTGATCCAGCAGGTGGGCCAGGTGGAAGCTGAGGAGATGTACCACGTGTTCAACATGGGCATCGGCATGGTGGTGGTGGTGGCGCCCCAAGAGGCCGAAGCCGCCTTGGCAGCCCTGGAGGGCGAGGGCCGCATCATCGGCCAGGTGGTCCCTTGGAGCACGGGCGAAAGGGTGTTGCTTGAATGAAGTATCTGGCTGTGCTTGTCTCCGGATACGGCAGCAACCTACAGGCGATCATTGACGCCATCGAGGCAGGGATCCTGCCCGAGACGCGCATCTCGGTGGTGGTCTCCAACCGCAAGGACGCCTACGCCCTGGAGCGGGCCAAGCGCCACGGCATCCCCACCATCTATCATCCCTTTGCGCCGTACCGCAAGGCGGGCCGTTCGCGGGAAGAGTACGATGCGGACCTGGCCCGCAAGCTCGCCGCCTATCCGGTGGACCTGGTGGTACAGGCGGGCTGGATGCACGTCTTTACCATGGCCTTCCTCAAACACTATCCCCATGTGCTGAACATCCATCCGGCGCTGCCGGGGGCCTTTCCGGGGATGCACGCCATCGAGCGCGCCTACGAGGCCTTTCAGCGGGGCGAGATCACCCACACCGGCGTGATGGTGCACCGGGTGCCCGACGAGGGCGTGGACGTGGGCCCGGTGGTGGCCCAAAGGGTTGTGCCCATCTACCCCGGCGATACTTTGGAGGATCTGGAGGCGCGGATTCACGCTGTGGAGCACGAGCTCTACATCCAGGCCATCGCCAGCGAGTTAGGCTTGCAGCTTAATCTGCCCGACCAACGCAAACCGGTTTCGCCCGCCTGAAGGCTCCCCCTAACTCCATTGGTACGTGTATTGGGCCACCACCGAATGAAGCTCGCTGGTGCATTGCGCGCAAAAGGGCCAGCCCATCTCGGCCTCCTCCAGGGCCAGGCGGGCCAGCTCCTCCACCGTGGCGGCGTGGCGCATCACGCAGGGGTTCACACAGTGCAGTTCTAGCCCCAAGCGTTTGGTCTGTCCCTGGCGGGTGAATTGGGGGATGCCCAACACATGCCCCAGATGGTGCCGGGTCAACCTGGCCAAAGCCAGTTGGCGCGTGCGTTCGTCGGCCAGACGGCGCAGCCGGTAAAGGGAGAACACCGCCGCCGTGCCCGGAAAACTGCTCCCCAAACAGTAATGGTCGGGCTGCAACCGGGCCAGGGGCGCGGGGAAATCGGTAAGGTCGTCATCCACCAGGGCCAGGT
>DAOTZU010000199.1:0-28247 GCA_034433995.1 Anaerolineae bacterium
TGTGGCACCCCTCCCCGCCGGAGATGGGCACGCTGGTTTGGGCGCGGATCTGGTTATACCAGGCGATACTCTCCGGCTGGTTGTGGGGCAAGGGCTCTTCAAACCAGCGCGCCTTGAGCTCCTCCAACACCTTGGCCACCTGCACCGCCTCCTCCACCGTACGGAAGCGACAGTTGGCGTCCAACATCAGGTCCATCTCCTCGCCCATGGCCGCGCGCACTTTGTAGAGCAGATCGGCCAGCCGCTTGACGGTCACCTTATCCAGCCCCCATGCGGTGCCGATGCGCATCTTGAAGGCGGTGAACCCGTTGGCCTTGTGGCGCAGCACTTCGTCCACCACCTGCTCCGGTCGGCCGAACCACGTATAGCCCACGCCGCCGCTGGCATAGGTGCGGATACCCTTGGGCTGCACATCACCATCCTGGGCCAGCAGGCGGAAGCAAGGGGTATCGGTGGCCTTGCCGATGATGTCCCACAGGGCGATGTCGATGGCCGCCAGGGCGCGGTTGATCTGGGGATCCGGCCCGTGGGTGGTGAGCTTTTCCACATCAAAGGGGTTGCGCCCGCGAAAACGGGGCTCCAGGGCGCGGATGGTGGCGGCCATGGCGGGGCAATCGCCCCAGGGGTTGGCCTCGCCCAGGCCAGTGATCCCCTCGTCGGTGTGCACCCGCAGGATAACGGCATTAAAACGCACCCCTTTGAGATCCATCTCCCATTGGCCGCCCCACCAGGCCTGCTCTTCGGGAAAGGTGTAGGAGCACAAAAAGGTCTCGAACTTTACAATGCGCATGGCGCCCCTTTCCCAAGGCCCTTTAGGCCTCGTAATGGCGATAGATCTCGGACTTGGTCCGCTTGCCCGCCGCCACGGCCAAGATCTCGTGGTACAGCTCCTCGCCCATCTGCTGGATGGTCTTTTCTCCCAAGATGACGGGGGTAGCATCGAAATCGGCATTATCCTCGATCAATTGCCGCCGCTTGGGGTTGGCAATGATCTTGATCACCGGGATCAGCCCGCCGGTGGTGGAGCCGCAGCCGGTGGTAAAGAGACAGAGGTGCGCGCCGCAGGCAGCGAACTGGTTGACGCCCTCCGGATCGCCGTGAAAAGTGCCCGAACCCGGCTCGCCCTCCTGGATATAATACCCCTTGCCGGGCGGCAGACCGTACTTGGTGAGGATACCCTGCAGCGGTTTGCTGCCCGATTTGGTCAGGCAGCCGTAAGATTTCTCCTCGATGCTGGTGAGGCCGCCCAGGATGTTGCCATAGCCCCAGGAGAAGCGCCCCGCCTCAAAGCAGCTCCGCTCCGCCTCGGCGATCATCTCTTTGATCTGCCGGCCCACCTCCGGGTTCACGGCACGGGCGGCGAGGATCTCGCCGCAACCCAGGAGCTCGACGATCTCGGAATGCATGTAGGTGCCGCCGGCCTCGATGAGCAGGTCAGCGGCCACGCCGGTGATGGGGTTGGAGGCCAAGCCGGAGGTGGCATCGGAGCCGCCGCATTCCTGGCCCACGATGAGGTCGGCCGGCGTCATCTTGGCCCGCTCGGCCAAGGAGGCGTGTTGCAACAGTTTGACCAGGATGCGCGAGCCCTTTTCGATGGTCTTTAAATCGCCGCCCTCGGCGTTGATCTTGATCGCCTCCACCGGCTTGCCCGATTTGGCGATCTCCTCTGCCACCATAAAGGCGTCGGTGCCCTCGCAGCCCAGGCCCACCACCAGGGCAGCGGCATAACTGGAATGCTTGCCCAACTCGGTGATCTTGTGGAACGGCCCCTCGCGCAGGGCGCAGCCCCCCGGATAGCCAAAGACCTGGGTGCCCTCCGGAAACAGACTGTGCAGCTTTTGGGCCACGATCATGGAGCAATGGGTGCTATAGATGATGGCCACGTGGTTGCGGATGCCCAGCCGGCCATCCGGCCGCAAATAACCCAAAATGTCCACGTTCTCCTCCCTTTTGTTAGGCTTGGATGCCATATTTTTCGTTGTAATAGCCCCAACAACGGCTGCGGCAGTTGTGCACGTGCACCCACTCGCCGGCGCGGATATCCTCCAGCGCCTGGCCGATGGGCATACCATACTTGAGCACATTCTCCCCTTTGGCGATGTCGCGCAGGGCGAACTTGTGGCCAAAGTCGATATCCTGGCGCAACGTCACCTCCACCACCCGGTCACCCAGGCTAACGCGCACTTGGTCACCCGCCTTCAGATCGGTCAGGGCGGTGGCCACATCATCTTGGAGGTGCAAAAGGATCGCTTTTTGTCTCACCATTATTCCTCCTGGGCAAGATTGCACTGTTCCGCCGGCCGCCAAGGGCCGCTCGCTGCGGCTATTGTAGGACGATCCCAAGGCTTGTCAAAGGACATCGCGCTTGGTAGACGCGCTGAAAGGTGTTACAATATTTCAGGTTTGCCTTGTACGAGATTACGACGAGGGGACTCAATGGACGCCATCGCCATTCGTACCGAGAACCTGACCCGCGATTTCCCCACCGTGCGGGCGGTGGACGGGCTCACCCTCACCGTGCCCAAGGGGATCATCTTTGGTTTCCTGGGGCCGAACGGGTCGGGCAAGACTACCACCATCCGCCTGCTGCTGGGCCTTTTGGAGCCCACCGCCGGCCGCGCCGAGGTGTTGGGCTACGACGTGGCCCATCAGGCTGACGCAGTGCGCAGCCGCAGCGGGGCCCTCTTGGAGCACGACGGCCTCTATGAGCGCCTCAGCGCCCTGGATAATTTAGAGTTCTATGGCCGCATCTGGCGCTTGCCCCTCCCGGAGCGCAGGGCGCGCATCCAGGAGCTGCTCACCCATTTCGGCCTTTGGGAGCGCCGCAAAGAGCTGGCCGGCACCTGGAGCCGCGGCATGAAGCAAAAGCTGGCCATCGCCCGGGCCATGCTGCACCGCCCGGAGCTGCTCTTCCTGGACGAGCCGACGTCCGGCCTGGACCCCATCGCCGCCGCTGCCCTGCGCGAGGACATCCGCGCCCTGGCCAGCCGCGAAGGGGTGACGGTCTTTCTCACCACCCACAACCTGGCCGAAGCGGAAAAGCTCTGCGGCCAGGTGGGCGTCATCCGCCAAGGGAAGCTCCTGGCCGTGGGCCATCCCGACGCCTTGCGCGCCCAGGCCGGCAGCCCGCGGATGGAGATCGTGGGGCAAGGCCTGAACGAGACGCTTCTGGCGCTGGTGCGGGCGCGTCCGGAGGTGACCGCGGCCCACTTGCACAACGGTCGCCTGGTGGTGGATCTCCACACCGCCGACGATGCGGCGGCGCTGGTGCGCTTGTTGGTCAGCGAGGGCGTGGCCATCGAAGAGGTGCGCAAAGGTGCGGCCAGCCTGGAGGAGGTGTTCATGACCTTGATGCAGGAGGAACAATGATCACCGATATCGGGACGGTGCTCTGGAAAGAGATGAAGGAACTCCTCATGCTCCAACAGGCAGGGAACAAGGGTTTGCTGCGCGGCCCCATCAGCCTGATCATCCTGGTGGGCGTCTTTGGCATCTGGATGCCTTGGCAGATGGGCCAGGGATGGGTGGAATCTCCGGCCACGCTCCTCTACTGGGCTTGGGTGCCCCTCTTTTTGGTGAGCAGTGTGGTGGCCCAGGCCTTTGCCGGCGAGCGGGAGCGCCATACCTTGGAGACCTTGTTGGCCACCCGCCTCTCCGATCGGGCCATCCTCTTGGGCAAGGTGGCGGCGGCCATGGCCTACGGTTGGGGGCTGACCCTGGTGAGCTTGCTGGTGGGCCTGGTCACGGTGAACATCCTTCACGGCCAGGGGCGGTTGCTCCTTTTCCCTGCTCAGATTGGGATCGGCATCCTGGTCTTTAGTTTTCTCACCTCCTTGCTCGCCGCCAGCATCGGCGTGTTGATCTCCTTGCGCGCCGCCACCGTCCGCCAGGCCTACCAGACCATGAGCCTGGCCATCATGATCCTGCTCTTTGGCGGCATCTACGGCCTCAGGGCGCTGCCACCCGAGATCGTGGCGCCGCTGATGGCGCGGCTCTCCACCGAGGCCACCACCATCGGCCTGATCGCTGCCTTGATCCTGGCGGTGTTGAACGGCATCATGCTCTCGTTGGCCATGTTGCGCTTCCAGCGCGCTCGGTTGATCTTGGATTAGGCCCTACAGCACCAAGGGAAATGACATGCATAGCTCCATCACGTACAGCGCGCGTCCCTCCCATGGCTGGGTCTGGCTGCTCGGTGTCTCCTTGGCCCTCCTGGGCCTCACCGTGGGGTTCACCGTTCCCCTGTGGTCCGAGACGCCGGCCTGGGCCAGGGCGTTGAACTTGGCCATCGGGCTGGGGTTCGGCGTGCCCGGCCTCATCTTGGCCCGCTGGGCGCGCCACATCCGCTATGAAGTGACGCGCGAGGCCTTAGCATCAAACGGCGCGATCTTGCCATCACCCTTTGGTCCAGCCTGCGTCTGCCGGGCTTGGCCCTCTTGGGCGTGCCCTATGCCGACGTGGGCACCGTCAAGATGTGCGCCACCGCCGCCGCCGACCGCATTCTGCTCATCGAGACGGACAAGGCTAAATACGGCCTCACCCCCGCCGATGAAGAGGGGTTCGTCGCCGCCCTGCGGGCGCGGATGGAGGGATAACGCGATGCCCAGCATTTATCCCATGGCCTTGCTGACCTTGGCCCTTTCCCTGGGTCTATGGGGCGCAGTGCTGTACATCTTGGCCGGAAGGACCAAGCGCTATTTCTGGCTGCTCCTGCCCGCCCTGCCCCTCAGCGCCGCGGTGAACCTCTTGGTCAAGCGCCCCTTGGCCATGTGGGTGAGCCAATGGGCCGGCCTGAGTCCGGCCCTATCCCCGGAATCGCCCCTGTGGTTCCTGCTCTTCTTGGCCCTCCTCTCTCCCGTCACCGAGGAGGCCATCAAGGCGCTGCCTCTGATCTGGCCCCGCTGGCGGGCCTGGCTCCGCGAACCCTCTTCGGCCCTGTGGACGGGTTTTGCCCTGGGCCTGGGCTTTGGCTTGGGCGAGGCGGCCTATGTGGCCTGGAGCGTGGCCCAAGTGCCGGCCTACGCGGGCTATCCTTGGTACGCCTTCACCGGCTATCTGGGCGAACGGCTTCAAGTCTGTTTCGTCCATGGCGCCCTCACGGCCATCCTAGCAGCCGGCCTGCAACGGGGCGGCTGGGGCATCGCCTGGGGCTACGGGGGCGCGGTGTTGCTCCATCTCCTCACCAATGCGGGAGCAATCCTCTATCAGCTCCGCCTGATTCCGGCCTGGGGCGCCTCGCTGCACCTGGTGGCCGTCTTGTTGCTTTTGGCCCTGATTTTGGAAGGATTGCGCAGCCGCGCCAAGCGCCTCTCGCCGGCAGCCCAACCGCCGGAGATCGTCTACTATCAACGCGGGGAGGACACGTAACATGGCCCTATCCGCCCTCTCGCCGGAGACGTGCCCTTGGCGAGGTTTGAGATGACCATCATGTTCTGGACCCTCGTGGGTTTTCTCTCTGGCTCTGTGCCCTATTCCCTGCTTTTGGGACGGTGGTTGGCCCACGCGGATATCCGCCGCTATGGCGATGGCAACCCAGGGGCCAGCAACGCCGCCAAAGCCGGGGGCTGGCGAGTGGCCGCGCCGGCGCTGTTGCTCGACTATCTCAAAGGCGCCGTCCCCGTCGGTTTGGCCCATCTCCACGCCGGGCTCACCGGGTGGGGCTTGTTGCCGGTGGCCTTGGCGCCCGTCCTGGGACACGCCTTCTCCCCCTGGTTGCGCTTCCGGGGCGGCAAGGCCGTGACGGTGACCTTTGGCATCTGGACCGGGCTGACCCTCTGGGAGGGGCCGACCCTCTTGGGCACATTCTTGGGGTTATTTTACGCCTTGCTGAACGCCGACGCGTGGTGCGTCATGTTTGCTCTGCTTGGTTGGCTGCTCTACCTGCTCCTGCGCGGAGGCGAACCGAATTTGCTGGCCGTTTGGCTCGGCAACATCCTCATCGTGGGCTGGAAACACCGACGCGAGCTGCGCGCGCCGCCCCGGTGGCGGGCGTACATCAGCCGTCTGTGGGAGGGGAAGCGGTGAACCCTCTCCAGCACTTTGAGGTCCACCTGGCCCTCTTTGTCCTCGCCTTGGTGGCCATTGCGGTGAGCAATGCCTGGGGGATGAAGCGCCTCGGCCGGGCGGCATGGTCGGGGCCATGGCCACGGGTCGCCGTGTTGATCCCGGCGCGGGACGAAGAACGGAACATCGCGCGTTGCGTGGTCTCGCTCTTGCGCCAGGATTATCCGCACCTGGAGATCTGGGTTTTGGACGACCATTCCACCGATGACACCCGGGGCATCGTGGCCGCGCTACAGGCCCAAGATGGGCGGCTCCATCTGGTGGAGGGCAAACCGCTGCCCCCAGGTTGGTTGGGCAAGACCTGGGCCTGCCACCAGCTCGCCCAGAGGACCTCGGCCGATTTGCTGCTCTTTGTGGATGCGGATACGTACTTGCACCCCCAGGCCGTAGCCGACGCCGTGGCGGCCCTTTGCGTGCACCGCGCCGACCTGCTCTCCGCGCTGCCCCGCCAAGAGGTCGGCTCGTGGGGAGAGCGCTTGGTGGTGCCCATGCTCAGCTGGAGCATCTACACCTTCTTGCCCCTGGGCATCGCGCAACACGTGCACTGGCCGGCCTTTTCGGCATTCAACGGCCAATTCCTGCTGTTCCGCCGCCAAGCCTATGAGCAGATCGGCGGCCATGCCGCCATCCGCGATCAGGTGGTGGATGATCTGGCCCTGGGGCGGCGCCTCATCGCCGCCCGGCTGGGCTGGCGCTTGCTGGATGGCAGCACACGCATCCGTTGCCGCATGTACCACAGCTGGCGCGAGGTGCGCGAGGGATTGACCAAGAACCTTTTCGCCGTCTTTGGCCATCGGCTACTTCCTTTCGTTTTCGTCTGGGTCTGGCTGCCCATCGTCTTTGTCTGGCCCAGCGCCGGGCTGGTCATGTGGAGGTTGGGTTGGGCACCGCCCGGCTTCTCCGCCCCCGCCGCCACATTGACAGTGTTCTCGTCGCTCTTGCTGTGGGGGCTTGCTTATGGGCGTTTCCGTTTCCCCCTGTATTTGATTTTCCTGTACCCCCTGAGTATCCTTCTCAGCGCCATCATCGCCTTTCGTTCCTTGGCCTACACCCTCGGTGGCGCTACCCGGTGGAAAGGCAGGCCGATCCTGCGTCCTTCGTGGCGCTGGTTCTAAAATCCAAAAGAAAGGATCAAGATGAAATTCGCCGTCTTTACCGTGATGATGCCCGAGTTTAGCCCCGAAGAGGCCGTCGCGCTGCTCCGCAAGCTGGGCTACGACGGCGTCGAATGGCGCGTGACCAAGCCCAACTGGCAACCCGGCGCCCAGGCGAACTATTGGGGCAACAACCGTTGCACGGTGGATATCGCCACGGTGGACGCCCAAGCGGCCCATCTGGCCAAGCTCACCCGCGACGCCGGCCTGGAGGTGGCCGCGTTGGGCACCTATATGGGCCACCAAGACTTGGCCGATATCGAACGCGCCATGCGGGCCACCGCCGAGATGGGCTGCCCCAGATTGCGCGTCTCGCCGCCCCGCTACGACCGCGCCATCGGCTATCCCCGGCTCTTTGCCGAATCCTTGGCCGGCTATATCGCCGTGGAAAAGCTGGCCAAAAAGTACGGCGTGCAAGCCTGCTTGGAGATCCACATGGGCAATATCTGCTCCAGCCCCAGTTTGGCCCACCGGCTGGTCAGCCATTTTGACCCCCGCTACATCGGCGCCATCCTGGATCCGGGGAATATGGTCTATGAGGGCTATGAGGACTGGCGCATGGGGATGGAGCTCTTGGGGCCCTACCTGGCCCATGTGCACCTGAAGAGCAGCCAGTGGACCCCCGTGGGCACCCGGCCCACCGGCGAGACGGAATGGAAAGCCTCCGCCGCGCCGCTGGACAAGGGGATCATTGATTTTCGGCAATTCATGGCCGACCTGCGCGCCGTGGGTTATGACGGCTGGTGCTCGTTTGAGGATTTCTCCGACTCGGGCTCCACGCAAGAGAAGCTGGCGCGCAACCTGGCCTACATCCGCTCCCTCTGAGCACACTCCCATGGCGCTCCGACCCGGCGAAATCACCACGCGACGCTCTCTGGAGGGCCTCCGCCTCTTCCTGGCGCGGCAGCGGTGGGAGCAGCCCCAGGTGCACGATCTGCCCCGCGCCGTGGCGGAGGCGCTGGCCTCCGCCGGCCTTCGGGAGCGGCTGCGCCCCGGCGACGAGGTGGCCATCACCGCCGGGAGCCGGGGCATCGCGGCCATGCCCATCGTCTTGCGGGCCGTGGTGGACGTGGTGCGTGCCTGGGGCGGGGCGCCCTTTATCTTGCCGGCCATGGGCAGCCACGGCGGCGGCACGGCCGAAGGCCAGAAGATGCTTTTGGCGGAACTGGGCATCACCGAGAAGAGCGTGGGCGCTCCCATCCGCGCCACCATGGAGGTGGTGCGCCTGGGAGAGACGGCCCAGGGCCTGCCGGTGCACCTGGACGCCATCGCCGCCCGGGCAGCGGGGATCATCCTCGTCAACCGCATCAAAAAGCACACCAATTTCGATGGCCCGGTGGAAAGCGGCCTGTGCAAAATGGCCGTCATCGGCCTGGGCAAACACACCCAGGCCGCCCTGGTGCATTCTTACGGCAATGCCTCCATGGCCGCCCATATCTTGGCCGCGGCTGAGGTGGTCCTGGCTCGGGCCAAGATCTGGGCCGGCCTGGCCCTGGTGGAGAATGCCTGGGGCGGTGTGGCCGAGCTGGCGGGCCTGCAGCCCGAGGAGATCATCCCCCGGGAACCGGAGCTGCTCCGCCGGGCCAAGGCCCTGAGCGCCAAGATCCCCTTTCAGCACCTCGATATCGCCCTGGTGGAGCGCATGGGCAAGGAGATCAGCGGCACGGGGATGGATTGTTATGTCATCGGCAGGAAGCGCATCATCGGGGAGGCGGAGTGGCCGGAGGCGCCGCACATCCGCTCATTGGTGGTGTTGGATCTGACCGAGGCCAGCCAGGGAAACGCGGTGGGGGTGGGCCTGGCCGATTTTACCACCCAGCGCCTGGCCGCCAAAATTGATTGGCCCACAACCCTGACGAATATCCTCACCTCAGGGAATCTCGAACGAGGTAAATTGCCCCCGGCCTTGGCCACAGATCGCGAGGCCCTGGAGGCCGCCGCCTTTCGCGAGCGGACCATCCCCCTGGAAAAGCTCCGCTTCGTGGCCCTCCGGGATACGCTGCATCTCCGCTACCTTGTGGTATCGGAGGCGCTGCGCGAGGAAGCCGGCGCGGCACTGGAGATCCTTGGGGGGCCCTTGGCGCCCCCCTTCGATGGCGCCGGCAACTGGCTCTCGCCTCTGCCCCCAGAGGACGACCCAGGTTGGCGCGCCCCCACCCCTCAGTAGCGATGGGCCGATTCCACGCCGAGCACAAAGATCGTCGCCCGCCGCGGCGGATGGGCCTCTTGGCCGGGCTGCGCGGGGATGGCGGGGCCGGCGTGTTGGTTGATGATCTCCATGGCCTTTTCCACCTGATCATCCTCCACGCCCAGCACCAGGGTCACGTTGCCTCGCCGCCAGAACCCCCCGGTGCTGCTGATGCGGGTGACGCTGAGGCCCCCTTGGTTCAGGGCAGCGGTAACCTCAGGCGCATAATCATCGCGGACGATGGCCAGGAGCAGTTTCATCCCCACACCTCCTTCTTTGTTCAGCCTTGCTCGGCCGTGGGCCAAGAAATGGACAACGCTTGGAATGTTACGCTGACATCTTGCCGGGGGCGGCCGGTGGCTGAGCCTCCTCGTCCGCGCCCTCAGGAATGGCGGCGAGCCCTTCCACCAACATGACGGGCACACGCAACCGCTGTTCGGCGGATACCAGCTCCAAGTATAGCGTACTTTGAGCCTCCGTTGCAAGTCCTTGGGCCTGCACCACGAGGCGGACGCTTTTGCCCGGCTTGATGGCGCACAGAGTGCGGGAAACCACCAATTGCGGCGTGCTGGGACGAATCTCCACCTGGGCCAGGGCTTGGCCCACATTCCGCAGCACCAGGCGCCCCTGCCAAGGCTCATCGGGCGCGGCGCGCGACAAGATCACGCCGTCTGCAGGGACCTCCAGCCACGGGCGCATGGCCACGTTGACCTCCACCTGAATCTCGGCCTCGCCACCGTTGCTGGCGATGTGGATCGTCCCGGCGCCGTAAAGGGCATCTTGGGGGAACTCTTCCATATCGGTGGCGACGTGCACCTCGATGGAACGGCCCATGGCGCATTCAAAAGAGGTCCGTTGGACCACCAGCCAGGTCTGATCGCTGCGGATGGTGCCCCGCAAAACGCCCAAGCCACGATTGAAAATGCGCACGCTCCCGGATACGTTCTGCCGGTTGATGCTCAGGCCCAGATCCAACCAAACCGTATCGGTGACCAGCACCGGCGCGGCCAGGCCCACCCGCAAGGGGATCTTGGCGCGGCCGCCATCGCTGTTGATGACCAACGTGCCTTGAGCCGCGGTGGTCCCCTCCTCCAGGCCCAGCCCATAGGCGGTCAAACGCAAGACGACGCTCTCCCCGGCGGCACAGACTCCTTCGGCAGGGGTGATCTCCAGCCAGAGGGCGTCCGTCTGCGCCTGCCAAGCCAATTGCCCCGTGCCCTCGTTGCGCAGAAGCACCTCGCGCGTCTCGGACTGGAGGCGATCAATGTAGCCAAAATCCACCTCGGCCGGCTCCACGGCCAGGGAGGGCTGCAAGATGACCAGGCTCACCGGCAGGGTCACCACCTCAGCCCCCGCCATCACGCGCACACCGGGAATATCGCATAGCTCTTGGCCGCGGGTAAAGGGGCGCGTATCGGCGCGCACCAGGACGGCCTTTTCCTCCTGGGGCGCGCAAAGGAGCTGCCGTGTCTCCACAGAGAGCCAAGCCGCCAAAGGTTGCAACAGCGCCACCAGCGGCGCCGATCCGGCGTTGCGCAGCGTCAGACGCGCCTCGCGGATCTCGCCCCAGGGCACGGTGCCGAAATCCAGCCGGGAGGTGCCCAGCTCCAGGCGCGGCGCGCGCACCCGCACATGCAACGAGAGAACCCCCACGCCCCCATCGCTCTCCACCCGCAAAGCTTGGGGATGCTCCGCCACGCCATCGCCGAGGGCAGCGGTATCGGCCACCACGGTCAATTGCACCATCTCGCCCGGCTCGCAGGTGAATTGCTGGGGCGAGACCTGAAGCCACGGCAACAGACTCTGCACCGCGCCATGGAGGGGGCCATCGCCGGTATTGCCCACACAAAGCAGCCGCTCCACCCTATCCCCAGCGACCACATCGCCCAGGTCTATGTGGCTGCCGCCCAAATCCAACTCGGGCACCGGGCGCCAGGCCCGCGCCTCGATCCGTTGCTGGCCGCCATCGCTCTCCACCACCAGGGCATCCGGCGCCGCCTGGGGGCCCCGGGGCAATTGGCCGGGCAACAGAGTGACCGTCACCGTGGCGGAGCGCCCCGGCGGGCAGCGCACCTCACCCCGCCCCACCCGTAACCAGGGCACCCGTGAGGCCACGGAACCCGTGAGGGGTTGTCGGCCCCGATTGCTGATCATCAAGGCCAGGGCGCGCTCCTCGGCACCTTGGAGGACGCCGAAATCCAGCAGGATCGGCTCCACCTCCAGGATGGGCCCGACGGCCTGCTCCACTGTGAAGCCGACCCACTGGTGGCCCGCATTGGTATCCACCGAGAGAGCCTGGGGCTCCTCCTGCACTCCCTCCGGGAGGAGGGCCGTGCGCACGGTGAGCAGGATTTTCGCCTTTTTGCCGGCCGCCAGGGTAAAGGTCTTGGCAGGCGCGCTGAGCCAGGGCACATGGCTGGTCACCCGGCCCGTCACTTCGGCCTGCCCCACGTTATGCACCTCCAAGACCAAGCGCCGCACCTCCGGAGGCCTGACCTCCGTCAGGCGAAACTGGCGCGGATAGAGGGCAAGTTTGGCCTCCCCCGCCGGCGCAGCCTGGGGCGCGGGGGCCAACTCCTCGGCCCGGGGGCCGAAACGAGGATCGGGCGCAAAGCCCAGCGCGGCCATGCTCTCCCCCTCTGGAGCGGCCTGCGGCCTCGCCCGCGGCATCGGCTGCCTCTGAAGGGGCAATCGCCGGCGCCAATCGGCGAGGGGCGCTAACGGCCCATCGGCCTCATCCCACAGGGCGCGGCGGAGCTCCCGGGCGGAGGCGAAGCGCTGGGCGGGATCGCGGTGGGCCGCTTTGGCCACCGCCTTCACCAGGGCCTCCGAGATGCCCGGCACCGCCCGCCGGAGGGGCAACATGCGCGACGGGGACTTCTCCAGCGCCTGACCGATGAGCAGGGCATACAAGAGCCGCCCCAGGGCAAAGATATCGCTCTGAGGGCCGGGCAGGCCCTCGGCCAATTCGGGCGCGGCATAACCCCGGGTGCTGCCAAAAGGGCCATAGAGATTGGGGGCAAAGAGGTGGCTCAGGCCAAAATCAACCAGTTTGATTTGGCCCTCCTCGGTCACCAGCACATGCCGCGGGGCCAGGAAGGGCACAAAGAGAGGCGGCTCCTGGTCGTGGAGATAGGCCAACAGCTCGGCGCATTGGGCGCCCCAATTGCGCACCAGATCGGGGGGGAGCGGCCCGTGCCCTTCACCCAGCAGGCGCGCCAAGCTTGGGCCCGGAACGTATTCCAACACGACATAGATCCGATCCCGCTCGCGAAAGCTGCCGAAAATCTGGGGCAACGCTGGGTGTTCCAGCGCGGACCAGCGCGCCAATAGATGTTCCAGCTCCCGCTCCGCCTGGCGGCGCTCCTCCGCGCGAAACAGGGCGACGGGATTGAGCTCCTTGAGCGCCCGCACCACGCCGGGGTTCTGGCCATCCACAGCGCGATACACGGCGCTGGTGCCGCTGCGGGCCAAGGTCTCTTGGACCAGCCAGCGCCCCTGCAAACGCCCACGGGGCGCCTCCTGAAAAAGCTGGGTAAACTCTTCCGCGTCTGCCGGGCGGGCGGCGCACTGGCTGCACTGGGGCACATACCAAGGCCGGGCAGCACCACAGCGGGGACAGATCTGGATCAGCGGCGCGTGACAATAGGCACAACGGCTCACGCCGAGGTCGTTGAGTTGATTACATTTGGGGCAACGTTGCTTGGTGGCCATTACACTCCGTGGAGGACAGATCGCGCCCTGCGCCTAACCGATTATACGCCGAGAGAGCGGCCCCTGTCAAAAGGCAGTGTACGGGGCCGCGCTTGCTTTTCCAACCCATCTTGTGTAGATTATTTACGTGCTCCGGCACGCTGTTCCCTGAGGCTTTGCCGCGAGGACAAACCTCGCCACACGCGACCGGCTGATGGTCGATCGCCGACCACTACCTACAAGAAGGAGTCAAAAGATGCTCTATACCTTTGCCAAACTAACCCCGGAACAGTTGGCCAAGCTGCAGGCCTACGAGGCCAAACACCAACAGAAGGTGCTGGCCTTGACCGAGGTGCGGGTGGACGTGGAGACGCTCTCCAAGAAGCAGGTGGAAGAGCTCCAGGCCCTGGAAAAAGAACTGGGCACCATCCTCCTGGTGGTCAAATAGGAAGCGGCCATGGGCAAACAAGAAAAGATTGTCCTGATCGGCGCGGGCAGCGCCATGTTCACCCGTGGCTTGGTGGCCGACCTGGTGCTGCGGGGCTGGCCCGCCGAGCTGGCCCTGGTGGATATTGACCCAGACGCCCTGCGGGTGGCCGAAGGGCTGGCGCGCAAGATGGTCGCTGCGCGCCGCGCGCCCATCACCATCACGGCCGCCACGGACCGCCGCCGGGTATTGCCCGGCGCCACGGTGGTGATCTGCACCATCGGCGTGGGCGGCCGCAGGGCCTGGGAGCAAGATGTGTTCATCCCCCGCAAGTATGGCATCCTGCAGCCTGTGGGCGATAGCGTCATGCCGGGGGGCACCTCGCGGGCCTTGCGCATGATCCCCGCCATGGTGGCCATCGCCCGGGATGTGCTCGAGCTGGCCCCCTCGGCCCTCTTTTTCAACTATGGCAACCCCATGGCCCCGGTGTGCCGGGCCGTGCGCAAGGCCACGGGTGCCGAGATGGTGGGCCTGTGTCACGGCGTGTTCCACGTGGGCCAATATCTCGCCCGCGAGTTGGGCGTAGAGCCCGCGGCCCTGCGCTACACCGCCGTGGGGATGAACCACCTCACCTGGTTCACCGAGGTGCGCATCAACGGCGAGGACGCCATGCCCCGCTTGCGCGCCATAGCGGCCCAGAAGCTGGCCCAGGGGATTCCCCAGGCCAGGCTGGGTGCTGAATTCGCCGAGGCCGGGAGCGTGCAACGCGGACAGGTGGCCGTGACGGAGATCAACCCGTTCAGTTGGCAATTGTTCCAGCTTTTCGGCGCCTTCCCTGCCGTGCTGGATCGCCACGTGACCGAGTTCTTTACCCAGTTCTTTGCCGATGGCGCCTATTACGGCCAGCGCTTGGGCGTGGATGCCTACAGCTTTGAGGCCACCATCGCCTACGGCGATCGCATCTATGAGGAGATGCGCCGCGATGCGCTGACCGAAGGGCCCTTGCCCCAGGACTATTTCCAGCGCCTCGGCGGCGAACATGAACAGGTGTTGGATATCCTCGCCAGCATCCGCAACGATAGCGGCGAGGTTTACTCGGCCAACCTGCCCAACCAGGGCCAGGTGCCCAACCTACCCTTGGGCGCCATCATCGAGGCGCCGGCCATGGCCACCGCCGCCGGCCTCAAGCCCATCGCCCAGCGGCCCCTTGCTCCGGGATTGGTGGGCACCCTGGCCACCCGCCTGGCCTGGGTGGAGACGGTGGTGGAGGCCGCCCTGGAGGGCAGCCGCGAAAAATTCATCCAGGCCCTGGTGCTGGATGGCGCCGTGCGCTCCCTGGATCTGGCTGCCCGCTTGGCCGACGAGCTCCTGGCCGCCCATGCGGCGTATCTGCCCCAATTCCAGTCTGCCCGATAGAGGTGCACATGGCGCAAAACGGCAGCTCCACCGAACCGCCTGCTGGCCATCCTGCCTCACCGACCTGCGCCGACGATGCGTCGGCGCAGGTCACCATCCACCTGATGCGCTACAACCGCGATACCTTCGTGGAGACCGAGCTGGATCCCTTGGGCGGTTGCCCGGTCATCGCCGAGGCAGACATGGTCACCTGGATCAATGTCGAGGGCCTGCGGGACGATGTGGTCCAAAAGTTCGGCGAATGCTTTGGCCTGCATCCCTTGGTCCAAGAGGACATCCTGCACACCGACCAGCGCCCTAAACTGGAAGATTACGGTGATTATGTCTATATCATTGTCAAAGAGCTGACCTATGACGCAACCGAAGAGGCCATCGTCGCCGATCAGATCAGCCTCATCCTCGGTCGCCGCTTTGTCCTCTCTTTTCAAGGGCATGCCGGCGATCCCTTTGATCATCTCCGGGACCGCCTGAGAAGCGGCAAGACACGCATCCGCCAGCAAGGGGCCGACTATCTCTTGCACGCCATGCTGGACGCAGTGGTGGATAACTATTTCGTCATCTTGGAAAAGATCGAAGATCGCATAGATATCCTGGAGGAAGGGCTGATCACCCAGCCGGATCCCTCCATGCTGCAACAGCTCCACAATCTCAAGCGCCAGATGATCTATCTGCGCAACGCCGTCTGGCCCCTGCGCGAGGTCTTGAGCACCCTTTGGCGCCGGGATACGTCCTTGGTCAGCGGTGCCGTGGGCGTCTACCTCCGCGATGTGTACGATCACACCATCCAGGTGATGGAGACCATCGAAACCCTGCGGGATATCCTCTCCGGCCTGTTCGATATTTACCTTTCCAGCATCAGCAACCGACTGAACGAGATCATGAAACTGCTCACCATCATGTCCACCTATTTCATCCCCCTCACCTTCTTGGCCGGCGTGTATGGGATGAACTTTCGCGTCTTTCCCGAGATCAACTGGCCCTGGGGCTATCCCATGTTTTGGGTCCTCTGCATCCTTATCGCCATCGGCCTGTTCATCTTTTTCAAGCGACGTAAATGGGTCTAGGGCCGGTCACTCCCCCTTGGGCCGCGCCTCCAGGGTCAGGCTCACCTCCAACGTCTTGCCCTCCCGCAGGATGGTAAGGCGCACCGTCTGGCCCACCTCGGTTTTGCGCATCAGATAGCTGATCAGATCCTCGAATTTCTTGACCGGCTCGCCGTTGATGCCGATGATGATATCGCCGCCCACAGGCACGTTCTCGCCTTGGATCCTCACCGTGCGGGTGGCCGGCCGCAGCCCCGCCCGCTCAGCGGCGCTCCCCCGGATCACCGTCGCCACCATCACGCCACGCTGATTGGCGGGCAGGCCCATGGCCTCGTTGATCAGCGGATCCAAGGTCAACGTGGTGATACCCAAGCGCGGGTGTGTGTAGGCGCCCTTGGCGATCAACACGGGCACCACTTTGCGCACGATGTTGACCGGCACGGCGAACCCCACGCCCGCCGAAACGCCCGTCTGCGACTCGATGGCCGTGTTCACCCCCACCACCTGCCCGTTCAGATCCAAGAGGGGGCCGCCCGAGTTGCCGGGATTGATCGCCGCATCCGTCTGGATGATATCGGGGATGGTGTAATTTCCTCCCAGGCTCCCCGAAGCCGGCAGCAGCCGCCCCAACGCGCTGACAATGCCGAAGGTCATGCTGCCCACCAGACCAAAGGGATTGCCGATGGCCACCACCTTTTGGCCCACCTTGAGTTGGTCAGAATCTCCCAGAGGCAATGGGCGCAGATCGAGGCCCGCAGGATCCACCTTGATGACGGCCAGGTCCGTATCGGGGTCGGTGCCCACCACCGTGGCCATCACCGAGACGTCATCCCAGAAGGTCACCCGCACTTCGTCGGCCCCCTGCACCACATGGTTATTGGTGATGATGTGGCCTTCAGTATCGTACACGAACCCGGACCCTTCGCCCCGCTGATACAGATCCTGAGCGCCCGAGCGGGACGTGCTCACCCTGGTCACCACCACAATGTTCACCACGGAGGGATTCACCCGCTCGTAGAGGGCCTCCAAAGAGATCTCTTCGGCATCCAGGTAGACCGTGCGGGGGGCAGGGGTTGGCGCCACAGCGGTGGCTGTGGGCTCGGCGCGTTGCAAGGCCAAAGGTTGGGGCGTGGGGGTCAGCGCCAGCACAAGCTCGCGGAGCTCCCGCGCCCCCTCCTGGACCAAGGGGAAAGCCACACAGCCGCTCATCCCGACCAAAAGAACAAACACCAGCCCAATCAATAGCCCCAAACGGATATGGCCTCTGATCATTGTATCCTCCTTCAGCGCCCAAGGAATTATACAAGCAGCTCATCTTATTATACAATAGATCATGGGGCAAAGATGAGGAGATTATGTGTGAATTGTGAAGAGGTGTGGCGATGCACGACCTGTTCACCGACCCGCAAGGTCCCATCGAGCATTTCTCCTGGGGGCGTTATGTCATCGCCGGCCAAGAACACGCCCAAAGCGAGGACGGCGAGACGGGCATGGGCAAGGACATCCGCCTCATCGGCCGCGAGGTGAGCCGCTGGGAGGAGCGCAAAGGCCACCGCCTGAAAAAGAGCATGATCACCGGGGTGTATGGGAAGGGGCTGGAGGTGCTCATCATCGGCAACGGTGTGCACGGCGCCTTGGAATGCCCCGACAAGGTGCGTGAGGATATCGCCGCCCACGGGATCCCCCGGCTCATGGTGGCCCGCACGCCGGAGGCCTGCCGCCTCTACAACCAGCTCTACCGCCAAGGGGTGCGGGTGGGGCTATTAGCCCATGGCACCTGTTGAACGCCTCCACCCTCAGACCGCGGCGCGCAGCAAGGCGATGAGGGAGGGCAATACCTGGAGCACCAAACTCACCACAGCATGGCCGGCTACAGCCGCCACAAGGCCATAGTGTTCCCGCACATAGCCATAGATCATGCCCAAAAGGCCCATCGCCATGAACATGATGAAAACGCTCAGCAAAGGCGCCCGGGGCAAAAAGTACAGCAGCGCCGTGGCCGCATACAGGCCAATGCTCGCCGATGCGCCGCGCCCGCCTTGCACGATCCCGCGGAAAAAGTACTCCTCCACCGGCGCCGCGATGAAACAGGCCTGGTAAAAGAGCAGCACCACATCCGAGGTGCCGTAGAGCCGTTCATTGAACAGGCGCAAGGTCTCGGGGAGAAAAGCCAACAAGGGCACCGAGATCACCAGGCCCAACAACGCCCCGCGGCCCACATTGCCCAGGGAAAAGCCCCAATCCACCGGCTGCCGGCTGCGATGGAGCAGGCTCAGCACCACCAAAGTCGTCCAGAGGAGCGCCAGGCGCGGCGGCTGCTGCAACAGGATCGTGCCCACCCCCACGCCCACAAACACCAAGAAGAGCAGATAGGGTTCCTCAAGGAACGGTTTGGGCGCGGGTTTATTCATGCCAGCTCTTTCATCACGTGGCGGAAAACGGCCAAGGCCCGTTCGATATCGCCCCGCTCGATGCCGTAATGGGTCACGGCGCGCAGGCGCTTGGGCCCTGTGGGGTTGATCTTGACCCCCTCCGCTGCCAAGGCCTGGGAGAGGCGCGCCGGCGTGAGGTTCGGCCGGGTGACGTCCATCATGACGATGTTGCTTTGCACCGAGGCCAGATCCACCGCAAGGCCGGGGATCTCGGCCAAGCCCTTGGCCAGCAAACGGGCGTTCTCGTGGTCCTCGGCCAGGCGATCCACCATCTGCTCCAAGGCCACGATGGCCGCGGCGGCCAACACCCCCGCCTGGCGCATGCCGCCGCCCACCACCTTGCGGTTGCGCCGCGCCTCGGCGATGAACTCCCGCGTGCCCACGATGGCCGAGCCCACGGGCGCCGCGAGGCCCTTGGAGAAGCAGAACTGCACCGAATCGGCCTGGGCAGCGATCTCGCGCGCGTCGATGCCCAAGGCCACCGCCGCGTTAAAGATGCGCGCCCCATCCAGATGCACGGCCAACCCGTGGCGCTGGGCCACCGTCTTGATGCTGGCCATCTGCGCCGGCGAGAGGACCGCGCCGCCGCAGACGTTGTGGGTGTTCTCCAGACAGATCACCCGGGTGCGGGGGAAATGGATGTTGGCCGGGTTGCGGATGGCCGCCTCCACTTCGGCCGGGTCCAACATGCCATTGGGCAAGTTGGGCACGGTGTGCACCATGGCCCCGCCCAAGGCCGAGATGCCCCCCGCCTCGTAGAGAAAGATGTGGGCCTTATCGCCCAGGATCACCTCATCCCCACGGCGACAATGGGTGAGGAGCGAGACCAGGTTGCCCATGGTACCGCTGACCACAAAGAGTGCCGCCTCTTTGCCCAAGCGTTCCGCCGCCAACTCCTCCAGGCGGTTGACCGTTGGGTCTTCGCCATAGACGTCATCGCCCAGCTCAGCGCGATACATGGCCTCGCGCATGGCCGGTGTGGGCAAAGTCACCGTATCGCTGCGCAGATCTATCACCGACACGAGAGGACCTCCTGCCAAGATTCAGTACATCTCTACCACTTTGCGGTAACTGCGGGGCTGCCGCGCCTGGAGGAGCTGGGTCTCCTCCTGGTAACGGCGCGCCTCATCCAGATCAACCGTCGCCAGGACCACGCCGGGCTCATCGTCCTCCAGGCGGCCATAGACCGTGCCCCGCGGCCCCACCACCATACTCTCGCCAAAGAAAGAGTAGGTGGGCTCATCGCCGACCCGGTTACACCCGGCCACGAAAAGGGCGTTCTCGTAGGCCCTGGCGAAACAATAGGTGCGCCATTCATGGCCATGGGGTTTCTCCCAGGCGGCGGAGACGCAGATGATCTCTGCCCCCATCAAGGCCAGCGAGCGCGCCGCCTCGGGGAAGGCCAGGTCCCACCCCACCAGGAGGCCCACGACGCCGAAACGGGTCTCGGCCGTCACATAGCGAAACCCGGGGCGGAACGTGAGCCGCTGTTCGCCCTTGAGGTGCACCTTCTGATAATCCGCCAGCACCTCGCCCTCGGGGCCGATAAGCAGCGCGGCGCTATAGACCACGCTCTCCACCTTTTGCTTCTCGGCCAGCCCCAGAACGATGTGGGTATCGTATTGGGCGGCGGATTGGGCCAAAGCGGCCACGGCGCGACCATCGGGGCGCTCGGCCAGGTCGGCAAAGCGGAGCCCGCACTCGTAGCCGGTGGTGCACAGCTCAGGGAAGACGATCAGATCCACCTTCTGCCGCAGGCAGATATCCTCCACCGTCTTGGTGATGACGGCCAGGTTCTGCTCCACCTGGTGCAAAAGGGGGTGGATCTGGGCTAAAGCGATGGTGATCTGGGGCATGGCTGGGGTCTCCTCCTGGACGGTGTGTACCGCGCCAGCGCGCCGAGATATTTGAGGGGATTATAAACCAATTCTTGCGCCCCGTCCAACATCCAATTGGAAAAGGCACCTCCTCAGACCCGACAGGTCTCGGAAGACCTGTCGGGTCTACACGTTGCACCCCCCCCAAAAAAAAAGAGGGTGTCGAGGAAGGCACCCATCGGTTAGAAACCGACGTCTGGGTATGGTAAGCCCGCGTCGCGGGCTTGGCGGGCAGAGCCGTCGGCTTCGAGCCGACGGCGAGGGAGGCCCCTTCTATGGCGACTCTCCGCTTCGGGCAACTTGCTCAAAACCCTGCGCAGCGTATAATCGTCCGCAGTTTGCCACAATCTGGAAAGGATCGGCGTGTGAAACCCTTGCGCTTTGTCCTCTCTTACCTGAACCGTTACGTCAAGCCCCTGACCATCGCCACCTTGAGCATGATCGGCCTGGTGGCCGTGCAACTTGTGGCCCCCGCGGTGGTGCGCCAACTTGTGGGCGCCGTCCAGACGGGCATTTGGGATACGGCCTCCTCCACCATGATCACCCGCTTGGCGTTGCTCATCCTGGTGGTCTATGTGGTGCGCGCGGGGATGCGCTTCCTGAGCAGCTACATGTCTCACATCGCCGGTTGGGGCGTGGTCACCGATTGCCGCCAGCAGATTTACGAACACCTGCAGCGTCTTTCGCTACGGTTTTACGAGGATCAACAAACCGGTCAGTTGATGTCGCGCCTGGTCAACGATTCGGATCGCTTCGAGACCCTCATCGCCCATGCCATCCCAGGGCTTTTGGTCAACCTGCTCACTCTGATCGGCGTGGGCGTCGTCCTCACCCTCATGAGCTGGAAACTGATGCTCTTGACCATGGTGCCCATCCCTTTGGTGGTCCTCTCCATGCGCTCCTTTGCCAAATATGTGCGGCCGGCCTTCCGCGAACGGCAAAAAGAGTTGGCCGAGCTCAACGCCACCTTGAGCGACAACCTGTTGGGCATCCGGGAAATCAAAGCCTTTACCCGGGAAGAGACCGAGGCCTTGCGCATCGCCAAACACCTGGATCGCTACCGTCAATCGCTGCTCAAGGCGTTGCGCCTGATGGCCACCTTCGAGCCTTTTGTAGAGTTTTCCTCGTCCCTGGGCACGATCATTGTCATTTTCTTTGGCGGCCGTCTGGCCTTCCAAGGATTGCTCTCCATCGAGAACTTGGTGGCCTTTTTCCTGTATCTGGACATGTTCTACCAGCCCGTGCGCGCCTTGAGCAGCACATGGGAACAGATCCAGGAATCGCTGGCCGGGGCCGACCGGGTGAACGAGTTGTTGCAGGAACAGCCCGAGGTGAGCGACGCGCCCACGGCCATCGCCTTGCCGGGGCGCGCCCAAGGGGCGATCGCCTTTCGCGATGTCAGCTTCTGGTATGTACCGGAGCATAAGGTGCTGGAGCACATCACCTTGGATATTGCCCCCGGCACCGTGGTGGCCTTGGTGGGGCCCACCGGCGTGGGCAAGACCACCCTGGTCAGCCTCATCCCTCGCTTCTACGATGTTTGCGAGGGAAGCATCACCTTGGATGGATACGACATTCGCCAGATCAAACTGGCCGACCTGCGCCGCCAGGTGAGCATCGTCCTGCAAGATGTGTTCCTCTTTCACGGCAGCGTGCGGGAGAACATCCTCTTTGGCCGGCCCGAGGCCACCGAAGAGGAGATGATCGAGGCGGCCAAGATCGCCAACGCCCACGAATTCATCGTGCAACTGCCCCAGGGCTATGACACGGTGATCGGCGAACGCGGCGTCAAGCTCTCCGGTGGGCAGAAGTAGCGGATCAGCATTGCCCGCGCCGTGCTCAAGGACGCGCCGGTGTTGATCCTGGACGAAGCCACCTCCTCCGTGGATACCCACACGGAGCTCCTCATCCAACAAGCGCTGGAGCGCCTGATGAAGGGCCGCACCACCTTCATCATCGCCCATCGCCTCTCCACCATCCGCAACGCCGACCTGATCGTGGTCTTGGAGGGGCAGCGCATCGCCGAGATGGGCACTCACGAGCAACTGATGGCCCTGGGCGGCCTCTACCACCATCTCCACGAAGTGCAGCGGCAGATCGAGCCAGGGGACGCAACCCTCCGCGAGCAGCGCCGCCGGCTGGGCTCCTTCAGCCACAATTGAGCCTGGGACCCCTTCGCTGGGGGGCGGCGAAGATATTGAACAAGTCGTTCCACCCTATGGGCAAGGGTGTACAGGCCCAACCTATGGAAGATTTTCAGCACATTGTGGCATAGCCCTTTTGACTTGCTGAATTCCTCCGCTACAATGCAAGTGCATCGGAGGCAAGAGACGTGAGCCGCCTGTGGGCGATTTTCATCGTTACGGCCAAGCGCCTCTTGGCGCAAAAAGGGTTGGCCTGGGCAACCCTCTTGGGCTTGCTCTCCGCCGTGATCCTCGTCATCGCCATCCCTTTGTACGTTGATGCCGTTTACTACCGCCTCTTGCGCGAGGAGCTCCTGGGCGGCCCGCTGGAGGGGCCATTGCCGCCCTTTGAATTGGTCTTCCATTACATCGGCTCATGGGCAGGACCGGTGGAATGGGAGGAGGCCCAGCCCCTGGATGGTTACCTCAACGCCTCGGCGGCGGCCGAATTGGGCCTGCCCCAGGAGCTGTTGGTGCGCTTGTACCGCACCGACCTGTTCCGGCTCTTCCCCCAAAGGGCCGGCGACTATACCGATTTGCGGGCCCAATTGGGCTCGGTGAGCTTGGGGAGCATCACCGATCTGGAGCGACACATCACCCTCGTGGAAGGCCGGTTCCCACGGCCGGCGGATCCGGATCCCGAAAGCCCCATCGAGGTGCTGATCAGCCGGGAGCTGGCGGAGGAGGTGGGCCTGCAGGTGGGCGAGACCTACATTGCCTTCGCCCCCCGTGAGCCGCGCAATATTCAATTGCCTCTGCGCATCGCCGGCATCTGGCAGGCCACCGCGCCGGAGGAGCGCTTTTGGTTCCGCGAGCCTTACACGTTCAAGAATATCCTCTTTGTCCCCGCCGAGACCCTGGCCGAGCGCATCAGCCCGCATCAGACGGGCGAGATCTATGAGGCCTTGTGGTACCTGGTGTTGAACGCCGACGCGATCCGCACCAGCGACGTGGGGCCGCTCCTCTCGCGCTTGCTCCGCCTGGAGTACAGAGTGGCCTCCCTTTTGCCCAAGACATCCTTGGTCTCGCCGGCGGTTCTCTTGGCCCGTTACCGCGATGCCGCCAATACCTTGACCATCTTGCTCTTTGCCGCCAGCATCCCCTTGGTGGTGTTGATCGTGGCCTTTATCGGCCTGGTGCAGGGGATGGTGGTGGCGCGCAAGCGCGGCGAGATCGCCGTCATGCTCAGCCGGGGCAGCACGACGGCGCAGATTGTCGGCGCCGCCGCCCTGGAGGGCTTGATCCTGGGTGGATTGGCCCTGGCGTTGGGCCTGCCCTTGGGCCGCTGGGTGGCCCAGGGGATGGGACGCACCCGCTCGTTCCTCAATTTCACCGCGCCCCCCCGGCTGCAGGTGGCCCTCACGCCCTTGGTGCTGCGTTTTGGCCTGGGGGTGGTGCTCCTGGCCGTCGGGGCCCAAGTGTTGACCACCCTCGGCGCGTCGCGGCAAACCATCGTCACCTATGAGCGAGAGCGCGCCCGGGCGCTGCGCCCCCCGTGGTGGCAACGCTACGGCCTGGATCTCTTGCTTCTGCTGCCCGCCTTTTACGGCGTCTATCTCCTGCGCCGCCAAGGGGGCCTGGTGTGGCCCCTGGGGGGCTCTGCCTCGGGCGATCCCTTTCAAAACCCCTTGCTCTTCCTGGTGCCCTCCTTGGGCATCCTGGCTTTGACCCTTCTCGCCCTACGCCTATTGCCACCCCTGCTTGCGGGCCTGGCCTGGCTGGTGGGCCATAGCCGCAGCGTGGGCCTCCTTTTGGCCGGCCGCCAACTGGCGCGCGCCCCCTACACCTACGCCACTCCGCTGTTGCTGCTCTCGTTGACCCTCAGCCTGGCGGTTTTCACCGCCTCGGTGGCGCGCACCATGGACGACCATCTTGTAGCCAGGGTGCGTTACCAACTGGGCGCCGATATCGTCATCAGCAACGCCGTCGAGACCGACCAACCCAGCGATGAGGAGGCGGGCGACCGGACGGTGACCACCCTGCCCAGGTGGTTCTTTTTCCCCGCCAGCGATTATCTTCAGGTGCCCGGCGTGCGCGCCGTGGCCCAGGTGGGCCAATACCGGGCCACTCCGCAACTTGCCGGAAACAAGCGGGCCGGCACGTTTATGGCTGTGGAGCGGGTGGGCTTTTCTCAGGCGGCCTATTGGCGCTCGGACTTGGCCGCCCAAGACCTGGGCACCCTGATGAACGCCCTGGCCACCGCCCCTAACGCCGTCCTGGTGCCCCGGAGCTTTTTGGCCGAAAACGCTCTGGGCCTCGGCGACACCCTCCACCTGGATGTGGAGGCCTTTCGCCAAAAGGTCACCCTGAACCTGACCATCGCCGGCAGCTTTGACCTCTTTCCCACCTGGAATCCCTCCGGCGGACCCCTTTTCGTGGGGAACCTGAGCTACTTTTTTGGCCAGATCGGCACGGAACTGCCCACCTCCATCTGGCTGCGCACAGATCCCCAGGCCGATCTCGACCGCATCCACGCCGACCTGGCCCGGTTGAACCCCCACATGTCGAGCTGGAGCCCGCCAGAGAGCCTCATCGCCGCCGAGCAAGAGCGCCCCGAACGCCAAGGGCTCTTTGGCCTCCTCTCGGTGGGGTTCCTGGCCGCGGCGGTATTGACGGTGGCAGGCCTCACCCTCTATACCCTCTTTTCCTTCCGGCGAAGGTTCATCGAGCTGGGCATCTTGCGCGCCGTGGGCCTCTCCGCCGGCCAATTGACCACCTGTCTCTTCTGGGAGTTGGCCCTCTTGATGACGGTGGGCGTGGCCCTGGGGACGGGGCTGGGCATCTGGGCCAGCCACATCTTTATCCCCTATCTCCAGATCGAGGGCGACGCCGCGGCTAGGGTGCCCCCCTTCTATGTCCAGATCGCCTGGCCCGCCGTGCTGCGCATCTACGGCCTCTTTGCCCTCACCCTGGCAAGCCTACTCAGCGGCCTGCTTGTTGCCATCCGCCGGCTCAAGATTTTCCAAGCGGTCAAGCTGGGCTACACCCCATAAAGGCTCCAACGGAGGTGCTGGTGTTCGCGAAACCACGGCAAAGGTACGCTTTTGCCCTCCACATCCGATGCGCGGAACGTCATCGCTATGTCCCCTACTCCTTTGAGGTGGATTTTGACGCCATCTTGCGCGCCAAGGGAATCCAAGGCAAGCTCGATACAAACGCGATCTTGGTGCGCAAGGTGCTGGACGGGCAAGAATCACCGGTCCACTTTAATCTCTCCGACGAGTGGGCCTATGGCAATCGGGGCAAGATCAATCTCTTGCTTACGGATACCGCCGAACAAGAGTATCTCGTCTATTTCGACACCGAGGACAATGGCCCTTACGAGGCACCGGCCTACCGTGGTTTGGTGGGGAACGGCGATTGCCTAGCCTATAACGATGGCCGGCCCCATCCTCTCCATGTGGGCATGCACGCCAACCCCTTTGCCGTGGATTGGGATGGCGATGGCAAGACGGATCTCCTCTCCCCGCAGATGTATTCCTACACCTACGGCAGCCCCTGGTTCTGTGTCAAGTTCTACCGGAACATCGGCACGAACCAGGCCCCTCTTTTTGCCGAGGGCGTGCCCCTGCGCTGCTGGCAGGATGGCGACCTGGAGGTGATGGAAGACGTCTATTGGATGACCCTGGCCGATTGGAACGCCGACGGCCTGCCCGATCTCATCACGGCGCCGCCCGGTAGCAAGAGGGAGCTCCATTTTTACCGCAACACCGGCGACCGCGATCCCCGCGGCCTGCCCATCTTGGTGCGCGAGTTTATCCAACCCTACGATCCGAGCTGGGGGAACGTTTTTGGCCTCAGGGTGGTGGATTGGTACGGCGACGGCAGGTTGAGCCTCCTGGTGGGCCTGATCCAGCCGATGCGCTACGCCCGCGAGGATCCCCTCTGGTTCGCGGCCACGGAGGCGGAGAAGGACTCGGCCTCTTGGCCCAGGGGGGATTACGTCAGCCGCTTCAAGGTTTGGGAGAACCTGACCCCACCCCAGGAGCGACCCCGTTTCGCGGGCAGCTTTGACCTGGTAGACGCCGCCGGGCAGCTCATCAGCTACCATGCCATCTCCAGCATCGAGCTTTACCCCCGCGACGACGTGTTCGACCTGCTGGTGCTGGACGATAATCCCCTGATGGCGAAGGGCCATGCGGGCATCCGCTATTACAAAAATATCGGCACGAAAGGCCATCCGCAATTTGAGGACCTGGGGCGCATCGACGGCATCCAGGATCGGTGCGCCCTGTATTTCAACCGCGCCGATTCCCCTGCCTTTCAGGGCTTGCTCGTGTGCCATGGCGAAAGCAGCGGCAAGATAAGATATTACACTATGACTTGGGAGGCCGGCGCGGACAAGCCCCGGCTGGTGGACCGGGGGTTCCTCCAGCAACAGAACGCCTACCTCTCCACGTACGCGGGCTATGCGGAGGCCTGGCCTTGCGATCCCGACGCCGATGGCGATACCGACCTGATCACCGGCTGCGAGACGGGCTACATCCAACTCTTTAGGAATATCGGCACGCGGGAATGGCCTGTTTTCGCCGAGCCCGTGTTCCTGGAACAGGGCGGAAAGCCCATCTGCGTCCTCAACGGCCCCTTCGATGATCCCTACGCCATCTCGGAGGCCTGCTTGGGCCAAGCCTGCCCCATGTATGTGGATTGGGATGGCGATGGAGTGCCCGATCTCGTGCTTGCCGTGGGGCGCAAATTGTACTATTATCGCAATGTGGGCACGGCGTCCGAGCCCGTCTTCTCCCAGCCCGTCGAGATCACCGACGAGACAGGTCGACGCATCGTCCCCCACCGGAGCAAGCCCATCATCATGGATTTCGATGGCGACGGCCTCTGCGATGTCATCAGCCATCCGGAATACGGCGGGGCGCCCGGCGGCTATCCTGGCTATGGCACGCTGAAGCTTTTTCGCCGGTACCGCGATCCGGCCAGCGGCGAGCTCAAACTGCGCGGGGGCATTGAGCTCCGCTATGCCGATGGCTCGCCCATCACCACCACGCGGGAAGGGGATCATTTCAACGCCGGCGATTGGTTCGGCAAGGGCTCCTACGACATCCTGCTCACCTGCCGCGACAAGAGTGGCCCTGAGGCCAAGTATAGCGTCGCCATCACGCGCGATATCGCCTATCTCAAGAATATCGGCAGCAACGAGGAGCCGCTCTTTGCCAAACCAGAGATCCTGCGGGTGGAGGGGCAAAAGCTCGGCGTGGGCTATCATGTCACCACGCCCATCCCCTATGATTGGGATGGCACCGGCAAGCTGGATCTGCTGGTGAGCGGCGAATCGGGCTTGATCTATCTCTTTCGCCGACACTATATCGAGGGCACCTGGCGCAAGATCACCCACCAGCTCATCTTATAATTATAAGAGGCAATTTCTGGACCACGGAGGCCACGGAGAGACAGGAGATTCTCCGTGCTCTCCGTGACTCCGTGGTGAGGGAACATCCTCGCCGTGGACGCTGAAAACACGGAGGCACGGAGGCCACGGAGAGAACCAGGAGATTCTCCGTGCTCTCCGTGACTCCGTGGTGAGGGAACCGCTTGGCCGTGGGCTTAAAAGAGTCATGCAGGGCACGGAAGGATCGCCCTTGCGAATATTTTTCAGAGGGATGGACGTGATCAAACCCATCATTACCGCCAGCTTTATGGATTTCCAACACCCCAACAACTGGGACGCGCAGTATTGGATTGACCAGTGCAGGGAATGGTCCGCCGAACAGTGGGCCGCGTTGGTGGACGACATGCACCTCATCGGCATGGACACGGTG
>DAOTZU010000200.1:0-13049 GCA_034433995.1 Anaerolineae bacterium
CCTTTACCGCCGAAGTGTACTTTGTCAACATGACCGATTTCCCTGACCAGCGCTGGGGCACGCCGGAGCCCATCACCCTGCGGGATGAGGTGTTGCGCATGGTGCGCATCCGCGCCCACGGCACGTACAACATGGTGGTGGCCGATCCCCAGCTCTTTGTGGGCCAGATGGTGGGAGCGCGCGGCTACTATACCACCAAAGACATCAGCAACTATTTGCGCAGCATGATCATCAACCGGCTGACCGACCTTTTGGGCGAGAACGTCAAATCGGTGCTGGATTTGCCGGCCATGTTTGAGGAGGTCTCGGCGGCGGCGCGCATCAAGCTGCGGGATGATTTCGCCGCCCTGGGCCTGAACCTGAAACAATTGTACATCCTTTCCATCAGCCCCACCGAGGAGACCAGCGCGGCGATTGACGAGGCCGCCTCCATGGGGGCCATCGGCGATATGGACCGCTATGTCAAATTCAAGGCGGCCCGGGCCATCGGTGATGCGGCCACCGGCGGTAGCGGCGCTGTGGGCGACACCACGCAGATGGGCTTGGGCCTGGGCGCGGGGATAGCCGCGGGCAAGATCATGGCCGATGCCCTGGCCAGCTCCAGCAGCCAGCAAGCCTCCCAAACCGCTGCCGGAGCGCCGGCTGGCGGGGCTGCCGATCCCGTGGCGGCGCTGCGCAAGCTGAAGCAGATGTTGGACGAAGGGCTGATCTCCGCCGCCGAATACGAGGCCAAAAAGAACGAGATCCTCTCTCGTATGTAAGCTGCAATTTCACCAAAGCATAGCGAGCCAACCCGACAGGTGACCGAAGCCTGTCGGGTCTTGTATTTGCCCATTATGACGTTGTGATGTATCATATTTTTGTCATCATTTCGGGCGATGCGGCAAGGGAGGCCCAGTTATGGAAGTTGTGCTCCTGAAAGAGGTGAAACGCTTGGGCAAGGCCGGCGAGGTTAAACGCGTGGCCGATGGGTATGCGCGCAACTATCTCATCCCTCGCGGGCTGGCCGTCGCCGCCACCGAGGCGATGATCAAACAGCTGGCGGAGCGCAACGCCAGCGCCGCCCAACGGGAGGCCAAAGCCAAGGCCGCCGCTGAGGCCCAGGCCGCCAGCTTGCACAATATTGAGCTGGTCTTCAAGGCCAAGGCCGGCGAGTCGGGGCGGCTGTATGGCTCTGTCACCAATGCGGATATTGCCGAACAACTCTCCCAGAGGATCGGGGAAGAGATCGACAAGCGCCGGGTCTTGTTGGAGGAGCCCATCAAAGAAGTGGGACGCTTCAAGGTGGACGTCAAGCTGCACAGCGATGTCAAAATCACCGTGACCGTCGTCGTCCAAGGAGAGACACCGGCCTGATCCCCGTGTCCGGCTCCTTACATTGCCGGCGGCGTGGCCGGTCCTCTGCTTGGGTTTGCACGATACCCCGCCCAGTGCGTCGTAACCCTTGACAGGCTTTTGGCCCAGGATATAATCGTGGTCGGTTTTTGTGTCCAGGTGAGCGACAACGTTGTCAGCTTGGCCCACTAGGGCGCTTGCGCGCCCGGATAAATGCGCTAAAATCAAGCAGGACAAGCTGGTAAGGCGTGCCCAGCTCACGATTAAAACACGGAGACACGGAGGACACGGAGAGAAACAGGAGATGCTCCGTGCTCTCGGTGCCTCTGTGGTGAGGAAATATCACGGAGCATACAAGACACAAAGAACTCGAATCCACCTGGCGTGTTCTTGGTGTCTTTGTGTGAAAGCATTTTTTAAGGAGCATGGGTATGTTCTCAAGATTCCGCGTGTTCGCCGTGGTCCTCGTGCTCGCCAGCATCTTGCTGACAGCGGTGGCCTGCAACAACTCCCCAGCGGGGGGCAAGGAAGAGCCCACCCCCACGCCCATCCCGCCGCCGCCAGAGCCCATTAAAGCGACTTACGTGGTCAAGCGGGGCGAGGTGGTGGATAGCCTCACCTTCTCCGGCCGCGTCTCGCCCGTGGTGGAAAAGGCTCTGTTCTTCCAGACCGACGGGCGCGTCAAGACCATCAATGTGGACCGCAACGACATGGTCAAGGCGGGCCAAGTCCTGGCCGAGCTGGATAATGAGGACCTCAAGCGCCAACTGGCCCAAGCCGAGCTGGAGCTAGAGACGGCCAAGCAAAACCTGGCCAGCGCCCAAGCGACCTTGCAGTATAACCTGGAAAAGGCGCGCATCGCGCTGCGCCTCAAAGAGCTCCAGTTGGCCAAGATGGAGGCGCAGAACTCTAATCCCGATCTAGAGATCGCCAAAGCCAATTTGCAGCGGGCCGAGGCGGCCCTCAAAGTGGCCCAACGCGCCTACGACGCCCGGGCGGCCATGGGAGATGCCTCCGCCAGCCCGGAGGCCTTGCGTCTGGAGCAGGCTACGCTGGATTATCAGATCGCCAAGGCCAACTATGACCGCACGGTGAACAACCTCAACCTGGCCAAGTATGATCTGGAGATGCAGCGGGAGCAGGTGGCCCTGGCCAAGCTGGATTACGAATACCTCAACAAGCCTGTGGATATCCAACTGACCAACGCCGTGGAGCGCAGCAAGCTCGCGGTGGAGCGGCTCAAGGCAGCCCTGGAAAAGACGGTCATCGTCAGCCCCATAGATGGCAAGGTTACCTCCATGTCCCTCATCGAGGGGAACACCGTGGCCGCCTTCAAGACGGTCTTGGTGGTGGCGGATGAGAGCAAACTAGAGATCACCTCCGAGCCGCCCAGCAGCGACATGCGCCGTCTCAGCGAAGGGATGGAGGCCACCATCATCCTCTCCGCCTATCCGGGCAAAGAGCTCAAGGGCAAGATCACCCGTCTGCCCTATCCGTACGGTACAGGCGGTGGCAGTACCACATCCGCCGATACCGACAAGCTGGTGCACATCAGTTTTGATCCGCAGGATCTGGAGATCAAGCCCGGCGATCTGGTCAAAGTGATGATCACCCTGGAACGCAAGGAGAACGCCCTGTGGCTGCCACCGGCGGCCATTCGCACCTTCGCCGGCCGCAAGTTCGTGGTCATCCAAGAAGAAGGCCGGGAGCGGCGGGTGGATGTGACCACCGGCATCGAAAGCCCGGACCGGGTGGAGATCCTCGAAGGGGTCGAAGAGGGTCAAATCATCGTAGGCCAGTAACAGGGAGGCCACGCCATGAAGCTTGTCTCGGTCTTCCTCGTCGCCATCAAGCGATTGTGGAACAACAAGGGGTTGACGCTGTGCCTGATCTTGGGCCTGGTGACGGCCATCGCCCTGATCAGCAGCGTCCCCTTGTACACCGACGCGGCCAACCTGCAGATTTTGGAAGAAAAGCTCTCAACGGAGGAAGCGGAGGTCGGCAAGATCCGACCTCCCTTCGCCTTTATGTTTCGCTACATGGGCTCGTGGCATGGCACGGTGACCCTGGATGATATCGAGCCCGTCACGACGTACATCGAAAAAAGCTTCCCCGGCATCATGGGTCTGCCGAAGCGCACTTATGTGCGCTATGTCAAGACGGACAACCTGAGCGTGTTCGCTGCCTCGGAGGCGGCCTACGTGGGCATCCGCCAGCCCCTCGCCTGGGTGAACCTGGGTTATGCCACCGACCTGGAGAAGCACATCAATCTGGTGGATGGCAAATTTCCCAAGGGGAAACCGGCAGATCCGGATGTGGTGGAGGTAGCCATCAGCCAGGCCCTGGCCAACGAGCTGGGGATTCAGGTGGGCGAGAGGTATGTCATCTTTCGGGCCGCCGAGACCCCCGTGGGGCAGGAAAAGGCCAGCATCAAGCCCATCCAGTTCGTGGTGCAGGTGGTGGGCATCTGGGCGCCCAAGGATCCCAATGAGGAGTATTGGTTCTACAATACCCAAGCGCTCAACATGACCCTCTTTCTCCCCGAGGAGAACTTTCGCGCCTTTGTGGCGCCACAGATCGCCAAGCCGGTGTATGTGGCCCTTTGGTATACCATCTTTGATGGCAGCCTCGTGCGCACCGACGACGTGCCCCGCCTGCTGAACCGCATCACCCAGGTCACCAGCCAGGTGAGCAGCATTTTGCCCAACACCGTGCTGGATGTCTCGCCGCGGCAGGCCTTGGAGAAGTACAGTTTCACCACTTTTGTCATGACCATCGCCCTCTATGTCTTTTCCATCCCCATCTTGGCTTTGGTCTTTTACTTTATCTCCATGATCTCTGGGCTGGTGGTGGAGCGACAACGGGGCGAGATCGCCATCTTGAAGAGCCGTGGCATGGGCGATGCCCAAGTGGTGGGCGTTTACGCCTTGGAGGGGCTGTTGGTGGGCGCCATCGGTCTGGCCGGCGGCCTGTTCTTGGGGCGACAGATCGCCTTGGTGATGGGCAACACCATCTCCTTCCTCACCTTCGGCCGGCGGCAATCGCTGGCCATCTTGATCACGCCGCGCGTCATCCGCCTGGCCCTGGTGGGGGTGCTCGCGGCCTATGTGACCACCATCTGGCCGGCGCTGCAAGCGGCGCGGCTCACCATCGTCACCTACAAACGCGAGCGGGCCCGGTCGCTGGAATTGCCTTTCTGGCAGCGCTACTTCCTCGACTTTTTGCTGCTCATCCCCTGCGGTTACGGCTACTATTTGCTCAAGAACCGAGGGACGATCAACTTTTTGGCCAACCAGACCGGGGGCGATCCCTTCCAGAACCCCCTGCTTTTCCTGGTGCCGGCGCTGACCATCATCGCCGTCTCGCTGCTCTTGGTGCGCTTTTTCCCGCTCTTGATGCGCTTGATCGCCTGGGTCAGCGGCCAGGTCATCCGCAACGTCTCGGTGGTGCTGGCGCTCCGGCAATTGGCGCGGGTTTCCAAGCAATACACCGGCGCCCTGTTGCTGCTCATCATGACCGTGAGCTTGGCCACCTTCACCGCCTCCATGGCGCGCACCTTGGACCAGAGCTTGGTGGACCGCACCTACTATCAGTACGGGGCGGATTACAGCCTGGTGGAGCTGGGTGAACAACCGGGGGGCGAGGGCGGCTCGCCGGATATGATGGGGGGCATGAGCTCCAGCTCGAGCTCTGGCCAGAAAAACGAGTGGGTGTTCATCCCCGTCTCGGAACACCTGAAGGTCAAGGGGATCGAAGCCGCCACCCGGGTGGGGAACTATCCGGCGCAGGTCTCCATGGGCGGCTACAGGGGCTTGGGACGCTTCTACGGCATCGACCGGCTGGATTTCCCTTCGGTGGCCTTTTTCCGGCGGGATTTCTCTTATGCGCAACTGGGGACGCTGATGAACCGCTTGGCGCTGGATCCTTCGGCCATCCTGGTCAACCCCCAGTTCCTCGCCGATTTTGGCCTCACCTCCGGCGACCGGGTGCCGCTCTCCATCTCTATCTTGGGCGAGATGAAGACCATCGAGTTCACCATCGCAGGGGTGATCACCTACTTCCCCACCTTTTATCCAGAGCCGGACAAGAACCTGCACTATCTGTTCGTGGGCAACCTGGACTATCTCTTTGAACAGATGGGGGCCATGTTCCCCTACGATGTGTGGATCAAGACCGCACCCGATGCCGACGCCTACGAGATCCAAAAGCAGCTGCTGGAGCTGGATATCCGCGTGGTTTCGATGAAAAGCAGCCAATACACCATCCAGCAGGAACAGCGGCGGCCGGAGCGCACGGGCGTTTTCGGCATCCTCTCGGTGGGGTTCATGGCGGCGGCGGTGTTGACCCTGTTGGGGTTCCTGCTCCACGCCTTTATCTCCTTCCGGCGGCGTTACATTGACCTGGGCATCCTGCGGGCCATCGGCTTGTCCGTCTCGCAGATGATCGGGTTCCTCGGCATCGAGCAGTTGGTCATCATCGCCGGCGGCATCACCGCGGGCACCGCGCTGGGCATTGGGGTGAGCTACCTATTCATCCCCTTCTTGCAGGTGAGCACAGCGCGGCACTTTGACATCCCGCCGTTTGTGGTCCTCATCGCCTGGAACGATATCACCAAGATCTATGTCATCTTTGCCGCGATGCTCATCTTGGCCATCGCCGGCATGATCTGGTTCTTGATGCGCCTCAAGATCTTTGAGGCAGTAAAGCTTGGAGAGGCAGTGTAACATGGCATCTAGCAGCGGCCCAATGATTCTCTGCGATGGCTTGGTCAAGATCTACAAAGTCCAAGATCTTGAGGTGGTAGCCTTGCAGGGCCTGGACCTGGTGGTGGAGCGGGGCGAGTTTCTCGCCATCGTCGGCCCCAGCGGTAGCGGCAAGTCGAGCCTGATGAACATCCTGGGCGGCTTGGATCGGCCCACCGCCGGCAAGGTCATCGTGGATGGCCAGGATTTGCTCAAGCTCTCGTCCTACGGCCTGACACGCTACCGCCGGCAGAAGGTGGGGTTCGTATGGCAACAGCCCTCGCGTAACCTCATCCCCTACCTTTCGGTAGAGGAGAATGTGGAGCTGCCCATGATCGTCTCGGGCATGCCCTACAAGGAGCGCAAGGAATGGGCGCGGGAGATGTTGGAGGCTGTGGGCCTGTGGGAGCGCCGCCATCACAACTTGCATCAGCTCTCCGGCGGCGAGCAGCAGCGCACGGCCATCGGCGTGGCCCTGGCCAACAAGCCCGTCCTGCTCTTGGCCGACGAGCCCACCGGCGAGGTGGATACCGCCACCGCCCAGACCATCCTGAACACCTTGCGCTATTTGAACGAGACCTATAACCTGACCATCGTCACCGTGACCCACGACCCCCGCATCGCCGACCAGGTAGACCGGGTGGTGGCCATCCGCGATGGCAAGACCAGCAGCGAGCGCATCCGCCGCGTGCTGACCACCCCCGAAGCGGTGATCAGCGCCGTGACCGAGATGAGCAGCAAGGCGCCAGAAGCGGAACAGGAGGCGCCGGCGGAACAGCCCGCGCCCCCCATGGAGGAGCAAGTCACCTACCATGAATATGTGGTGGTGGATGCGGCAGGGCGCCTGCAGATCCCACGGGAGTACCTGGAGAAGCTGGGCATCACCGATCGCGCCCAGGTGGACCTGGTGGAGGAGGGCATCCTCATCCGTCCGGCTGTGGGGCTGGAGGGCATCACCTCGCAGACGGCGCGCGTGTCCGAGCTGGCGGAACACTGGGGCCCCCAACGTCACACCAAGGATTGGCGCATCCGCGTGGGTGATGCCAGCCGTGGATTACGTAGCCTGATCAAGAGGGACCACAAGTGACCGAGATATTAGCAACAGGGCAGGCAAGAATCGTGGCAGGAAACCAAGAATACGCGATCCAGAGCCAGGATGTCACCCGCGTCTATCGCGTGGATCACCAAGAGGTGCACGCGCTGCGCGGAGTAAACCTCCGCGTGGCGCCGGGCGAATTCGTGGCCTTGATGGGACGGTCGGGTTCGGGCAAGACAACCCTGCTGAACATCATCGGCGGGCTAGACCGCCCAACAGGCGGCCAGGTCTTGCTCTTTGGCCGAGACATCACCAAGCTCTCCGACCGTGAACTCACCGAGCTCCGGCGGCACAAGATCGGCTTTGTCTTTCAATCCTTTGCCCTCATGCCCACCATGTCGGCATACGAGAACGTGGAATTGCCCATGCGCATGGTGGGCGCCGGCCGCCGGGAACGGCACAAGCGGGTGATGGAGTGCTTGGAGCTGGTGGGACTGACCCGCTGGGCCAAACACCGCCCGCAGGAGATGTCCGGCGGCCAGCAACAACGGGTGGCCATCGCCCGGGCCATCGTCAATCGCCCCGGCCTCATCTTGGCCGATGAGCCGACGGGCGAGTTGGATAGCACCACCGGGCGCACCATCATGGCCCTCTTTCAGCGCATCGCCAAAGAGGAGAATGTAACCATCGTCATGGCCTCCCACGACCCCACCATCGAGGAATATGTGGATTATACCTTCCGCATGGTGGATGGCCGCATCATCAACGAGCGTCCCTAAAGATCCCGCGGCTGCAACTTATAGACCTGACAGGTCTTCTCAGACCTGTCAGGTCTGTTGCTACCTCTTCCACTTGCCCCTCTCTCGCCTCTATGCTATACTGCAACGCAACCCGAGCCCGTTTGCCAGCTTTGATCATCCCTATCACCCTCAAGGGGCGTGGCGAGGCATACAAGGCCGGGCGGAAGGTCCACAGAAAAGCATCCTCCGTGATCGCTTTCGGTTTCCAGGAAAAGGAAGGACGCGCTGATGAACCTGGTGGAGATTCTCTGTCGCCTGCAGACGCTCGACCAGGAATGGGAGGAAAAGGGCCGGCGTTTCCAGGCCTTGCGGCAGCAGCTCGCCGATCAGACCCCCTTGGAGAGCCGCCGCGAGGCGCAACGCCGGCGGGAGATGCAACTGGCCTCGCGGCGCCGTGACCTGCGCGACGCCGAACTGGAGCTGGCCAGCCTGCAAGAGAAGGCCCGTGAGATCGAGACCAACCTCTACAGTGGCCACATTCGCGCCCCCAAGGAATTGGAGAACCTGCGCCGTGATGGCGAACAGATCAAACAGCGCATCGCCCAACTGGAGGACCGCATCTTGGCCGCCATGACCGAGCTGGATGAGCTGGAGGCAGCCAGCCAGCAGGGCGCGGAGGAGCTACGCGCCTTTGAGAGCCAGTGGGCCGAAACCCGCGAGTCCCTGACCCAGGAACATAAAGCCTTGCGGGCCAGGCTTCAAGAGCTGCAAACGGAGCGCGAGCAGACCCGATCGCTCCTCGATCGCAACGTCTTGGCCCTGTACGACGCTCTGCGCGCCCAAAAGGGCGGCCAGGCCCTGGCCCCGCTGCGGGATGGCCTGTGTCAGGTTTGTCGGGTGGCCCTTCCCTCTTTCAAGATCCAAAGCGTCGAAACCGGCGAGAGCATCATCACCTGCGAGGGCTGCGGCCGCATCCTCTATCGCGCCTAGGCGCAGCCAAGCACTGGGGAGCGATAAGCCTTGGAGAACCCCTACATTGTGGAGCGCCCGCTGACGGAGCGGGACCTGTTCTTCGGCCGCGAGGAATTTTTTGACCTTCTGACGGCGGCCCTGCACCGAGGCCGGCGCATCATCTTGTTATACGGCCGCCGGCGCATCGGCAAGACCTCTTTTCTCAACCAGCTCCCTGCCCGCTACAGCGCCCGCTACCAGGTGCACCTCGCGACCCTGGACACGGCCGCCGAGGGCAGCCCGGACCTCCTCTGGGACGCGCTCGGCGCCATCGCCCGCGCCACGGGATATCCCATCCCCGATCTGGAGACGTACAAGCGCGACCCCACGGCGACAGCCCGCGCTTATCTGCGCGAGCTGACCCGCGCCGAGGACACCACGCGCCATCTGGTCTGCCTCGATGCTCTCCCAGAGGGCTCCTTAGCCCCCCAAGGCCCCGGCCGCGCCCTCCTGGCCAGCTTGCACCAGGCCTTGCCCGAGACCCCCGCCTGGGCCTTCCTCATCGCCATCCAGGGAGCACCGCCACAGGCCACGGAAGAGGGTGATGACCTGGCCGCGCTCCCCCGCATCGTCCTGGGGCCTTTGACCGAGGACGAGACCCATGACGCCCTCACCACGCCGGTGCGCAACGTCTTGGCCTATGATTACGAGGCGGTCAACCACATCCACCGTCTATGTGGCGGACAGCCCTATTTTGTGCAGCTCTTTGGCCACATCCTCTTTGAGCGCCGCGCGGCCATGGGTTGGGTGGGCCTACCTGAAGTGGAACAGGCCGCCGCCAACGTGGTGGAGCAGGCCACGCCCCAGTTCCAGGCCCTCTGGCAGGCCTGTTCCCCTCTGGAACGGGTGGTCCTTTGCGCCCTGGCCGAGATGCCCGGCCACCACGGCCTGGGCTCGGCCCAGGACGTGCTCCTTTATCTGCACCAACGCCAGGTGGAGGTGTCCCTGCCCGCCATCGAAGCCGCCCTGCAAGCACTGGTTGGGCGCGACATCCTGGAACAGCTCGGTGGCCCCATCTTGCGTTTCCGCGTGGCGCTTTGGAGCGCCTGGCTGAAACGCTACCAGAGCCTCGCCCAGGCGCTGCGGCAGGCCAAGCTGCGGCGGCGCGCAACGGCACAGCCCATGGCGCCGCCTGAGGGACGCCAGCGAGATTGGGTGGGCCTGTTGCTCTGGCTGGTGGCCGCCGCCCTGGTGGTCTCCATCGCCACGGTCTGGCGTTCCCGAGAGCGGGGCATCATCTGGACAGCCGCGCCGACCGCCACCCCCCAAACTACGCGGTTAGCCCCTGCGGTAACTCTATCACCCACAAGCCTTACCGGGGCAAATGCGGGCGTGGCGCCGGGGTTCATCGTTTACTGCGCCAAGGAGCGCGCAGAGGACACCTGGGAGATCTATGTGATGCGCAGCGACGGCTCTGACCCCATACGCCTGACCCAAAACGAGGCCAACGACACGCTGCCCAGATGGTCACCGGATGGGCGGCGGATCGTATTCGTCTCCGATCGCGACGGCAACCGCGAGATCTATGTCATGAACGCCGACGGCAACGAACAGCTCAACCTCACCCGGCACCCCGCCGAGGATTGGACGCCCTGCTGGTCGCCCGATGGGCAGCGCATCGCCTTTGCCTCGTTCCGCGACGGCAATTGGGAGATCTATGTCATGAGCGCCGACGGCACCAATCCCCAACGGTTGACCCGAAACAACGCTGCCGACTATAGCCCCGCCTGGTCCCCTGATGGGCAGCGCATCGCTTTCGTCTCCAACCGCGATGGCAATTTAGAGATCTATATCATGAACGCTGACGGCTCGAACCCCACGCGGTTCACCCAGCACGAGGCCACAGACCAAAATCCCGCCTGGTCACCCGACGGATTGTGGCTCTATTGGGAGAGCGCTCGCGATGGTAATATGGAGATCTATCGCGCCCGGCTCGATGGCGCCGAGCTCACCAACCTCACCCGCGATCCCCAGGCCAACCATCACGGCCCCACCTGCTCCCCAAGGGGCGACAAGATCGCCTTTTTCTCCAACCGCGACCAAGGTTGGGATATTTACACCATTGACCTGGCCACAGGGGTCAAGACCAACCTCACCCTGAGCACAACCCTGGAACAGATGCCCCATTGGGGCGCGGCCGGCCGGCCCTAGGCAGAACCCTGGGCGGCGGCCGCCTCCTGCATGATCTTGATCCCGGCGCTGGTCCCAAGACGGTTGGCACCGGCGGCGATCATGGCCAGGGCCGTCTCATAACTGCGGATGCCGCCGGCCGCCTTCACCCCCACCTGGGGCCCCACCACGGCACGCATCAAGGCCACATCGGCCGTGGTGGCCCCGGCGGGGCCGAAACCGGTGGATGTCTTGACAAAGGCAGCCCCCGCCTCCACAGCCAAGAGGCAGGCGGCCACCTTCTCCTCGTCGGTCAGGTAGGCCGTCTCCAGGATCACCTTGCAGGGGACGCCGTGGGCGCGGCCGGCCTCCACCACGCCGGCGATGTCATCGCGCACCAGGGTGTACTCGCCCGCCTTCAGCGCGCCGATATTGAGCACCATGTCCACCTCTTGGGCGCCCTCTTCGATGGCGCAGCGGGCCTCCAAGGCCTTGACCTTGGCCAGCATCGCCCCCAAGGGAAAGCCCACCGTGGAACCCACCAGCACCCCCGTGCCCTGCAAAAGCCGGGCGCAAAGGGCCACGTGGCAGGAATTAACGCACACCGAGGCAAAGTGGTATTGTGCCGCCTCGGCGCAGAGGGCCTCCACCTGGCTGGGCAGGGCGTCAGCCTTGAGCAGCGTGTGATCAATCAGCGCGGCCAGCTGCGCAACCGTCAACCGTACCGGCGCCGGAGCCGGTGCCTCAGCGCGGGCTCGGGCCAATGCCTCGGCCACACGTTGGCGCAAAATCGGCCACAGAACTTGATGATGGCTCATGGTGCACTCCTTTCCTCCCCCTCAGCCTTGACCAGATTCGCCCGCGAAAAGGGCTGCGGATAGAGCGCGGCCAGGGAGGTGAAGCGCGCCTGGCCGGCGGTATCGGCCACCAGGATGGGCAGATCCTGGGCGAACTCGCTCAACACTTGGCGGCAGGCGCCACAGGGCATGGCCCCCGACTCGGTGATCACCGCCAAGGCGACGACCTCCCGTTCCCCCTCGGAGATGGCCTTCCACACCGCCACCCGCTCGGCGCAAACCGTCAACCCGGAGGAGGCGTTCTCCACGTTGCAGCCAGAGTAGATGCGCCCCGAGGCCCCCCGCACGGCGGCCCCCACGGGGAAGCGGGAATAGGGAGCGTGGGCCTTGGCGCGGGCGGCCAGGGCCGCCTCCAGCAGGGCGCGCCACTCGGAAGAGAGCAAAGGGTCAGGCGCGCTCATCGGGCTTGGCCTCCTCATCATCCAGCCGGCGCACCGGCCGGGCCGGCACGCCGTAGGCCAGGGTAGCGGCCGGCACGTCGTGGGTGACCACCGACCCCGCGCCGATCTTGGCCCGGCGGCCGATGGTCACCGGCGCCACCAGCATGGTGCCGCTGCCGATGAACGCCCCCTCCTCAATGACGGTGCGATGCTTGCGCACGCCATCGTAGTTGCAGGTGATGGTCCCCGCGCCGATGTTCACATTGGGGCCGATCTCGGCATCGCCCACGTAGCTAAAATGCCCCATCTTGGTGCCCGGTCCCAGATGGGCGTTCTTGACCTCGCCGAAATTGCCCATGTGCACGCCCGGGCCCAAGTGCGCCCCTTGGCGCAGGTGCCCAAAGGGGCCGATCTCGGCGCCCTCCTCCATCACGGCCCCCTCCACCACCGAGGCCAACACCTTACAACCGGCGGCGATGCGGCTATCGCGCACGATGGTATTCGGCCCGATGGCGCAGCGTTCGCCGATGACCGTCGCCCCTTGCAGATGGGTGTTGGGATAGATGACCGTGTCGCGGCCGATCTGCACCGTCGCCTCGATATAGGTGGTGGCGGGATCCACCAGGGTCACCCCGGCCAGCATCCAATGCTCCGCCAGGCGCTGACGCAAGATGTGCTCGCAGCGGGCCAGGTGCACCCGGTTGTTCACCCCCTGCACCTCGCTCACATCGTGAATGGTCAGCGCCTCGATGGGCAGGCCATCCTGGACGGCCAGGCCGGCCATATCGGTGAGATAGTATGCGCCTTTGGGCTGGGTCAGCGGCACATCGGGGAGCCGC
>DAOTZU010000201.1:0-2146 GCA_034433995.1 Anaerolineae bacterium
GGGATTAAAAATTACGATGTGGGGCTTTTTGGCCAAGGGGCGCCTCCATAATTGATTTGATGTGCTTTGATCCAGTAAGGACACATTCCTAATCGGCACAGCTCGAACAAGGAGATACGCTTACACCGGAAAGCGTTGGGATCAGACACGGATTACAGAATACACGCTCCGGCAGCCGAGACGGCCGTGCACATCTTAACCTCCATACTCCAAGGCCGTTTCGACAAAGGCGCGATAATTCTCTGCCAACCTCGGCGTGATGGGGCCGGTGGGGCCGGCCGAGGTGGAGAGGATCAGTCGCCGGTTGCCCAAACTGAGCAACTCTTTGACCCGGTTGCGAATGTGAGCCGGCTCGGCGAAGCAAAGCTCGCTCCATTCTAAATTGCCGATCAGGGTCACTTGATCGCCCACAATTTCCCGCGCCTCGGCATAGGTCACATCGCCGGCCGGAGGCGGTTCCACCGGATCGGTGCCGTCGAAGCCCATATCCCGGATGCAGCGCAAAGCGTGGCGGATCTTGCCATGGCAGTGGCAACTGGTGATGATCCCGTATTCCTTGAGCCGGGCCACCATCGGGCCATCGTAGGGCACCACGAACTCATCGAACGCCTGGGGCGCCATCATGGGGGGCGTGCACTGCTCAGAACCACCAAAATTCACCACCGTATCCAGAGCTCGCCCTCCGAAAAGAGCATCAATGATCGCCAGGCCGCGCCGGGTCAACTCTTGGAGCAATTCGTGGAAGAAATGGTTCTGGGTAATGGTCATCTCCAAAAAGGTGTCAAAGCTCATACAGTGAGAGATACAAACGATGGGCGAGGAAAAGGAGGTGCGCACAACACCTCTCTCGCCCACCGTGTCCAGGGCCTCCTGATAATGAGCCAGATACGGCTCCAGATCGCCAGGGCTGACGGAAAAGGGCACCTCGGCCAGTTTTTTCAGATCCTCCACCGTCTCCACCGGAGGTTTGACATACCACGTTGTGGCATCATGGCGTTTGCGCTCATTAATAAAAGTGAGATCGCCCCGGGGCGTGGTGATGGTTCCATAGATCCGGATAGCGTCCGGAGAGATTTGGCGCTCGGTGGTATGGATACAGTCCGGAGGTACCATCAGATAGCGGTTGCCCCAGCCCCCAAAGCCCCAGCCGACCATGGCGTCGGCATGAGGGGCAATATCCTGATACAACGCTTGGTAAAGAGGTTCATGCATCCAGCCATTGGAGAAATCATCGGGGGCGGGATAAGGTTCGCCCACAGGAAAGCCCTCTCGCAGCCAGATGGGCGCCCGGTCCACCGGCTGACCACGATAAGCGGCGAGCATCCGCTGGCGGCCTGTCATTGTTGCTGTCATGGCGGATCCCCTGTCGTTATTTTTCTGTGACCACGATGCCCGAGAGCATATAGCGCTGACCAAAGAAGAACAGGAGCACCGGCGGCAGCGCGGCAATGATGGATACGGCCATGATCAGATTCCAGGGGCTTGCTCCATAGGTGGAACGGAATCTGGCCAAGCCCAAAGGGATGGTGAATTTGTGGTCAGAATTGAGAAAGATCAACGGAGCCACCAAATCTTGCCAGGAAAAATCAAAGGCCATGATGGCCGCTGTGGCGGTCACGGGTTTGGAAAGGGGCATGAGGATGCGGGCATAGATGCCAAAGTACGAGCAGCCATCTAGGCGGGCGGCCTCAAAGACCTCCTCAGGAATCGTGCGAAAGAACTGGCGGAAAAGAAAGATGAAGAATGGCCCTCCGCCCCACGCCGGCACGATCAAAGGCTTATGGGTATCGATCCAGCCCAAATTCTTGAACAATACAAACTGCGGGATCATGGTCACCGTCCAAGGCAACATCAAGGTGGAAAGGACCAGGACGAATAGGATCTCCCGATCCGGCGACCGCAGCCGGGCGAAAGCGTAGCCGGCCAAGGAGGAGGCCAACAAAATGCCCGTCACCCGCAAGATGGCGATCTTGAAGCTGTTCAGAAAATAGCGCCCAAAGGGCAAGTACGTGAGCCCCTCGTAAAAGTTGGTCCAGACCCAAGGTTTGGGGATCAATTCAGGGGGAAAACGCAAAATCTGCCTCATCTCCATAAAGGCGGCCGAGAACATCCAGAAAGCGGGGAGCAATACCCACGCCAAGCCGGG
>DAOTZU010000202.1:0-6770 GCA_034433995.1 Anaerolineae bacterium
GGCGTCACTTCGGCCGAGGGCACAGGTGTTGCCCCTCGCCCCTGGCCCCATTACCGACGGGAGCTTGACCTGAAACAGGCCATGATGCGGATGCACTATGACCTGAACGGGATACATTACACGCGCGAGTGCCTGGTCAGCGCCCCCGCCGAAGCCATTGTGCTGCGGCTCAGCGCCGACCGGCCCGCCCAGGTGAGCTTCCGCGCCCGGCTGGATCGTCCCGAACGTTACGAGACGATCGCAGACGGACCCAACGGCCTTTTGATGACCGGCCAACTGGAGAACGGCGTAGATGGCCGCGGCGTCAAATACGCGTGCCGCGTGCGCGTGGTGCATCATGGAGGACGCGCGACGGTGCGCGGCGAGACACTCGAGGTGTGCGATGCCGACGAAGCGCTCCTCTTTATCACCGCAGCCACCAACGCCCGCGCTCTGGGCGCGTTTGGAGGCCGCGACTGCGCCGACGAGCTGGCCGCCTCGGAAGCGGATATGCTACAAGCGACGGCCCAAACGTGGCATGAGCTGCTGGCCACACATGTTGCCGACTATCGCCGCTATTTTGACCGTGTGCACTTGGAGCTTGGGCCCAAAGATGGCAAAGCGGCGGCTCTGCCCACGCCCGCGCGCCTCCAAGCCATGGCTGATGGAGATGACGACCCGGGCCTGGTGGAGCTTTATTTCCATTTCGGCCGGTATCTCTTGATCAGCTCCTCCCGACCGGGAGGCCTGCCTGCCAACTTGCAGGGTATCTGGGCGGAGGAGATCCAGACCCCCTGGAATGGCGATTGGCACTTGGATGCCCAGCAGATGAACTATTGGCCGGCGGAGGTGTGCAATCTATCCGAGCTGCATGAGCCATATCACCGCCTGATCGCCTCTTTGCAGGAACCGGGAGCCCGCACGGCCCGAGCCTACTATGGCGCGCGGGGCTGGGTAGCCCACGTCATCACCAATTTGTGGGGCTTTACCTCGCCCGGTGAGCACGCCTCCTGGGGAGCGACCGCCATGGGCTCCGCCTGGCTATGCCAGCACCTGTGGGATCACTACTTGTTCACCCATGACCGTGAGTTTCTCTCTTGGGCCTATCCTATCCTGAAAGGTGCAGCTCTCTTTTACCTCGACATGCTCATCGAAGAACCAGAGCACGGCTGGCTGGTCACGGCGCCGGCCAATTCGCCCGAGAACGTGTTTCTCCTGCCCGATGGGCGCCGCGCGGCGGTGTGTATGGGACCAACCTACGACATGCAGTTGCTGCGCTATCTGTTCAGCGCGTGTAGCGAGGCCGCCCGCATTCTTGGCGTGGATGAGGATCTGTGCCACGAATTGGAGGCAAAACGCGCCCGGCTGGCCCCAACCCGGGTGAGCTCGGATGGACGCATCATGGAGTGGTTGCAAGAATACCCTGAAGCGTTGCCTTACCATCGCCACACGTCACACCTGTGGGGTGTATATCCGGGCGACGAGATCACGCCAGAAGCCACGCCTGAACTGGTCGCGGCGGCTGCCAAGTCTCTGGCGATGCGCGGAAGAGCCACGCCCGGCTGGGCGATCGCGTTCCGGCAGAATTTGTGGGCCCGGTTGGGTGATGGCGAACGCGCCTACGCGTGCTTGCGCGATTTACTCACCTGGAGCACTTTTCCCAACCTACTCGATCGCCTCTATCACGCGCCTGAAGCCGCCGAACCACAGGCCGTGCCGGATCCACTGGATCCGAATCACCCGTTGCAGATCGACGGTAACTTTGGGGGAACAGCCGGGATTGCCGAGATGTTACTCCAGAGCCACGGCGGTATGATCCGGTTGTTGCCAGCATTGCCCAAGCGTTGGCAAGAGGGCAAGGTCACCGGGCTCTGCGCGCGCGGCGGGATAGAAGTGGGTCTGGCTTGGCATATGCCCGAGATTCGGGTCACCTTCGAGGCCAAGGAGGAACGGGAAATCCTGGTCAAGTTCCCTGCCCCCATACAGGCAATTGCCGGTGACATGCCCGATGAGGCCATGAGCATCGCGGTGCAAGGCCCGGCATATCGGCGGATCCGGCTGCCGGCCCGCCGCCGAGTCAATCTGAGAGCCTCACTTATCCTCTGATCCAAGCCCGTAAAAGCCCGCAAGCCCAACGTGGCTTGCGGGCTTGGATCGCAAGATGCCGGATATCAATCCCCTGGCAGTTCCCCAACACCCTCACCGACCACAAGTTTGTCTTTTCTCCACAGGAGGCTATAATCCCTTCTCGGTCATCTAGCCCAAGAGGAGGTACGGGGATGGACAAGGTGCGTTACGGCATCGTGGGCGTGGGAGGCATGGGTCTGGGCCATGCCAACACCATGCAGAGGATCGAGGAATGCGTCTTGGCAGCGGTGTGCGATGCGGCTCCGGAGGCGGCCAAAGCGGCCGGCGAAAAGTTTGGCGTGCCCTATCACACCGATTATCGCGAGTTGATCGACCGGCCCGATGTGGATGCGGTGGTGGTGGCCACGCCCCACTACTATCATCCTGAGGTCGCCATCTATGCCATGCAAAAGGGCAAGCCGGTGATCTCGGAAAAGCCCATCGCTGTGACGGTGGCCGCCGCCGACGCCATGGTGACTGTGGCCAAGCATACAGGCACGCCCTTTGCGGTGATGTACCAAACCCGCACCGAGCCCGTCTGGCGGGCGGTGGGCGAGCTGGTCAAGAGCGGTCGCCTGGGCGAGCTTTACCGCACCATGCTGGTCTATGCCGATTTCCGTAGCCAGGCCTACTACAACTCGGCCGGTTGGCGCGGCACTTGGGCCGGCGAGGGTGGCGGGGTGCTCATCAACCAGGCGCCCCATGCCCTGGACCGCTTCACCTGGCTAGGCGGGCTGCCCTGCCGCGTGCGGGCTTATACGGCCACCCGCGACCACGATATTGAGGTAGAAGATGTGGCCGCGGCCATGTTGGAATACCCCAACGGCGCCGTGGGCTATATCTACTGTTCCACCAACGAGGCCCCAGGCACCGAGATCCTGGAACTGTGCGGCGAGCGCGGCAAGGTGCAGGTCATCGGCCGCGAGGCCAAATTCTGGGAACTGCCCGAAGGGGTGCGGGCCTATAGCGACACTACAACCGAGATGTGGAAAAGGCCGCCCATGGTGGAGGTGCCCCTGGAGCTGCCCCAGGCTGAATCCGGCCATATCGCCATTTTGCGCAATATGGCGCGGCATATCCTCTACGGCGAGCCGCTGCTCACACCGGGGGTGGAGGGGCTCAACAGCTTGGAGCTGATCAACGCCATCATCCTCTCCGGCCACACCGGCGAGCCGGTGGATATCCCGGTGGATCGCCGGCGCTACGAGATCCTGATCGAGGAACTGAAAAGGACTTCACGCCGCAAAGCGGCGGGGCCCGATAAGCGCATCACCGACACCGTACACCACTAATCAAGACCTGACAGGTCTGTAAGACCTGTCAGGTCTTATGAAGATGACAAACATGGAAAAACGACGTTTGGGACGTACGGGCTTGGAGGCAACCATCTTGGGGCTGGGGGGCGCGCCCCTCTCTGGCCAACTGGGGCGCGACGTGCCCGAGGCCGATGCCTTGGAGACGGTGTGGGCCACCCTGGAAGCGGGGATCAACCTCATCGATACCGCCCCCCTTTACGGCGAGGGACGCAGCGAGCCATTGATCGGCCGCGCCCTCCGAGAACGTTCTGACTTGGCCCAGGGGTGCATCCTCTCCACCAAAGTGGGGCGCTACCCCTCCGCCAAGGCCGACTATTCTTATGACGCCACCCTGCGTTCGGTGGAGCGCAGCTTGGAGCTTCTGGGCGTGAGCCACTTGCCCATCGTGCACATCCATGACGTGCAGACGGCGGAGCAATTGCGGGCGATCGTCTGCGGCCACGCCGCCCATGCGGCCCTGCGCCAGCTCCAGGCCCAAGGAGTGGTCGGGTTCATCGGCCTGGGCACCCGCGGCCTGAGCGCGCTGCGCTTTGCCGTGGAAAGCGGCGAGTTCGACGTGGTGATGATGGCCAACCAGTACAACCTTCTGGTGCGCGAAGGCCAAGAGATCCTGGAGTTGGCCGCCCAGCGCGACGTGGGGGTGATGCTGGCCGGAGTGTACGCCACAGGGATCCTGGCCCAAGGCAGCGCCTCGCCGGAGGCGCGCTTCCTTTACCGGGGAGCCGACCCAGCCGTCCGCCAGAGGGTGGCGGCCTTGGAGAATCTCTGCCAAAAGTGGGGCTGCTCCCTCGCCGCTGCCGCGCTGCAGTTCTGTTTGCGGGGACCGGCCGCCAAGGCCATCGCCGTGGTGGGGGCGCGCAACCGTCAACAGGTGCAAGAGAATGTGGCGCGCCTGAACGAGGCGATCGCCCCAGGCTTTTGGGCAGAGCTGGAGAGTTTGGCCTAACCCGCGCCCGGCCGTAGCCTAGCCCCTCGTGGACGTAGGTCACGGGCACAAGGCTAGATTACGCGCGCGGTGACACAACATCATCGGTACGCAAGGAAGAACACATGAGACCCCAGATCGCCATGTTCCTGCCCGAGCTCAGCGAAGCCAAGCTCAAACTCGCCAAACAGTTGGGGCTGGATGGCATCGTGGCGGGTGCGCCGCCCCAGGCCCAACCGGGGCCGGTGTGGGATTTCCCCGCCTGGTTGCACCTGCGCAAAAAGATCGAGGACGCCGGCCTCCGCTGGCTGGTCTGCGAGGGGATCCCCATCCCCGATCGGGTGAAGCTGGGGCTGCCGGGGCGCGATGAGGACATCGAGCATTTCTGCCGGTCGCTGGCCAACATGGGCGCGGCGGGGATCCCCATCCTCTGCTACAACTGGATGGCCGTCTTTAACTGGACCCGCACCTCCGTCACCACCCGGGTGCGGGGCGAGGCCCTCTCCACCAGCTATGAGCACGAACTGATGCGCCGCGCCCCCTTGACCGAGGCCGGCCTGGTGACGGAGGAGCAGCTCTGGGCCAGCCTGGAGTATTTCCTCAAGGCGGTGGTCCCCGTGGCGGAACGGGCCAACGTCATGCTGGCCATGCACCCGGACGATCCGCCCCTCTCGCCCATCCGCGGCGTGGCCCGCATCATGACCAGCCCAGAGAATTTCCAGCGTCTGCTTGACCTGGTGCCCAGCCCGGTGAACGGCCTCACCTATTGCCAGGGCTGCTTCGCCGAGATGGGCGCCGATGTGCCGGCCACCATCCGCCATTTCGGCCGCCAGAACAAGCTCTTCTTCGCCCATTTCCGCAACGTGCGCGGCCCGGTGACCAATTTCGTAGAGATCTTGCACGATGAGCCGGGCAACGCCGACATGTTCGCGGCCATGAAGGCGTACTATGAGATTGGCTTTGCCGGCCCCATGCGCCCCGACCACGCCCCCATCCTGGAGGGAGAGGACGCCAGCCGCCCAGGCTACGCCCTCCTGGGCAAGATTCTGGCCGTGGGCTATATGCGCGGCCTGATGGAGGCGATTGAGAAGGGATAGTTGTCAGCGGTCAGCCGTCAGCTTGCAGCCAAGACCGGAAACCGATGGTAGCGCGATCGGCCCTTGCTGATAGCCGAAAGCTGACCGCCGCTCTCCGATAGCGTCTGCTACGCCAGTTCCGTCACCTTCACGGGCCGGCCCAGCTCCGCCGATTTCCAGGCTGCCTCGGTGAGCTCGATCACCCGCAGGCCACACTCGGGTGGCACACGCACCGCGTCGCGGCCCAAGATGGCATCCACAAAATTGCGATCGGGGTTGGAGCTGGGCGGCAGCTCTGTCACCTCGGTCATCTCCGACTGACCGTGGGCCCGCTGGAGGATCTTGCCGTTGCGGTAGAGGATCGCCCCCTGGCTGCCCCAGACGGAGAACTCTTCCCACCACATGGGGCTATCGCCCACGATGGAGAGGGTGCCCAGCGCGCCGTTGGTGAAGCGCAACGCCAGGGCGGAATCGATATCCACCTCGCTGTCATAGTTCTGGCAATAGGCGAACACCGCCTCCACCGCCAAGCCCGTGGCCCAAAGCAAGATATCCACCAAGTGGCTGCCGGAATCGTTGAGCTGCCCGCCGCCGCTGAGGGCCTTTTGTTGCCGCCAGGTGCCCCGGGTCCCGCGCAGCCAATTCTGGCTCTGCAGCCCCGCCACATATTGCACCGTCCCCACGAACCCCCTTTGGATCTGCTCCCGCACATACAGATACGGGCCCTGGAAGTGCCGCTGGTAAGAGATCATGAACACCTTGCCCTTGCCGGCCTCGATGAGCGCGCGGGCATGGGGCACGGTGCACACCATCGGCTTCTCCAACAAGAGATGCTTGCCGGCCTGCAACACATCTAACGCCTGCTGGAAATGGAGGGTGTGGGGTGAGTGGATCTCCATCGCGTCCAGTTCCACCTGGGCCAGCATGTCGCGATAATCGCTGAACACGGGCACCTTGGCCAGCTCCGGAAAGGTTGCCACCATCTGGGCCACCGCCGTCTCGCTGGGCTCGGCCAAGGCCACCACCTGGGCCTCAGGGATCTCGGCCAATTGGCGCATATGGTGGCGGGCGATACCCCCCGCCCCGATGAATCCGATCCGTACACGGTCTACCATGCCAACCTCCTCCTCACACGGGCAAAATTGTGCCTGGCATCATAACACCGCCGCGCCTGCCATGCAACTCACCGAAAGTGCCGCCAAGGAACTGGCCGCGCAGCCGTCGGATGGAATCCGACGGCTCTCCTGGGCCAAGCCCGCAACGCGGGCTTGGCATCCACAGACGTCGGTTTCCAACCGACGGGAGCATCTTCGACACCCTCCAGCGGACGGAGTTTGAACTGTGGAG
>DAOTZU010000203.1:0-13210 GCA_034433995.1 Anaerolineae bacterium
CTAGAGCTATTTGACGAGAGACAATCCCCCGTCCACGTTGAGCAGCGTCGCCGTGATCTGCGAGGCCTCGTCCGAGACGAGAAAGGCCACCGCGGCGGCCGTGTCCTCAGGCGTCTGCAAGCGTCCCAGGGGGATATGGCGCCCCTGCTCCTCCAGCCAACCATCGGGGTAGCCCAGCTCACGGCGATGGGCCACCTCACCCTCGCTGGCCACCCAGCCGGGGTTGATATAGTTCACCCGAATGCGCTGTGGGGCGAAGGTTTGGGCCAGGTTGCGCGTCATGGTCCACAACCCGCCTTTGGCGGCGGCGTAGGCCAGGACGTCGGGATCGCCCTTGTAACCGTGGACCGAGCCGATGAAGATGATACTGCCGCCGCCCCGGGCGATCAAGGCCGGAATGGCGTACTTGCAGCAAAAGAAATGACCGCGGAGGTTGACGTTCACGGTGAGGTCCCAGATCTCCTGGGTCAGATCGGCCAACTGCCGCCGAGGATAGAGGCCGGCGTTGCTGACCAGGATATCCAGGCCGCCGTAGGTTGCCACCGCATATTCCACCAAAGCACGACAATCGGCCTCCACCGTCACATCGGTGCGGCAGAGGCTGGCCTCGCCGCCCGCCGCACGGATGCGCTGCACCGTATCCTGCAGCGGCTCCAGCCTGCGCCCGGCCACGACGACGCGGGCGCCCTCCGCGGCCAGGCGCAGGGCGATGCCACGACCGATGCCGGTACCGCCCCCGGTGATGATGGCCACCTTGCCCAAAAGTCTTGGCTCCACATCCCCTCCTCAAAGCGGGCCCGCCAAAGGGTTGCCCGTAGGTTAATCCGCCTCATGCCGCCGATATTGCAGCGCCTCGGCCAGGTGAGAGGCCTCGATGCGGTCGCTTCCGGCCAGGTCGGCTATGGTGCGGGCCAATTTCAGCACCCGGTGGTAAGCCCGGGCGCTCAGGCCCAGCTGGCGCATGGCCGCCTTGATCAGCCCGCGCCCAGCCTGATCCAGCTCACAGAACTGGCGCACCTCGGCCGGGCCCATATCGGCGTTGCTGTAAAGGGACGTGCCCTGGAAGCGCTCCCTTTGTCGTGCGCGGGCGGCCTCCACCCTAGCCCGCACCACTGCCGATCTTTCGCCCAGACTGTCGCCGGCCAACTTTTCATAATCCACCCGAGGCACCTCGATATGGATATCAATGCGATCCATCAGCGGGCCGGAGATGCGCTTTTGATAGCTCTCCACCATGCCACGGGAGCAGGTGCATTCATGGGTGCTATCGCCATAATAGCCACACGGGCAGGGGTTCATGGCGGCAACGAGCATGAAATTGGCCGGGAAGCAAAGGGAGCCCGAGGAACGCGAGATGGTCACCACCTTGTCCTCCAGGGGCTGGCGCAACACCTCCAGGGTGCGCAGGCCGAATTCGGGCAGTTCGTCCAAAAAGAGCACGCCCCGATGGGCCAGGGAGATCTCGCCGGGGCGCGGCCAATGCCCCCCGCCCACCAGCCCCGCCTGCGAGATGGTGTGGTGGGGATTGCGGAAGGGGCGCTGGCGCAACAGGGGCTGCTCCGGCGGCAACATCCCGGCCACGGAATAGATCTTGGTCACCTCCAAAGCTTCCTCGATGGTCATCTTGGGCAGGATGGAGGGCAGCGACCGCGCCAAGAGCGTCTTGCCCGATCCGGGCGGCCCCACCATGAGCAGGCAATGCCCACCCGCGGCGGCCACCTCCAGGGCGCGCTTGGCGTGCTCCTGGCCGCGAACCTCGCTGAAATCGGTGGCATAATCCGGCTCTAGCTCGGTTAACGCGCTCGTTGCGGGCACGTAAGGCTCGATGAGCAACAGCCGGTTCAGGTGCATGGCCAGTTGGCCCAAACTCTGCACGGGGATGATGGTCAGCCCAGGGACCAGGGCCGCCTCGGGCGCGTCGGCCTGGGGCACGTAAAGGGTGGTGATCCCCTGCTCCCGGGCCACAGAGGCCATGGAGATGATCCCGTTGACATGGCGCACGCTGCCATCCAGAGAGAGCTCGCCGATGAACATGCTGCCGGCGTGATCGTTGGGGATCTGGTTGGCGCCGGCCAGGATCCCCACGGCGATGGGCAGGTCATAAGCGGGGCCCTCCTTGTGCAGATCGGCCGGGGCCAGGTTGATGGTCACCCGCTTCTGTGGAAAGGAGAGGTTGGAATTGTGGATGGCCGAGCGCACCCTTTGGCGCGATTCTTGAATGGCCGCATCGGGGAGGCCAACGATGTCGATCATGCCCACTTGGCCGGGGTGAACATCCACCTCCACATCCACCAATACGCCCTCTAATCCCACCAAAGCACAACTGGTGATTTTGGCCAGCATGACAGCCCCTTCTCCAGGGTTGGATGACGTACGCTGCGTTGTAGATAACACAAGACGGCGGCCGCGTCAAGGGAGAGGCTTGAGAGCTGACAGGTCTCGGAGACCTGTCAGCTCTGCATGCAACGAACCTGTAAACTTGCGCCGAGGCGCAAACTGCTTATGATAGGTGCGTCATCTGTCGCGCCGAGCAGCTTGTAGCAACGTTGTACCATGGGAGGGGTTATGGATTCACGAGAGATCGTCTTGCGCACCGTGGAATATCGCGGCCCCGAGCGGGTGGCCGCCTCATTCCCCGAACCTTACTGGAACGATTTCGCCTTTTCCAGTTACGTCCTGCGCGGTTTTGACCGCACCTGGCGCACGGTTAGCGGGAATCGCCAAGAGTATGTGGACGAATGGGGCAACACCTGGGCCAGGGTGGATCCCACCAGCAAAGGTGAGGTGGTGCGCGGGGTGATCCAGGATTGGGCCCAGTTGGATACCCTGACCTTGCCCAATCTGGCCAACCCGGCCAACTTTGAACGGGTGCGCGAGATCTGCAGCGATCCCAAGAATACCCGCTTTCGCGTGGGCGGGCTGCCGGGCTTTCCCTTTAACATCGCCCGCTACATGCGCCATCTGGAGGAATTCCTCGCCGACGTGCTTTTGGCGCCGGAGGAGGTCAAGCGGCTGTTGTTGCGCATCGAGAACCTCTTGGCAGATACCATCGTGGAATATGCCCGCTCAGGGGTGGATGCCGTGTTCTTTTGCGAAGATTGGGGCACCCAAGAGGCGCTGATGATCCATCCCCGCACCTGGCGCGAAATGTTCAAGCCGGGCTTTTTCCGCCTCTGCCGCGTGGCCCATGAGCATGGGCTGAAGGTGTTCATGCACTCCTGCGGCAAGATCACCGACATCATTCCCGATCTCATCGAGACCGGCATCGACGTGCTCCAATTCGACCAGCCCCGGCTCCATGGCTTGGACACCCTGGCGCGCTTCCACGGCCAGGTGACCTTCTGGTGCCCGGTGGATATTCAGACCACGCTGCAGACCCGCGATGAGGCCGCCATCGAGGCCGACGCCCGCGAGATGATCGAGAAATTGGGCGGCCCCGAAGGGGGGTTCATCGCCGGCTACTATGGCGATAACCCCTCCATCGGGCTGGACCCCCATTGGCAAGATGTGGCCTGCCGCGCCTTTATGCGTTACGGCGACTATCGCCACACAAAGGGGGCCGCATGAGCGCAGAGCGAGGCATCGTCTACCTCAACCCCCGCGACCTGCTGCCCGCCCGCCAGAGCGTCCGCTCCGACCCCGGCGACCTGGCCGGCCTGGCCGAGACCATCCGCGAACACGGTCTGCTCCAACCCTTGGGCGTGATCAAGGAGCAAGAAGGCTACCGCGTCGTTTACGGCAACCGTCGCCGTGATGCGGCCATCGTCGTGGGGCTGGACCGGGTCCCTTGCCTGGTGTTGGATGCGGCGGATGAGCAGGGCCTGATCATCCAGCAGGTGCTGGAGAACCTCCAGCGGCTGGACCTGAACGATCTGGACAAGAGCCGGGCCTTTGAGCAACTTTTGTCTCACATGACCGAACAAGGTCTGAGCCAGGGGGAGGCGCTGGACGCCATGGCCCGCACCTTGGGCCTTTCGGCGCGGCAGATCCAGCGCTATTTGCGCCTGCGCCAGCTTGCGCCGGAGGTGCAGCGCCTCATCGCCCAAGGGGAACTGGGGGTGACCCACGGGCAACATCTGGCCGAGATCATCCCGCCCAGCCGCCAGGAGGCGCTCGCCCTGCTGGCCGTGGAGGAGAGCCTCTCCGCCGCGGAATTGGCACGGCTCTGCGCGGCGCTCCAACACAACGCCAACATCGAACCTCAGGTGGCTTTATCCATGCTGCGCCGGGGCGAGCGCATCGCCGTGGTGGAGGGCAGGCCCCCGGAGGAGATTACCCCCTTCGCCCCGCCGCCCTCCGCGCCCGAAGAAAAGCTGGCGGAGGCCGAAGAAGAGCTTATCGAGGAAGAACCGGAGGAGGCCGAGGCTCCTGGGCAGCGCTTCGGACCCCCGGCCGGCGGCAGCGCTGAGGAATATGGCGCCTTTGAACCCGTGACGCGGGACGGCAACCGCGTGCGCAAGTTTCACTCCCTGGACGCCTTCATGGATGAGTTGCAGCGCCTCACCCAATGTATCCAGGAGGGCGCGCTGCAAAAACTATTGGAAGCGGACGAGGCCAGCGCGGTCAAGATCCGCTTGGCGGCCCGCCAGGCCGGCTACTTGGCCGAGGCGTTGGCTGCCCTGGCCCAAGCCATGGGCCCGACGGCGAAGGATTGATGGTGTGGCAATATTGGAAAGTTGAGGACTAGAATGACCGGTTCCACCCCTGTAGCGTTGGTGCGGTGTAACGATTACGATCTTGCGGCGGTGGAGGCCGCCGTGCGGCGCAGCATCGAATTGCTGGGCGGCATGCAAGCTTTTATCAAGCCGGGGCAGCGGGTGTTGCTCAAGCCCAACCTCCTGCGGGCCATGCCGCCGGAACGGGCGGCCACCACCCATCCCGCCGTGGTGGCGGCGGTGGCCAAGCTGGTGATCGAGGCGGGCGCCCAAGCCCTGATCTTGGATTCGCCGGGCGGCCCCTACACCCCCATCCTCCTGCGCGCCCTCTATCGCAAGACGGGCATGGCCTGGGCCGCCGAGATCAGCGGCGCCACGCTGAACGAGAACGTGGCCGGCGCCCAGGTGGCCCATCCTGAGGGCAAAGTGCTGCACCGGTTGGATGTGGTGCAACCGTTGCTTGAGGCGGATGTGGTCATCAACCTGGCCAAGTTCAAGACCCACAACTTGACCACCTTGACCTTGGCGGCCAAGAACCTCTTTGGCGTGATTCCGGGGACTTTGAAGGTGGCCTATCACGCCAAGCTGCGGGAGCAGGAGCGCTTCTGCGATGGGTTGGTGGATATCGTCCTGTACGTCAAGCCCGTCCTCAACATCATCGACGGCATCTTGGCCATGGAAGGGAACGGCCCCTCCGGCGGCGAGCCGCGCTCTTTGGGCGTCCTGCTGGCCAGCCCTGACGTTTGGGCAGCGGATGTGGCCGCCGCCGCGCTGGTGGGGCTGGATCCTTTGGCCGTGCACACCACCCGTCTGGCCGCCGCCCGGGGGCTGACCAGCGGCCGCATAAAAGATCTCCAACTCCTGGGCGATCCTTTGGAGGCCCTGCAGGTGGCCGATTTTCGCCAGGGCATGGCCGCGCCGGTGGATCCAGGCCTGCTGCCCCGCCCGTTGGCTCCTTTGGTCAAGGCAGACACGGCGGCGGAGGGACAACAAACCAAGGCCAAGGGGGCACAACTGTTACGCAACCTGGCCTACGGCTGGCTGATGCGCCAGTTGGTGGTGGTGCCCCGGGCGGGGGAGAAATGCACCGGCTGTGGCTACTGCGCCAAGCATTGCCCGGTGCACGCCATCACCGTGCGCGATGGCAAGGCCCACATGGACCTTCGCGTCTGTATTCGCTGCTATTGCTGCCACGAGCTGTGCCCGGAATTGGCGGTAGAGCTCTCCCGTCCTTGGTTGGGCCGTCTCCTTGTGGGCCGCGCCGAGGGCGTCAAGCGCTCGGATCCATGAGGATCTTGCAGGCATCGGTGGCTTGGTGGGCCAGCTCCATCGCCTCACCCAGCGCCCTGAGGGGCATGATGTGGGTCACCGGTTTGACCAGGTCAAGCCTGCCCGAGGCGGCGATGGCGATGGCCTGGTTAAAATCCTCCTCGCGGTAGACGCGGATGGGCGTCATGGTGACCTCACGGAAGAGCAGGGCCGTCACATCCACCGTGGGCGGCGTCTTGGGCATCCCCACCTGCAGGATCTGCCCTCCTGGCCGGGCCAGCTTGGCGGCATCGCTGATGGTCGCCTGCACGCCGGCCGTCTCAAAGACCACGGGCAGGCCCACGCCATCGGTGGCCTCCAAGATGGTGGCCACGGTGTTCTGCTCGCTCACGTCGATCACCTCCAGCCCCAGCTCCTGGGCCACGGCCAAACGCCTGGGGCTGCGCTCCGAGACGAACACCCGCCGGGCGCCGGCCAGCCGCGCCACTTGGGCGGTGAGGATCCCCACCGGCCCCGCGCCCAACACCGCCGTCACGTCGCCCACCTTGAGGTTGGAGGCCCGCACCGCATGGACGGCCACCGCCAGAGGCTCGATCAGCGCGGCCTCCACCAAGGGCAGGGAGGCGGGGAGGGAGCGCAGCGTGTGGAGCGGCACGGCCACGTATTCGGCAAAACCCCCGTCGCGGTCGATCCCCACCAGGCCCAACCTGGCGCAGATGTGCGGCAGGCCGTTGCGGCAGGCGTAACAAACCCCACAAGAAAGCAGCGGGTTGATGGCCACCGGCGTGCCCGGCGGGAAATCGCTGCTGGGCGATTCCACGATGGTACCGGCAAACTCGTGGCAGGCGATCAACGGCGCCTTGGCCCGGGGGTGTTTCCCCAGGTAAATCATCAGGTCGGTGCCACAGATGCCCCCATAAGCCACCTGCACCAGCGCCTCCCCTGGCCCAGGCGTGGGCCGGGGGACGCGGCGATATTCGATGCGCTCCGGGCCGATCCAGAGGGCAGCTTGCATCATCTCGGTCATGGTTCTACTCCCTTTTTCCTTGCAGCGTTCGGCCGTCGGCCGGCTGGCAGATTGGGTACCACGGGGATACAGAAGGCACAAAGAACGTGCGCACAGCGCTGCCGAGCGGCGCCATTGGATGCTCAATTTAGCACAACCTCAACCCCATGGCAAGCGAAGGTGTCGAGAAATCCCCGTCGGTTAAAAACCGACGTCTGGGGATGGTAAGCCCGCGCCGCGGGCTTGGCAAGGAGAGCCGTCGGATTCCATCCGACGGCGGGCAGGGCCTACGCTCCTTCTTTCAACACCCCATGGCAAGCAAGTGTGCTTGCCGCCCTGGGCCAGAGGGGCTACAATGGGGCGCGATTTCCCTTGATGCGAGGAGAGCCCATGGGTGCACATCGGGTGGTGTTGGTGGATTATGACGAGGCGCTTTTTGCGCCGGTGGGGTTCGAGGCGGAACTGTTGGCCCAGGTGGGCGCCTCTTGGGAGGCCCACCAATGCCGCAGCGAGGAGGCCGTGCTGGCCGTAGCCCGGGATGCCGAGGTGATCGCCATTCAGTCCGTGCGGCCCCTGTTGACGCGCCGGGTGATCGCCCAACTCCCCCGCTGCCGCTGCTTGATCCGCGCCGGCGCCGGTTACGATAGTATTGACTATCGGGCGGCAACGGAAGAGGGCATTATGGTGTGCAACGCGCCCACCTACTGCACCGACGATGTCGCCGACCACGCCATCGCCCTCATGTTGGCCTGTGTGCGCCATCTGGCCCGGCTGGATGCGGCCATGCGCCAGGGGCGCTACGCCCGCGAGCTGGCCCGCCCCACCCGGCGGCTCAAGGGCACCGTCTTGGGCATCATCGGCCTGGGGCGCATCGGCAGCACGGTGGCCCGCCGGGTGAAGGGGTGGGAGATGACCGTTCTGGCCTACGATCCTTACCTCACCCAGGCCCAGGCCGGCGCGGTGGGCGCCCATCTGGTAAGCCTGGAAGAGCTGTTGGCCCGGGCAGATACCCTCAGCATCCATTGCCCCCTCACCGAGGAGACATTCCATCTCCTCAGTTGGCGGGAGTTCGCCCAGATCAAACCCGGCCTTGTCCTGGTCAACACGGCCCGCGGGCCCATCGTCCACGAGGAACCCCTGGTGCAGGCCCTGACCGATGGACGGGTATGGGCGGCGGGCCTCGATGTGACGGAGGAGGAGCCCCTCCCCGCAGATTCACCCCTTTTGCGGCTGGATAACGTCATCCTCACGCCCCATGTCGCCGCCAATTCTCCGGAGGCGCGCCACGACCTCTACCGGCTGATCTGCGAGATCTCGAGCGCCGTGGTGCAAGGGCAGATCCCGCCCTTCGTGGTGAACCCCGAAGTCCTGGACCATCTGCGCCGCGTGGAGTGATTTCGGGGCGAAAAAGCGCGGCGCGCGACAGACTGGGGGGATCTGTCGCGCGCCGGGGATGTGGGGTATAACCCTCACGGGCAGGGTTAACGTGGTTAGCAACCGACCAGGCTCAGCTGTAGCTCTTTTTGTCGGTTGATCCAGTTATCCAGCTCTCGGGCAAAGGCCTGGAAGGTCTTGGCCCGGATGGCACAGATGGCCTCTCTCTCCTCGCTGGTCAAGTCAAAGCCCCGGAGGGCCTCGCCGGGCCTATCCAACAGACGACGACGGAAATTGGCATCTACAATCGCCGTGCCCACTATCGTTTGCAGATTCTCATAAGCCATGATAGTACCCCTTTTTATGCCGCTATGATGTCTCTTGGGTTCGCCAAGAGGCCTTCGACGCGTTCAGGATGCTGGCTCCCCAGCGGCTGCACCACGCGGCACAGGGGGACGCATGGTGCGCTGGAAAAAGATAAAAGCACCCAAGGCCAAACACACATCTCCCACACTGAACACTGTCCTGAGCGGCGATGGTGGAGCCAAGACCAAGATATCGCTCAGAAACCACAGCCGCGTGGCCTCGCGCGGGAGCAAGATATCCTTGGTCGCCAACAGGCGCGCGCCGGGGTTCTCTCCCAGCGTGAGGTGCCCCAGCCCCGCCCGGGCCACAGCCTCCGGCGTTATGGGCATATACCCTCCGTTGGCCAGCATCACCGCCAAGTTCAGGCTCAGCCCCAGGCCGATCCACAGGAGGCCGGGCAGCCTGCGGTTCACCGCCACGACCAAGATCAGCAACAGATACGAAAAGAGCAGGAGGAAGGTGCGCCAGCTCACGAAACCCTGGCTCTGGGGCAAAGGAAAATAGATCTCGACGATCTGCAAGGCAAAAGCCACCAGAGCGAGCCACCCACGGCGCAGAGGGACGCGCAAAAGATGCTCGAACCGCCCTCCGCGCAACAGGGCGATAAAAACCGCCGCCACGACGGCCAGGAGCAAAATCATATTCTGTTATTAAAGGGGCCGAAACCTCTCAGCCGCCGCCACCGGTGCCGCTAAAGGCCGCGGGCGCGCCGCTGGCCAAGACAAGGGCGCCGATGGAAAGGATCACATAGACGATGGTGAAATAGACCTTTTTCATTGTTCCCTACCTCTGGAGCTGATGTTCCCGAACACCATTCTGCGCCCATCATATCAAAGAGCACTCACAAAACACTCACAGTAGACCGACAATTTTTAAAAAAATTGCACCCTTGCCGCGGCAAGGGTGCAACAACGAAGGGCAAGGCCGAATCAGCGCGGCACGGGGCCCAGAGTGCCGGCCAGGATGGCCTCGTAAAGGGCGCGGGTCTCTTGGCTGGGCTCCACATCCAGCTCGTCGGTGAGGATGCGCACACATTCACGGAACTGGCGCAAGGCGCCGGCGCGGTCGTTGTTGGCGGCGCGGCACCACATGATCCCCCGGTGGGCGCGCTCATCGAAGGAATCCAGGCTCAGGGCGCGCAAGTAAAACGTCTCCGCCTCGCTGTATTGTTTGAGCTGGGCCAGATACTGCCCCTCGGCCAGGAGGAGGGTGAGCATCTCATCTTGCAGAGCCTGGCGCAGCTCGTAGCACCACTCGTACTCACAGGTCTCCAGGAAGGGGCCACGGTACAGGTTGATGGCCTCCAGCCGGGCCTGATGCGCCGCCTCCCCTTGCCCCCGCGCCGCCGCGCTCAGCCGCCGGAACTCGGTCACATCGTAGCGATAGGGCCAGGCGGGGTTGATCTTGTAGATCCCCTTTTCGTGCAGGACGATATCCTTGGCCAACGCGTTGCGCAGGCGATACATGGTGGAATGAAAGAGGCTATTGCCCCGCTCGGGGGTCTGCTCGGGCCAAAGAAGGTCCATCACCCGCTCTTTGCGCAGGCCGTTGGGAAAGGTCACAAAGAGAAAAGCCATGGCGCGGGCCACGGCCGCCTCCCAATTGGTCACCAGGCGGCCCTTTTTCAGCACCTGCTCGCCGTTCAGGGCGAGGAACTCTAGCGGAGGTACCACCTCGCGCACGGCGGCGGGCGCCTTGGGCGCGCCCGGGAAGAGCTGGTTCAGCTCCACCCGCAAGCGCACATAATCCAGCCCGGCGATGCCCAGTGTCTCGGCATGCTGCAGCAGCGGCGCGATGGCCGGCCCCTCGGCCACGATGAATTGGTGGGTGCCCAGTTTCTTGGTCCACTCGGCCACTTCTTGCAGGTTGGCGCGCAAAAGCGGCTCATCCCCTTGGGCATGGGCCCAGGCGGCCCAATGAAGTGCCGTGCGGGCCAGGTCGCGCCAGGCCCCGCTCCGGGTAAAGAGATCCCGCGCCCGCTCCAGCTCTTGCCGCGCCTGATCCCAATTTTCCTGGCGCATGGCCAGCACACCCAAAGAAAGCCGGCATAGCCCCTCCTCATAGGTCATATCGGCCCCGTGGGTCTGGTCCAACGCCTCCAGCAAGAGTTGGTGCGCCTTGGCCAGGTCGCCTTGGAAACGCCAGGTATCGCCCAAAGCGTCGAGGATATAGATCATCAGCCGCGTCTCCTGCGCTGCCGAGGCTTTGGCCAAGGCCTGTTCATAGGCCTGGATGGCCTCAGGGTAACGGCCCGTATCGCGGTAAAGATCGCCCTGGCTGGTCAAAGCATAGGCCTCGATGCGGATATTCCCCACGTCGCGGGCCTTGGCGAGCCCCTCTTGGATGCGGTTCTCGGCCTCGGCATATTGCCCCAGATGATGGTGGACCACGCCCAGGCTTTCCAAGGTGTTGGCCAAGGCGCCGGTGTTGCCGATTTTGCGCCAATAGAGCAGCGCTTGGTGATAGTAGCGGCGCGCCTCCAACAGTTGGCCGCGATAGGTCTCGGCCGCGCCCAAGTCGTGGGCGATATAGGCGACGTTGATGTCATCGGCGTTATGTTCGGCAAGCTCCAAGGCCGTGCGCAATTCTTCGATACCCTCGGCAAATTGGCCCTGCATAAAATGATTGATGGCGATGTTGTGGCGCGCCTGGACGGCGGTGAGGATATCGCGCTCGCCCACCAGCTCCAGCGCCGCATTGCAGGTGGCGATGGCCTCCCTGGGCCGTCCCTGGAGGCGCTGGACGATGGCGCTCTGCACCAAAGCGCGCCCCGCGCCCACGCGGTCCTGTTGTTGGAGATAAGCGGCGCGAGAGCGATCCAATAGCTCGGTAGCCTGCACGAGTTGCCCCGTTTCGATATGCACCTTGGCCCGAAAGAGCAACAACCGCGGGTGGCGCTCCAGCTCCGCGACGGGGAGGGCATCGCACCAAGATGCCAATAGCTCCCATTTGCCGCTATCAAAGGTCTCTTGGGCCACGATCTCGACGGTATCCGCCGCCTCGCGATAGGCCTGGGCGGCGAGATAGCTCTCGATGGAGCGCGCCCAATCGCCGCGGTGGGCCAGGAGCTCGGCCTGTTTGAGGCGCAAGGCGCGGTAGCGTTGCGGCTCGTCCCGCTCGAACTTGGCCACCAGGAACTCGCGGAAGAGCTGATGATATTGGTACCACTGCCCTTCCGCATCCAGGGGAAAAGTGAACAAGCTGAGCTCCGCCAGGTCACGCAAGAGTTGGGCGGAATTGTTGATGCCCAACAAAGCATCGCACAGGGGCGGGGTCATCTCGGTAAAGAGGGCGCTCTCCAAAAGGAAGCGCTGGCGCTCAAGGGGCTGGCGGGCCAGCACCTCCTCGGCCATGTAATCGAACACGCCCCCTGAGGCGCCGGTGAGGCGCAGGATATCCCCCGTCACGCCGGCCCACAGGCTTTGGGCGGCCAGGAGGATCCCCGTGATCCACCCCTCCGAGCGCTCCGCCAACACGCGGATCTGCTCCTCGCTGAGCTCGTGCTGGCTCCTGCCCCGCAAGAGAGCATGAATCTCCTCCGGGGTGAAGCGCAGATCCGCCACGCCCAGGCCCACCACCTCTTGCCGGGCGGCCAAGCGGGTCAGCGTCAGCCGGCGGGGGATGCCCCGGGAGGCCAAAATCACGTGGCATTGCTCAGGGAGATAACGCAGCAGGCCATCCACCAGCGCGTTGACCGGTTCGCTATCCAACACCTCGTGGTAATCGTCCAAAATCAGGACGAAATACTGGCCGATGGTCTTTTCAATCTCGTTGACCAGGAGGCGGATAAAGGGCTCCACATCCTCGGCGGGGCCGGCGTAGGCGCTCAGGGCCTCTAGGACAGACGCCCCGAATTGGGGAAAACGCTCTCGGATGGCCGCCACCAAATATTCCACAAAAGTGGCCGTCCGGGCGTCGTTGGCGTCCAAGCTGTACCAGCAGACAGGCAAGTCTGTATCGTGGGCGTAATCAATGAGCAGGGCCGTCTTGCCATAGCCGGCGCCGGCAGAGATGAGGATGAGCTTGTGGTGGATGTTATCATGGAGGAAATCGAGCAGGCGATCACGGCGCAGGATATCCTGGCGCCGGCGGGGCGTGCGAATTTTGGTGCTGATGATGGGATAAACCGTGCTCATGGGGCCAACATACGGCAAGATTCCCCTTTATTGTAGTATGATTCCCGTATCTTCACAACATCCTTGACAATCTCCTTGGGCATGATTAGGCTTAGCAGAAGAGAGAGCTGACAGGTCTTGCAGACCTGTCAGCTCTGCAAGACCTATCAGAAGGGGGCAGCATGGAACGACGCGCATTAGGGCCATTGGAGATCAGTGTGATGGGCCTGGGTTGCTGGCCTTTGGGCGGTGGCCCGGGCTGGGGAGACCAGGACGAACGTGAGGCCATCGCCACCATCCATGCCGCCTTGGACCACGGGATCAACCTCCTGGATACAGCCGAGATGTACAACGATGGCCGCAGCGAGGAGGTGGTGGGCCTGGCCCTTCAAGGGCGAAGGGAGCGAGCCATCGTGGCGACCAAG
>DAOTZU010000204.1:0-3884 GCA_034433995.1 Anaerolineae bacterium
CTCTGCTGGTACCCAGGGGTTCTCCCCCTGCGAGGGTGTTGAAAAAAGGCGTGGAGAGGCCCTGGCCGCCGTCGGATGGAATCCGACGGCTCTGCTTGCCAAGCCCGCGGCGCGGGCTTACCATCCCCAGACGTCGGTTTCTAACCGACGGGAGCATTGCTCGATACCCTCCCCCCTGCCCAGGTTGCCAAGCCGCCTCTCCTGTGCTATCATCAAGGCAACTTGGGACAAGAGGCATGCCATGTCCACAGTACCGCTGAACCCGCCTGACGCAACGGCCGATTTTCAGTGGCTCCAGCATGTGGTGGCCCCTTACGTGGAGATTTACGACATCACCGCCGGGGCCATGGGTGGGCGCGCCTTTCGCGTGCGGGGTCGGCTGCGGGTTCCTTCGGCGGTGCTCTATGCCCAACTTGCCCCGATCTTGCGGGCCCAGGGCTATACCCTGCTCCTCCGCCGCGAAAAGGACGAGCCGGTCCTCTTGGTGCTGCAAGGGGTGATCAGGCCCACGCCCAACAACCGCTGGCTTCCGCCCCTGTTGCTGGTCCTCACCGTCATCTCTATGCTGTTCACCTACACCATCCTCTATGCCACGCCGGAGCTGACCTGGACCAGCATCCTGCGGAATCTGAGCCGGGGCTGGGAGTTCACCCTCAGCCTGTTGGCCATCTTGTTGGCCCACGAGCTGGGGCACTATTTCACCGCCAAACATTTTGGCGTGGCGGTGACCTTGCCTTACCTGATCCCCTTTCCCCTCAACCCCTTTGGCACCATGGGGGCGGTGATCCGCATGAAGGACCTGCCCCCCAACAAACGGGCCATGCTCCTCACCGGCGCGGCGGGGCCGTTGGCGGGTTTGGTGGTGGCCTTGCCCATCCTGATCTGGGGGCTGCGCCTCTCGCCGGTGACCCCCTTGCCCCCTGAGGGCGGGTACTCCTTGGAGGGCAACTCCATCCTCTATGCGGCGATCAAGTACCTGCTCTTTGGCCGCTTGCTTCCCTCCGGCGGTGAGGATGTGTTGCTGCACCCCATCGCCTACGCCGGCTGGGCGGGGCTCCTGGTCACATCGTTGAACCTTTTTCCCGCCGGGCAGCTCGATGGGGGCCATGTGGCCTATGCTCTGCTGGGCGATAGGGCGCGCTACCTCACCTGGGGCGTCATCGTCATCACCCTGGTGTTGGGCTTCTGGTGGCCGGGGTGGTTCTTGTGGTCGGCCTTGGCCTTTATCTTTTCCCGGCGCGAGGCCCGCCCCTTGGATGACGTCTCGCCCCTCACCCGCCGCGAGGTGGGTTTGGCGGTGCTCCTCTTGGTCATCTTTGTCCTGATCTTTACCCCGTTGCCCTTGCGTTTTGTCTAAAAGGGGAACTTTAGCCGGCGTTGGGCCGTCCAAGAGATGAGTTGTGGTACGAAAGGCGTCCCATGTATCGTGAGCTGCCCTTGTGGAAGAAAGCCTTGGTGGCGGTGGGCTCGCTGGCTTTGCTGACCGCCGGCGTGGCCCTGATCGTGTATGTGACCGTGGCGCGGGAACGCCTCGTCTCCACGCCCACGCCCCGCCCCACGCTGCCGGGTGCTCTTTCTATGACGCCGGCCCCTCCCTCCTCGCGCACGCCTGTGCCCGTGGTCACGGTGGTGGGGATCGTGCGCGATTATTCCCCTGGCGCCCTGATCATCCTCCTCACGCCCATCGAGGGCCAGGTGGAGCAGATCATCGTCACCGAGCAGGTGCAGGTGCTTTGGGCCAACCGCAAGCAGGCCACCCCGCGGGAGATCCAACCCGGCCAAACGCTCCTGGCCGAAGGCCCCTTGGATGCCCTGGGGCGGATGATCGCCCAGCGCATCGTCATCGCCCAGCTGGCACAGCCGACCTCCACGCCGGCGCCGGCCAGCCCCTCGCCCACGCCCTCGCCGGCGCCCACCACCCCCGCGCCGGGCACAGGCTGGCAGGCCGAGTATTTCAATAACGCCACCTTGAGCGGCGAGCCGAGCGTGACGCGTTGGGACCCCGGGCTGGATTTTCAATGGCAGCGGGGCTCGCCGGCGGTGGGCATGCGCACCGATCATTTCTCTGCGCGCTGGCGGGGGCGCTGGCCCTTTGAACAGGGCGGCTACCGCTTTTACGCCTACGTGGATGATGGCGTGCGCATCTGGGTGGATGGCCTCTTGGTGGTGGATCAATGGCGCGAACAGCCGGCCACCCTCATCTATGGCGATGCCTATCTGACCGCCGGCGAGCACGAGGTGGTGGTGGAATACTTTGAAGCGACGGATAACGCCCAGATCCGGGTGTGGTGGGAATATCGTGGCCTGTATCCGGATTGGAAGGGCGAATACTATGCCAATCCCCGCTTGGAGGGGAAGCCGGCTCTGGTGCGCAACGATGCAGAAGTGCGTTTCCGCTGGGGCCGCTCTGCGCCCGCGCCCCAGCTCCCCGCCACCCAGTGGAGCGCCCGTTGGAGCCGCACCGTCGTTCTAGAGGAGGGGCCCTACCAGTTCCACGCCCAGGCCGACGATGGCGTGCGGGTGCAGGTGGATGGCGTGGTGGTGATCGATGCCTGGCGCGGAGCCCCGGCCACCCCGTATACAGGGTATCTCTGGCTGGATGCGGGCCCCCACCAGGTGCAGGTGGAATATTACCAGGCCGAGGGGGAGGCCTCGATCCACGTGTGGTGGGAGCGGATCACAAGCTTTCCCGATTGGCGGGGAGAGTATTTCGCCAACCCAGACCTGGCAGGGCGGCCAGTGTTCCTGCGCAATGATGTGGCCCTCGATTTCACCTGGGGCCTGGGCGGGCCGGCGCAGGGCTTTCCGGTGGATAATTTCTCCGTGCGCTGGACCAGGAGTATCTCCTTCAAGGCCGGGCGGTACCTCTTTTGGGCGGTGGTGGATGACGGGATACGGCTCCATGTGGACGGCCAGCTGCTCATCAACGGCTGGCGCGAGGCCGCCGAGGAGCGCTATGAGAAGGAGGTGCAGATCTCCGCGGGCAGCCACACGGTGGTGGTGGAATATTTCGAGCGGGGCGGCCAAGCGAGGATTCAGGTGGGCTGGGAGCTCTTGCCCACCCCCACGCCCACGGCGACATCCACCCGCACGCCCACGGTGACCTCCTCCCCCACGGCGCCGCCCACAGAGACGCCCACCCCCACGTTTACCCCGCCGCCAAGCGCCACGCCCACGCCTTGGCCGACCTTTACGCCGACGCCCACCGCCACGGCGGATCTCACCGTCACGCCGCAGACGGGCGCTCCGCGGTGAAAAATCGGCATTCGGCCTTGACGAATCCGGCCGGGCGCGTTATAATAGGGCTAACATACACCCTAAAAGGCGAGGACAGAGACAAGTAACCCGCAGGTTGCTCCGCAGAGAGTCGCCGGTGCTGGGAAGGCGATGGGCGCGGCGGGTGAAATCCCCTCTCGAGCCGGGCGCGAAAAGGCCGTTCAGCGCCGCTAAGCGCCCCCGGTAGCTCCCGTTATCGAGCTGGCCCCGTGAGGGGGCGCTGAGGCTGGCCGGCGCAAGCCGGCAGCAAATATAGGTGGCACCACGAGACAAGCGCTTCTCGTCCTATCCGCTGAGAAGCGCTTGTTATTTTTTGGGCCCGTTGAGCTGCCCCGTCGTGTTCGGGTGTGCAAGGGGAGGGCCTTACCACGGAGTCACGGAGGCCACGGAGAGAAACGGGGGATTCTCCGTGCCCTCGGTGTCTTCGTGGTTAGGGAACATGTTTGTCGTGTGCTCAGGAAAACACGGAGACGCGGAAGCCACGGAGAGAAACGGGAGATTCTCCGTGCCCTCGGTGTCTTCGTGGTGAGGGAACATGTTTGCCGTGTGCTCAGGAAACACGGAGACGCGGAGGCCACGGAGAGAAACGGGGGATTCTCCGTGCCCTC
>DAOTZU010000205.1:0-8438 GCA_034433995.1 Anaerolineae bacterium
GGCCCGGGAGGCGGGCATCCCGGTGTATGCTGCCGTGCCGCTTAAATTACGCCGGTACAAGCGAGAGCGGCCGCCGGCCAGCGCCCCGCTGCCCGCCCGGGTGGTGCCCGTGGAGGAGCGCCTCGGCCGGCGGTGGGAGCGGCGTCCCCGGCATTTCGGCCTGGGGACGGCCTTTTTCACCCTCTTGGTGCTCGCCTTCCTGGCGGCGTTTCTGGTGGGCGTGGCACTGGTCTTTATCCCCAGTGCCACGGTGGAGTTGCGCCCCCAGGCGCAGCCCGTCTCTGGCACCTTGACCGTGATGGCCCGGCCCACCTACCGCGAAATTGATTACGGCAAGGCCATCATCCCGGCGCGGGTTGTGCAGATCATCCTCGAGGGGCGAGATAGCATCGTCCCCAGCGGCGCCACCATGATCCCCGATGCCCACGCCACCGGCGAGGTGGTCTTGATCAACCGCACCAACGAAGGGGTGCGGGTGCCCAAGGGCACCGTCGTGCGTTCCGGCGCCGGGTCAACGGCGCGCTTTCAAACTCTGGCCGACGTGGAGCTGCCGGCCCGGCTTTATAGCAACGTCCGGGTGGGCATCATCGCCCTGGAGCCGGGGCCCAGCGGCAATGTGAAGGCGTTGACCATCAACCTTGTCGAGGGCGAACTGGCCACCCGGGTGGATGTGATCAACGACACCCCCACGGCCGGCGGCAGCTTGAAGGCGATGCCGGTGGTGGCGTATGAGGATTTTGATCGGCTGCGCACCGCATTGATCGCCAAACTCCAACAACAGGCCTATAATCAGCTCGTCGCCGAGTTGGAGGAGGGCGAGTTCATCCCGCCTGGGGCGGTAAGCGTGCAGGTGATGGCGCAAAATTTCGACCAGGTGGTGGGCCAACAGACGGAGCAGCTCTCCATGAGCATGAAGGTGGTGGCCAGAGGCCTGGTCGTGGATGGGCAAAGCCTCAAGACCTTGGTTGGGCGCTTCTTGGAGAGCCGCGCCGGCGAGGGGATGGCCCTCATCCCCGATAGCCTCAGCGAGGAGCACGTCTCCGAAGTGCGGAGCGAGGAGAACACTATCGTGCTTCAGGTGCGCGCCAAGGGGATGGTCTCGCCGGTGGTGGATGTCGCGCGCATCCGCTCTGCCTTGCGGGGCAAATCCGTGGACGAGGCAAGGGAGTGGCTCCGGCGCAACGTGCCCCTGGCCGGAGAGCCCCGGATCGTGCTGGAGCCGCCGTGGTGGCGCTATATGCCCGCCCTCACGGGGCGGCTGCGGGTTAGCCTGACTGTGGAGGGCGCCTGATGCGTCATCTGGCCCTGGATGTGGGCGACGAGCGGATCGGCGTGGCCCTCAGCGATCAAAGCGGCTACCTCTCGCGGCCGCTGGAGGTGATCCCCCGGCGGGCCGGCCCGGCGAGCTATGTGCGCCTCCAAGAGATCATCGCCCAATACAAGGTGGAACGGATCGTGGTCGGCTTGCCCCTTTTGCCCGATGGCCGGGAGGGCCAGCAGGCCCAATCCGTCCGCGCCTATGTGGAGGGGTTGCGGGCCCATGTCGCCGTGCCCATCATCTATTGGGATGAGCGTCACAGCACCCAGCGCGCCGCCGAGGCGCTGCGGGAGAACCGCGCCACGCGCAAGCGTCGGCAAGGAGCGGTGGACGCGGTGGCGGCGGCAGTGATTTTGCAGGAATATCTGGATGCCCAAGGGGGAGGGTTGCCCCGATGAGGATCTTGCGGCTGCTGCTGCGGCTGATCACCCTGGTCCTGGCCTTGGCGGCGGTGTTCTTTGTGCTGAGTTTCGGCTTTTGGTACATCTGGCAGGATGCCCGTGGCCGCGGGCCCCAGACCCGCTACACCATCACCACGGCCAAGTTGGGCCGGGCGTTGCTGGGGCTCTATCTCAAATATCGCGCCGAGGACGTGGCCCGGGTGGCCCGTCCTGGCGATGCCAGCGAGATCACCTTTGTGGTGGAGCCGGGCGAAGGAGTGGGCGCCGTGGCCATCCGGCTGGAAAGGATGAACCTGATCACCGATAGCGAGCTCTTTCGCCGGCTGGTGCAATATTGGGGCGCCGACCAAGATATCCAAGCGGGGGTCTATGTGCTGCGGCCCAACATGACTATGGAAGAGATCATCGGCGAGCTGCAGCACGGCCGGGTGCCCAGCGTCAAGGTGACCATCCCGGAGGGCTGGCGTGCCGAGCAGATCGCCGCCCTCTTGGAAGAGTTGGAGGTGACCTCGGCCCAAGGGTTCCTGGACGCCGTAGCCCGGGGCAGCACGGCCTACGATTTCCTCCGCGACCGCCCGGCCGGCGCCTCGCCCAGCGCCGAGGGCTTTCTCTTCCCGGATACTTACGAGCTGCCGCGCAACGCCCCGCCGGAGCGCATCCTAGATATCTTACTGCAGAACTGGGCAACCCGCGTCACCCCGGAATGGCGGGCAAAGGTCTCACAGACCGGGATGACCCTTTACGAGGTGGTAACCCTGGCCTCCATCGTCGAGCGCGAGGCGGTGGTGGCCAGCGAGCGGCCCCTCATCGCCGGCGTCTATCTCAACCGCTTGGATAAGGGAATGTACCTCCAGGCCGATCCCACCGTGCAATATGCCAAAGGGTACGACCCGGTGACCAAACGCTGGTGGTCCCCCATGAAGCAGGAAGAGGCCCAGACGGTGGTCTCGCGCTACAACACCTTCTTGTACCCCGGCCTGCCACCGGGGCCGATCTGCAACCCCGGCCTGGCCGCCATCCAGGCCGTGTTGCAACCCGAGCCCAGCGAATATCTCTATTTCTACGCCAAGGGGGATGGCTCCCACGTGTTTGCCAAAACTTACGAGGAGCACCTGCGCAACGAGCAACTCTATGGAGGCCGATAGCGGGCGATGCGCGTGGATCTGCACGTCCACACCAGCCGTTATTCCCCCTGCGGCCGCTCCTCGCCGGAGGAGATGGTCGCCCGGGCCCGGGAGGTGGGGCTGGACGGTCTGGTGCTCACTGAGCACAACGTGCTTTGGCCGGAGGATGAGGTGATGGCGCTGCGCAGGCAGTTTCCCGGCCTGGTCATTTTGCGGGGTATCGAGGTGACCTCCAGCGCTGGCGACGATTTCCTGGTCTATGGCGTGACGGATCCCCACCTCTTTTCCCCGCGCATGGATGGCCGGGAGCTGGTGCGGCGGGCGCATGCGGCGGGGGGCGTGGTGGTGTTGGCCCATCCCTATCGCTACAGCGATCAGGTACCCCCTTGGCTGGAGGAGGACCCCGTGGACGGCGTGGAGGTGTGGAGTTGGAACATCCTCGGCTATGCCCACGGGCGCGCCTGGGAGTTGGCCCGGCGCCTGGGCGCCTTCGCCTTGGCCGCCTCCGACGCCCACCAGGTGGACGTTTTGGGCCTTTATGCCCTGCAGCTGCAGCGGCCCGTGGCCGATGAAAGGCAGCTCGCCCAGGCCTTGCGCGAGGGCGCTTTTCAGGTGGTGCTCGACCAACCCCGCCTGAGGGCGTTGAACGCAGAGATCATGACCCATTTGGCGCAAATTCGCGCCCTCATCGCTGAGGGCTATCCCGATGAAACCATCCGCGAGCGCGTGCCCCATCTCAGCGGCACCATGCTCACCGGCATCCGTCAGGGGCTGGATATCACCCGTCCCGGCGGCTGAACAGGCTGTGAAAGGAGAAAGCGCCAATGCACAACCGCCAGCGCCTGCTCACTCTCCTCGGCGGCGGGGTGCCCGACCGGGTCCCCTGGTTCGGTGATCTGGCCTATTGGGCCTCGGCCATGGAGCATCGCGGCGAGGTGCCGCCCCATTGGCAACAGACGGAGGACTATTACCGTTTCCATCGCGAGCTGGGGGTGGGGTTCTACCTCCAGGGGTATTGGGCCTTTCGCGCCGTTTACGAGGGCGGTGTGGAGATCGAGGAGGTCACCCAGGGCAACGTGCGCACCCGCACCGTGCGCACGCCCGTGGGCACCCTGTGGGAGCGTTGGCGCTTTCTGCCCGAGGCCTTCGCTTGGGCGCCGGAGCGCCATCTGGTGAACAAGGTGGATGACTTGGCCATCTTGCGTTACTGGTGGGCCCACGCTCGCTATGAGCCGGACCCGGATGAGGCCATCCGCCGGCGGCCCTGGGTGGGCGAGGACGGGATCGTGCTCTGTTATCTCCCCCGCAGCCCTTTCATGGAGCTGACGGTGAACCTGGCCGGCATCGGCAACGTGGTAGAGTTGTGGCTGGAGGCGCCGGAGGAGCTGGAAGAGACCTTGGCGGTGATGGGGGAGAGCTTTGACCGGGCGGCGGAGGCGGCGCTCCAGGTGCCGGCCGATGCGTTCATGATCCCCGAAAATCTCTCCTCCGAGGTGGTGGGGCGGCGCTTTCATGAGGATTATGCCCACCCCTGGGAGGCCAAGTGGGTGGCGCGCCTGCGCCAGGCGGGCCGCTATTCCTTTATCCACATGGATGGCACCCTGCGGGGCCTTTTGGCCCAGGTGGGCGGGGTGGGGTTCGACGTCATCGAGGCCGTCACGCCGCACCCCGTGGGTGATGTCCCGATGGAGGAGCTGCGCGCCCTGGCCGGACCGGGGCCGGTCCTGTGGGGCGGCATCCCCGGCGTGTACTTTACCCCTTTGGTGAGCGAGGCCGAGTTCGAGCGCCACGTGCGCCATGTCTTGGAGGTGATGGTGCAGGACCGGCGCATGGTCTTGGGCGTGGCGGACCAGGTGCCCCCTGACGGCTTGCGTTCCCGCGTGGCGTGGGTGGCCGAACTGGCCGAACGCTATGGACGCTATTGAGGACAGGGTATAGGGTTCAGGGATTAGGGTTTAGGGGCGAGCGCTGAGGATCGCTGGCAGCTCCAGACCCTAATCCCCAAACCCTAGACCCTACTTCCTAACCCCCAAACCCTCCCCCACCCGTTTGACAAGCTCAGCCCTTCGGTTTAGAATAAAACTGGTTCGCTGGTATGACCATATGACCATGGACAAAGATGGACGACGAAATCCTGAAATTCTCCCTCCAGCGGGACCAGCTCTATAAACAGGTGGCCGACCAACTCCAGGAGTTGATCGTCGCGGCATCCCTGCGACCGGGAGACAAGCTCCCCGGCGAGCGAGAGCTGGCCGAGAAGCTGCGCGTCAGCCGCAGCGTCGTGCGCGAGGCGCTGCGCATCCTCAGTGTGCGGGGGTTGGTGGGCATCAAGCCGGGCTGTGGCAGCTATGTGCAAAACCTCAGCCCCAGCGCCGCCTGTGCCCCCATCAGCCTGTTTCTCAAGCTGCACAAGTCGCCCAATTGGTTCCAGGACCTGTACGAGGTGCGCCGCATGATCGAGGTGGAGGCCGCCGGTCTGGCCGCTCAACGGGCCAACGCCGACGACGTACAGTTTTTGGAGCACACCCTCCAAGGCATGGCCGAGAGCACTGCCGACCCCAAAACCTACACCCAGCACGATCTGGCCTTTCATCTGGGCGTGGCCGAGGCCACCCACAACGAGCTGGTGCGGGTGCTCTTGGCGCCTATCACCGAGCGCCTGGAGAAGGTGATCCTCCTCTCTTGCCATGCGCCGGGGGCCGCCGAGGCGGGATTGAACCATCACCGGCACATCCTGGCCGCGGTGCGCGCAGGCCAGCCAGAGGAGGCGCGATGGGCGATGGATGCCCACCTGGCCACCTCTCTGGAGCTGGTCCGCATCGCCAGCGCCACGATGGACGAGATCAAACACGGAGGCGCGGAGGGCACGGAGAGGGAGGAGATGGGAGCGCATACAGGAGGGACAGCAGAAACGTCCGGGTCAGAACGTCACATATCCTGAAGCCATATTCCGTGCCCTTTTTCTGTAGAACCTGAACGATGGGAGGTAAGAGATGGAACAGCGTGTGTTGGGCAAGACGGGCGTCAAGCTTTCGGTGGTGGGGTTCGGCGGCATCTTGGTGATGAACGAGGAACAGGATGTGGCCAACCGGCTGGTGGCCCAGGCCATCGAGCGAGGGATCAATTATTTCGACGTGGCCCCCACCTACGGTAATGCGCAAGAGCGGCTGGGACCGGCCTTGGAGCCCTATCGCGCCCAGGTCTTTTTGGCTTGCAAGACCGAGAAGCGGGATGCTGAGGCCTCTTGGGCGGCGCTGCAGAACTCGCTGCGGGTGTTGCGCACGGACCATTTCGATCTTTACCAGCTCCATGCCGTGACAACCCTGGAGGAGGTGGAACGCATCACCGCCAAGGGAGGGGCGCTGGAGACCCTCATCCGCGCCCGCGAGGAGGGCCTCACCCGCTTCCTGGGCTTCTCCGCCCACTCCGAGGAGGCCGCCCTGGCGCTGATGGAGCGCTTTGATTTCGATACCATCCTTTTCCCCTTTAACTGGGTCGCCTGGCTCAAGGGCAATTTCGGGCCACGGGTGATGGCCCGGGCCAAGGAGAAGGGGATGGGCATTCTGGCCCTCAAAGCCCTGGCCAAGCGCAAGTGGCAAGAGGGCGAGCCGCGGAAATGGTCCAAGACGTGGTACGCGCCGGCCGAGAGCTACGCCGAGGCGGAGCTGGGGGTGCGGTTCACCCTCTCCCAGCCGGTGACGGCCTTCACCAGCCCCGGCCACGCGGAGCTCCTTTGGTGGGCCTGCGACGCCGCCGAGCGCTTCACCCCTCTCACCGAGGCCGAGCTGGCCGAGCTGAAACGCCGCGCCCAGGATCTGGAGCCGGTGTTTGAGCACCGGGAAGGATAGACATCCCCGGCTCACCCACCGGTCATGGCCCATGAAAGGCGCGTCCGTCCGCTCTCGCTGCGGCGCGCCAGCTGTATGTTGCCTGAAGTTGCCTAGCCTGCACAGACCGGGCAGCTTCCATCCCAATTTTTAGGAGAAAATCGTCATGCAGTATCGTCGTTTCGGTCGTTGCCCTTGGGAGGCTTCGGTGTTGGGGTTTGGCTGCATGCGCCTGCCCACCTTGGGCGAATACGCCCAGATCAACGAGCCCGAGGCCACCCGCATGGTCCATTACGCCATCGAGCATGGCGTGAATTACTTCGATTCGGCTTACGGTTACCACGGCGGCAACAGCGAGCGCTTTTTGGGGCGGGCTCTGCAAGGCGGATACCGCCAAAAGGTGAAACTGGCCACCAAATCGCCCACCTGGCTGCTGAACGCGCCGGAGGATTTCGACCGCTATCTGAACGAACAATTGGAGCGGTTGCAAACGGACCATATTGATGTGTACCTTTTGCATGGCCTGAACCACGAGCGCTGGCAGAAACTGGTCCAAATGGATGTGCTTGCCCGCGCCGAGCGCGCCCTGGCCGATGGGCGCATCGGCCACCTGGGGTTCTCCTTCCACGACAAGTTTGAGGCCTTTAAGGAGATCGTGGATGCCTATCCCGGCTGGGTCATGTGCCAGATCCAGTACAATTACATGAACGAGGAGGAGCAGGCCGGCACCCGTGGTCTGGAATATGCCGCGGCCAAAGGGCTGGCGGTGGTGGTGATGGAACCCCTCTTGGGGGGGCGGATCGCCAATCCGCCGGCGGCGGTGCAGGCCGTGTGGGATCGCGCGCCCCGGCGGCGCAGCCCTGTGGAATGGGCCTTGCAATGGCTGTGGAACAAACCCCAAGTGACCCTAGCCTTGAGCGGCATGAGCACCATGGAGCAGGTCCAGGAAAACATCGCCTTGGCCGATGCCTCGGCCACTAACCTGCTCACCGCAGAGGAGCTGGCCATCGTGGCCCAGGCGCGGGATGTGTACCGAGGGCTGTGCCCCATCCCTTGCACCAATTGCAAATACTGCATGCCCTGCCCCAACGGCGTGGATATCCCCCGCAACTTTGCCATCTATAACGAAGGTGTCATGTACAACCAGGAGAAGGGGGCGCGGTGGGCTTATCAGCAGGTGCCGGAGGCCGCCCGGGCCAGCGCCTGCATCCAATGCCGCGAATGCGAGGACAAGTGTCCGCAAAAGATCCCCATCAGCGAATGGATGCCACGGGTGCACGAGGCGCTGGGCTAGTTTCAAGACCTGTCAGGTCTTCCAGACCTGACAGGTCTGTTTCATGGGCTGTACGAAATGCTGCCAATCCCCCAAACAGTTCCAGCACCTTGTTGCGTTCCAGTTGCGTCTCGCTTCGGCCAGTGAGCGTCGGATACGATGAATAACGCCAGGAACGGAAATCCCGCGCCAAGCCATGTTTCTGCGGGTTGTGATGGATATAGATGATCACTTGCCGGAGATAGTCATCGTCGGTGATCAAAACGCGCTGAAAGGGCCGCCTGAATAAGGCCCCGGTGCGATCGTAGGCCAGGTTAAAAGCTTTCGCGTAGGCGTTAAAAAGATTGGAGAATGCTTGGATGGCCCGAGACCTGACAGGTTCTGAAAAACCTGTCAGGTCTTGGTTTTGGCACCCTTTTACACAGATGAGCACATGCAAATGATTGCGCAAGAGACAATAGGCATAGGTTTCCGCTACAGGAGGAATATAGCGGG
>DAOTZU010000206.1:0-8803 GCA_034433995.1 Anaerolineae bacterium
GTGGTCTATCACCTCCGTCACCGGCTTGCCGCGCTCGTAACGCTGGGAATAGAGCCGCCCCTGATATTTGCTCCGCACCTCCAGCCATTCCGAGAGGGCATTGACCGCCGAGACGCCCACGCCGTGCAGGCCGCTGGCCACCTTGTAGCCGCCGCCGCCGAACTTGCCGCCAGCGTGGAGCACGGTGTGCACCACCTCCAAGGTGTTGCGGCCGGTGGTCTTTTCCAGGCCCACAGGGATGCCCCGGCCGTTATCCTCCACCTCCACCGAGTGATCGGCGTGGATGGTGATCTGGATGCGGTCGCAGACCCCGGCCAGGGCCTCGTCAATGGAGTTATCCACCACCTCAAACACCAGGTGATGGAGACCGCGCACATCGGTGCTGCCGATGTACATGCCCGGCCGGCGGCGCACCGCCTCTAGCCCCTCCAACACCTGGATGTCGGCCGCGGTGTAGGACAAGGGTGCATCCGGCTTGGCCATCAGGCGCTCCTCTGCTGCTGACTGCGCAGGAACTCGTGCAACATCACCATCCGATCACGGTAAAAGATGAACCAGGCCGCCGTCAACCCCGTGCCGATGAAGGCGTTGAGCAAAATGGCGACCGCCATGCCCACCGGCGAGCCGACGAGCAGCCGCAACAGCAAAATCACCCCCGTGCCGATGACCTGGCTGAGGACGAACAACCCCAGGGCCGGCCAAAAGTTCAACCGCATGATGGCCAAGCTGTTAAACACGGCCCGGAGGGGCTTTTCCTCGGCCAGGGTGATGGCCTGGGGCACAAAGAGGAGATACAACAATAACCAGAGGAGAGCCACCCAGATCAAGAAGGAAAAGGCGCCTAGCAACATACTCAATATCACGGCAATAAAAAAGAGAATTCCCAAGGGCACACCGATGGCTACAAAGTACAGCCAATAGCCCGGCGCGCTGCGCAACAATTTGCCCAGGTTCAGGCCCTCGCCCCGCACCTCTTGGGCCACCAACCCCAGGAAAAGACAGGTGATGAACAGGCCCAGGGCCATGATCCCCAGTTGAAAGACCACCATCTGCCCATAAGAAGCGACCTCGTGCACCATATCCGTCTCGGGATTGATGGGCAAAAGGCCGGCGATGCTGGGCATCCCCAGCCTGCCCCAGGAGAGCAGCGCCAAGAGGTTCGTGCGCCCCACGGTGGCCTGGACATCCTGGAGCATGTTGGCGAGGGTGGAGCCGACGCCCAGATCCGCCCCGGCGGCCCCAGAGGTCGCCGCCAATGCCGCCTCCAGATCGGCGACCATCTTGTTCACCACCGGTGCGATGGAGAGCTTGGGCCCAAGCCAGAGATAGAGATCCAACGCCACCGGGATCAAGAGCAGCCGCAAACGGTGCAGGACAAGGTTAAAGCCTTGGGTGAGGGTATCAATGATGCTCAAAGGCCAGCCACCTCCTTTCAGAAGGATTGTACCACAAGGGCAGGGTTCTGAAAAGACGCCGCAAAGGGCAAAAATCCCCTTTACCTTTCGGCCGATCTGTGGTATGATAGAATCGAACAGGGGGTTCGTTCTTGAGTCGGGACTGGCGGCTAGTCGTCTTTAGCGTTGCTTTCATCCTCTCCTCCTTGCCTCATCATCACCGCGTCCACAGATGCCCGCCAGCACATACACCTTGGGGGCTACCTCCAGGAGCAGTGGGAAACGAGGGTTTCGGGCTGGCCAGCATGCTGGCTGTTCTTGCGCAAAGGAGGGCAAGATGGCAGTCATCACCATGTCGCGGCAGATCGGTAGCGGCGCAGCGGAGATAGCCAACCGCCTGTGCAAGGAGCTGGGCCTCATCGCCTTTGACAAGCGGCTCATGGCGCGGGTGGCCGCCGAGGTGGGCCTCAGCGAGCACGAGATCGTGGATTATTCCGAGGATCAGTACAAGCTCCGTGGTTTCTTTGATGCTCTCTTTCGCCGCCCCCGGCCGGTGGCGGAGGTTTCCTCCTGGGCGGGCGGGCGCGAGGCGGGCTATGAGCGCCAGGTGCAGGTCTTGGATGAAGCCCGGGCCATTGACCTGGTCCGCGCCACCATCCTGGCCGCTTACGAGCGGGCCAATGTGTTGATCATCGGGCGCGGCGGCCAGGCCATCTTGGAAGATAAGCCGGGTGTCTTCCATGTGCGCATTGTGGCCCCCTACGAGTACCGTGTGCAGCGCATCCAGGCCGAGGAGCAATGCACCGTGCCCCAGGCCCGCCGCTTGATCGAGGAGCATGACCGGGCCACCGCCGAATACCTGCAAACCTTTTACGGCATCGACGTGGATGATGCCACCCTCTATCACCTGGTGCTCAACGCCGGCAAGCTGGGCGTGAATAAATGCGTGCACCTCATCAAGGCCGGCCTGGAAGAGGTGACCCTCTCCACCGCCGGCGGAGAGACGGGCTGATACGAGGCCAAAAACCCTATACCACATGCCGGGGCGGAACCAGCGCGGGCGTGGCAACGTCTGCAGCATGAGCGGCTCGCCTTGGCGTTCGGGTCCAAGGGCGGCGCTGCCCATAGTGTGATGATGAAAGGCCCCCCTATGCGCTCCAAATGGGTTTCCCTGCTGGTATGGGTTATTCTGCTGATGGGTTGTGCCCGCCCCACGGTGACGCCCGTCGCCACACAGGCGCCCCCGCCGACACCGGGGGCAAGCCCGGTTCCGCCCACCCCTGTGCCTTCGGTGACGGCCAGCCCCACCCTCTTCCCGACCCTCACTCCGGTGCCGACCTGGACGCCCACAACCTCCCGGCCCACCGCCACACCCACCAGAACGCCACGGCCCACGGCCACCTCTTCTCCCACATCCCGGCCACCGACCGCCACGCCCCGCCCACGGGCCACCGCCTCGCCCACACCTCAAGGAGCCTTCCCCGCCTGGCCCTACGTCCTCTGCCTGGCAGTGACCCCGGAGGAGCCGCCGACGCTCTATCTCGTCGTCGCCGGGCGGGGCCTTTACCGCAGTCTCGACCGCGGCGCCACCTGGTTGGCCGAGGATCTGACGGGGATCCCGGCCACAGCCGAGTTCCTCTATCTGGCCCTGGATTATCGCCACCCCACCACCATGTATCTGGCCACGGGGCTGGGCATCTACCGTCGGGAGGACGGCCAACCGTGGGAATTGGTCAATACCCTGTTCGCCTACTGTTTGGCGGTGGATTGGCTCAATCCCGATATCCTCTGGGCCGGGGTGCGCTATAGCCCGGATTATAACGCCATCCTGTTGAAAAGCACCGACCGTGGACGCACCTGGGGCAAGGCCGACCAGGGGATGTATGTCCGCCCGGAGGCGGGGGTGTGGGCCATCGCCATAGATCCGCGGGACCCCAACATCCTCTACGCCAACGTCCAGACCTACCATCCCGATGGCTATTGGCCCATCAGCGACCTCTATCGCGGCGGGCGGGCCGGCACCTGGGAACGTCTCTCCCTGCGGCCCAACACCGACGGCCCCCTGGCGTGCAGCCCCTACGGTTTGGCCTTGGATCCTAACCTGCGCCGCCTGTATGTGGGCTGCAACACCCACGATAGCAAGGGCAACTTGCTCACGCTGCTCTATTATGCCGATAACGCCTTTGCCGCCAACAGCCACGAGATCGTCTGGCGGGAGGTGGCCTCCTTCAATCAAGGGCCGGGCCGCCGGTTCACCATGGTGCGCCCCTTGGCCGTGGACGCCCGCCAGCCCAAGGCCGTGTACCTCGCCGTGGGCAGCCCCGCCACGGAGCCGGGCGTCCCGGAGAACAGCCTCCTGGTGAGCCATGACGACGGCGCCACCTGGGAACCGCTGCCCGTGAAAGGGCTACCAGGCCAGGCCGAGTGAATTGGGCCACCCGCCTGGCGCAACCTCGCCGTGCCCTGCGCGTAAGATAGATGAACATACGTGCAGGAGGGCAGCATGAGCCTTTTGTTGAACCTGGTCTGGATTATCCTGGGCGGCGGGATCTTGGTCTTTTTGGCCTATCTCATCGGCGGCGTGGTGCTCTGTGCCACCATCGTGGGCATCCCCTTTGGGGTGCAACTGTTCAAGCTCGCCGTGTTGGGGCTGGCCCCCTTTGGCAAGGAGGTCAACACCCTGGGCTCGGCCAAAGGGTTCCTGGAGATCGCCATGAACGTGCTTTGGTGGGTCTTTGGCGGGGTGGAGCTGGCCCTGGTGCATCTGGTGTTTGCCCTGTTGCTGGCCATCACCATCGTAGGGCTGCCCTTCGCCAAGCAACACCTGAAGCTGGTCAAGTTGGCCCTGGTGCCCTTTGGGGCAACCATCGTGTAATGCTTTTGTACGCGGCATCCGGCTCGCTAGCGCACGCGGCGAACCTTCCCCAGGCATCTTTGGCCGTCGACGGAGAGCCCAAAAAGCCAAATTTCTTATTGACTCCTACGACTTTACATACTATACTATAAGTAACGTTGAGGGTTGTTGGTTTTGGGCCAGAGAAACGAAAGTTGAGGTACCACCGGCGGAACCTGTTCACGCAAGGCGGAACAGGTTCTTGCTTTTTTGGAGCCAGGGATGTGAAGAGACGGTTCTGGGGCCTCGGCACAAAAATCACCCTAGGGTTATTGCTCCCCCTCGTCGTGGTGATGCTGGTCACGTCCTATTTGCGCTATTCCAGCTACCGCGACACCCTGGTCCAGACTCTGGCCCTTGGGGGCACCCTCACCGATGAGGCAGCCCAGAGTTACCTGGAGGCCCAACTCACCGATTACATCTATAGCAGGCTGCTGATCTCCGGCGGCTCTATCATCGTGCTTGTGGTCACCATCCGGTTCATGATGAGCCGCGTGGTGACCAATCGCCTACGGTGTTTCCTGGAGGTGATCAAGGGCACCAAGCCGGGCGAACTCGGCGCCAAAATAGAGGCGAACAGCTGCGATGAGATCGGCGAACTGGTCGCGGCCTTTAACCAACTCGCCGCAAGCCTGCAAGAGAAAGAAGCCAAAGTCCGCGAGCGCACCTTAGAGCTGCAACGCCAAGCCGAGAAACTGGCCACCCTGAACGCCCTGGCCACCACGGTGAGCCAATCCTTGAACCTGCGTGAAATCTTGGGCAACGCCCTCCATGAGGTGTTGGCCCTGATGAAACTAAAAGCCGGCTGGATTGTTTTGCGCAACGGCCAGCAAAAAGAGTTCGGCCTGTGGGCCAGCTCCGGCCTGCCCGAGAGGGTCACCTTGATCCAAGTGCGCTGCTCCTTGAACCAATCCATCTGTGCCCAGGTCCTGGAATTGGGCCAGCCCAGGGTGGTTTGCAATACTTTGGAGCACGCTTGTCCCAGCGCTGAATATCTGCGCCAAGAAGGTCTGGCCTTTCGCGTCTGTGTGCCTTTGCGCTCCAAGGAGCGTATCTTGGGCGTGATGACCCTGTTTGGGGCCCTGGGCAACGGCCAGCAAGAGGTTACCGAGGATACGTTGGAGGTGCTCACCGCCATTGGCCGCCAGATAGGGATCGCCATCGAGAACGCCAGCCTCTACGAAGAGCTGCGCCAAAAAGAAGCGCTGCAAAGACAGCTCTTGGAGAGGGTCATCACCGTTCAAGAGGAGGAGCGCAAGCGCATCGCCCGCGAGCTCCACGACCAGACCGGCCAATCCCTCACCTCCCTGATCATGACCCTGAAGGTCTTGGAGGAAACGAATTCCCTGGACCAAGCGCGGGCGCATATTGGCGAGTTGCGCGAAGTGGTGGTGCAGATTCTGAAAGGGGTACGAGACCTGGCCTTGCAGCTAAGGCCAACCGTCTTGGATGATCTCGGCTTGTTGCCGGCTTTACGGCACTATCTCCGGGGGTATGAGGATAGGTTTCATCTGCCCGTTGATTTTCAGGTTCTAGGGCTGGATCGGGAGCGCCTGGCTCCGGAGGTGGAGACGGCCCTCTATCGGATCGTGCAGGAGGCGCTCACCAATGTGGCGCGACACGCCCACGCCCGCGACATCAGCGTTTTGCTGGAGAAACGGGGAGCCTCGATCAAGCTCATTGTGGAGGACAATGGCCAAGGGTTCGACGTTAACCAAGTGATGGGTTCGGGCCCCCACGAAAAGAACCTGGGCCTCTACGGCATGCGCGAGCGGGCCGCTCTGCTAGGGGGCACATTGACCATCGAATCCACACCGGGAGCAGGCACGACCGTCTTTGTGGAGATCCCCTTGAGACCGAGGGGGGGAGGTCAGCCATGAACAAGATTCGGCTCTTGGTGGTTGATGATCATCCCGTGGTGCGCGCGGGGCTGCGCATGCTTCTGAATGCCCAACTGGATATGGAGATCGTCGGTGAGGCGGCGGATGGCCCCACGGCCGTGGCCCGCGCCCTAGAGCTCAAGCCCGATGTGGTCATCATGGATATCACCATGGAGGGGATGAGCGGCATGGCCGCCACCCGGGAGATCAGGAAACGCCTCCCCGAGACCAAGGTGCTGGTGCTCACGATCCATGATAGCGAAGAGTATCTGCGCCAAATGCTCGAGATCGGCGCCACCGGCTATGTCTTGAAGCAAGCCGCCGATATCGAGTTGGCCGTTGCCATCCGCGCCGTCCATCGCGGCGAGATCTATATCTATCCCTCCTTTACCCGCGTCCTGCTGGGTGATCTCCTCCAAGACATGGAACCAGAGCGCTACGCCGCCCAGGACGCCTACGACGCCCTGAGCCAGCGCGAAAAGCAAGTGCTGCGCCTGGTGGCCCTGGGATACACCAACCAGCAGATAGCAGCCCAACTCTTTTTGAGCGTCAAGACCATCGAGGCTTATCGTGCTCGCCTGATGCAAAAATTGCAGCTCAAAGGGCGCGCTGCCCTGGTGCGTTACGCTCTGCGCAAGGGGCTGCTCGATGATCAACCTAGCCAGCAGATGCACCAAGCGGCGTGAGGCAAGCCCTCTGAGCGCCATCATCAGGTTTTGCCCGACAAGCAACGCCCCTGATTAGGGTTTTCCCCTCTAGACACTTTAGCCCTCATATGCCATGATAACGATAGAACAGGGCCAAGCGCCACAACCTCCTTCGGTCCTTGCTCACTGTATCCTCTTCCCATCTGGCTCTTCGGTTCTGTCTAACCTCAAGATGCCCGCACGAGCGGTGGTTATAGCGCGTAGGGGCTCAATCCGCGCTTTTCCTTTTGGGCACGCTCAGGGCAAGGAGGTGAAACGATGAACGCCAGCCACAGGATCCTCATCATTGACGATGATCCGGCCTTCACCAAGGCCACTAAGGCCGTCTTGGAAGCCCACGGTTACGCCGTGGACGAGGCCAAGGACGGCGAAGAGGGCCTGGCCAAGATGCGCCAGCAAAAACCGGACCTGGTGCTGCTGGACGTCATGATGGCCTGGCCTTTGGAGGGCGTCAGCGTAAGCCGGGAGATGATGGATCAAAGGGATCTGCAACAGATTCCCATCATCATGGTCACTTCCATCCGCAGCTCCGAGCATCGCGGCGCCTTCCCTCAAGATGAATACCTGCATATTGACAGTTGGTTAGACAAACCCTGCCCTCCCGAAAGGCTGCTCTCCGAAGTCGAGCGGACCCTTGCCCGCCACGAAAAGTTCAAGAGAAAGGCGTCCTAGCGCGCCATCGGTACGTGTTGCGGGGGGTTGCATGGCCACATGGGGTGTGAGCGGTCCGGAGTATGGCTCCGCCTATACGATGGCCCTTCCAGAGCCACTTGCCGCGGCCCTGGTGGTTTTGCTCTTGCTTGCCCTGGGTGGCTTACTCTATGACATCCTCATCCTCCGAGACAAGCTGCAAAAACAAAAGGCCGCGCTTGAGGCCGCCCAACGGGAGGCCCAAGAACGGAGCGCGGCCTTGCAAGATGTGGAGGGGGAGCTGGCTCGCCTAAAAAGTGTCCCCAAAGTGGAGATGATGCAGGTGCTCCAACTGATTCATGAGCTGCGCTCTCCCCTTTCCTCGATCCAAAGCGCCCTGGATGTCCTCCTCCAAGGGTATATCACCAGCGGTACAGACCTGCACAACGAGATGTTGACCCTGGCGCGCAACCGCGCAGCGGCCACGTTGGCCCAGGTCAACGATTTTCTGCGCCTGGGCTCCGTGCTGCATGGAGAGGTGAAAAGAAAAGTCGAGCCGGTGCAACTGTTGGATGTGGTGAAACGTCTGGCCCCGGAGATGCGCGTCAAGGCGCGCTGGCGGGCCGTGAATCTGGAATTGGATCTGCCGTCCTCTTTGCCGCTGATCAACGCCAATTACGCCGATATCGAACACTTGGTGGCCAATTTGCTGAACAACGCCATCAAATACACCAACCCGGGTGGCCGAGTCACCATCTCGCTGAGGGAGGAGGGAAACAAGGTCATCGGTACCGTGGCGGATACGGGCATTGGCATCGCGGCCGAGGATATCCCCAAGATCTTTAGCGGCTTTTATCGCGCCGAGGCAGCGAAAAAGATCGATAGCTATGGCACCGGCTTGGGTTTGCCCATCGCCAAGCGGGTGGCAGAGATGTATGGCGGCGAGCTCAAGGTGGAATCGGAGCTGGGCAAGGGGAGCAAGTTCAGTTTCATTTTCCCCAAATCGGAAATCCGAGCCACGGAAGGCACACCGGCAAGCTCCGCAGAGACGTTCACCAAGCCAGCCCAAGATTCCTCTCAACGCATCGCCGAGCGTCAAGTGCTGGGACGGAGGTACGAGATGCGCCACCGAGACAAGATCGGGGTTTACGTCTGCCATTGCGGCACCAACATCGCCGGGCCTGTGGACGTAGAGGAGGTCACCCGTTTCGCCGCCTCCCTCCCTGGCGTCCTCGTCGCCCGACATTACACCTATATGTGCTCCGACCCAGGCCAGGAGCTCATCCGCAAGGATATCCA
>DAOTZU010000207.1:0-24168 GCA_034433995.1 Anaerolineae bacterium
TCCCTGACCTCTGGCACCCGGAGGATCGGCGCCGGCTGATCGGCCGGGTGAAAGCCGCCGATCCCTGGGCGTGGCCGGCGGGTTGTGCTCCGCCTTCGCCGGGGCTTGCCGCACAGATGCGCCGCGAGACATGCCGTGCCCTGTTGCGCCTGCTGGCCGAGGAGGGCCCCGCTCCGGAGGAGGGGCCTGTGGCCGTGCTGGGGGGCAACATCGGCTGGCTGGGCCGGTGTTTTGCGGAAAAAGGGTATCATGTGCTGGCGTTGGAGGCGCTTGCTGGGGAGAACGGCGCAGAGGACGCGCCGCCAGCGGATGGTGCGCCCCAGAAGTACATTCTGGCTTGGGGCCACGCGGAACATCCGCCGCTGCGGGCCGGGAGGTTTTGTCTGATCGTGTTGGAGGGCAGCCTGTATCATGTGCAAAATGTGCCGGCGGCCCTGCAACGTTTGGCCGGCGGGCTGCAAACCCAGGGCCGCTTGATCTTGATGGATACTCCCCTGGGCCCTCAGTGGCCGGTAGCGATGGAGCACGGCGGGCGACTCTTGCGGAGGGACCAGCTGCACGAGGAGCTCGTGGCGGCGGGGCTGCGCCCCCGGTGGATTGAGCTGCCCCGTGGGTTGCACTGGTGGAGATACACAGCCCGCGCCTGGCTCCGGGCCGAGCCATGGTTCGAGCTGCCTTTGGTGGTGGCCTATCGGGCGCCCAAGCGTCGATGAGAGATAGCCGCCTTTCAGGCTTGTGGCGACCGCGCCGATAGCTGACCGCTCTCTGTTTTGCAAAGGGGCACAACATGACCCATGTTGCCATTATCGGGGCCGGCGTGACCGGCCTGAGCGCGGCCGACGAGCTTTCACGGCGTGGCGCGCGCTGTACCGTCTATGAGCGCGATGCCATCGTCGGCGGTTTGGCCGGGTCGTTTCCGGTGAACGGCGCTTACCTGGAAAAGTTTTATCACCATCTCTTTACCAGCGACACGGCCATGGCCGCCCTGATCGCCCGTTTGGGCCTGGGCGATAAGCTGGAATGGCTCTCCACCAGCAACAGTTACTACGCTAACCGCATCTACCGCCTCAGCACCCCCTTGGATCTGTTAAAGTTCGACCGCTTGACTTTGTGGGAACGGGTGCGGGTGGGGCTGTTATACCTCCGCACCATGTTCATCCGCGATTGGCTCCCTTTGGAAGGGATCACGGCCAAGGAATGGTTGATCAAGATGGCCGGCGAGGGGGTCTATCGCAACATGTGGGAGCCCTTGTTGCGCAGCAAGTTCGGCCGTTACAGCGACCAGGTGGCCGCGGTGTGGATCTGGAACAAGCTCAAGCTGCGGGGCAGCTCCCGCGGCAAGGCCCAGGAGGAGCGCCTGGGCTATGTGCGCGGCGGGTTTCAGCAGGTCATCGCGGCCTGGGAGCGGGAGCTGCGCGGGCGCGGGGTAGAGTTTCTGCTCAATGCGCCCGCCGAAGAGATCCCCATCGCCGAGGGCCGGGCGCTGGGCGTCGTCTCCCGCGGCGCCTTCCGTCCGTTCGATCAGGTGCTGGTCACCACGGCGCCCGAATTGTTCGCCCAATTGGCCCCCGGCCTCCCTGCCGACTATCGCGCCCGATTGGCCGAGATTAAATATTTGGCCAATGTGTGCTTGGTGCTGCGGCTGGATCGCAGCCTCTCCACCACGTATTGGTTGAACATCGGCGATCCATCCATCCCCTTCACCGGCGTCATCGAGCATACCAACATGCAACGGCCGGCGGAGTATGGTGGGGCGCACCTGGTCTATATCTCGCGCTATCTGGATCCGGAGGACGAGGCCTATCAACTTCCCGCCGAGGAGCTATTGGAAAGTTATTTGCCCCATCTGCAAAAGATGTTCCGCGGGTTCAGCCGCGAGTGGGTCAAACAGGTGTGGGCCTGGCGGGAGCGCTACACCCAGCCGGTCATCGGGCTACACTATTCACAGCGCAAACCCAGCTACCGCACGCCCATCCCCAACCTCTGGTTCTCCTCCATGGCCCATGTCTATCCGGAGGATCGCGGGATGAATTATGCGGTGGTGGGGGGACAGAAGGTGGTGGCCGAGATGTGGCCTGGCGCAGGACCCAAGTGACCCCTGGAGGCGCTCCGCCGCTTCGGCAGGTGTTCTGGTAGTTGGCCGGCCCTGCACCCCGTCGGCCAGCATTCCGTGGCGACCTCCCCCTGGACGGGGCAGAGGGCGAAGGTCATTCAGCGCGAGGCCCGTTCGATCTTGCGCCAGTGGTAAAGATAGATGGGCGCCGCCACCAGCAGCATGGCGATGTTGCGCACCAGGTTCAACGTCGTATTGCGCCACTCCCACTGGCGTTGCAGCTCCTGTTGCCGCAGCTCCCAGGCCTGATCTACCTGGGGCGCCTTCTCTGGCGTCTGGGGCGTGGCTTCGGCGGGGACAGCCGTGGGCGCGGGCAGCGGCCCCGTCATCTGTGGCGTGGGATAGGCCAGCTCCGCCACCGCCTTGACGACCTCCACCATCGCAAAGATGGTCAGCACCAACGTCACCAGGCAGACCAGATAGAGGTAGATGTTGCGCGGCGACCAGATATGGCTTTCGGACATGATTCACCCCCTTTACAAGAGCAGAATTTGCGCCATCTCCCCATGCCACGTGTTAGAGGCCCACGAGGGTCCGCAAGGTTTCGATCTCCTCCGGCCGGCTGACCATGATATAGAGGTACAGCCCCCGCGGGTCCAGCGCATCCAGCATCAAGCGCAGCTCATCGGGCGTAAAAGAGCCGCGCACCAAGAGCGGCCGGCCCGCCTCTTGGATGCGGCGAAAATAGGGGATCATGCCGGCCATGGGCGGCCCGCCCGAGATCAGTTCGTAATTCACCTGGAAGCAGCGGATCTCCTCGATCTCCAGGAAGGCCTCCAAGAGGAACATGGAAGTGGAATGCAGGTGGATAAAGGCGCAGGGGAAATGGCTGGCCAGCGCGCGATCCACCGGCTGGAGGAAGCGGCGGTAGAGGGCCGGCGAATAGAGGCCGGAGGCGTCCTCTTGCAGCCGCGCGATGGGCCCGGGCGCCCATAGTTGGTATTGGGCGTCGAAATAGCCCCCGTAAAAGAGGGGGATATGGCGCCAGGCCTCCTCGGTGATCTGGCGAAAGATCTCTGCCAGCCGCCAGAGGAGCCGTTCCATCCGCTCCGGCTCCGCCACCAGATCCAAGACGCTCTGGGTATGGCCGCGGAGGAGCGCCGCCAGGTCTGAGGGGCCGATGAGCGTGCCGTGGCTCACCGGATAGCGGCCGGCCGAGTGTTCCACCAGGGCCTGGATGAAGGCGATGTACTTCTGGTACCAGGGGTTGGCGAGATCGAGGCGGATCTCCTCCAGCTCCTCCCAGGAGAGGTTGCGCTCCACGCCGAGGATGCTGCCTGGCAGGATGCGCAACGTGGCGCCGAGCATGCCATCCAGCCAGGGCACGGCCTGGTGGGGGCTGGCGCCCCGCAAGATGTCGTCCTCGATGCTCTCCCCTTCCCGGAGCAGGCGTTCCTGGTCGGCCAAAAAGGCCGCGGGATCCACCATGTCGGGCGTGAGCACAGCGCTCTCTTGCCAGGCGGCGCTGGCCGCGAACTCTTGGAGCGGGAACCAGCTTTTGAAGGAAAAGCCGACCAGCGGGCGCTCGGCGTTCTCCCGCCGCCAGAAGGCGCGGTAGCGGGCGATCTTGTTCGGGTCGTTGCCGAAAGGATACCGGGCTGTGCCCATGGGACCCCCTATCCGAGAAATGTAGCGGGCGCCTCAGGAGTTAATCTCCTCCAGAGCGGACGGCGCCTGCAAGGCGTCGAGGACGCGCCGGCCGGCACGTCCTCTTGGCGACCTTGGGCATTGGGCGCATCGTGAGTAAAATGAAATTGGGCCAAGTTGTCAAGTCGGAGATTGGCAAAGCCGGTAGGGGAAGGAACGATCTATGGCATCGGCGGATACAGCTTCCGAGCGTGTGCGGGTGGAGCATGAGGAGCGCTTTTTGCGCAGCGAGTCGTTGCGGTTGTTGGTGCGTCTCCTCTACGTTGTGGCGGCGGCATGGGCCGTCGTCCTGGGTGCCGCGCTGAACGACGGCACCCCCGTCTCGTGGCTGGTGCCCATAGGGCTTGCCATCATCGCCCTCATCACCCACTTGCTCGCCAAGAAACTGGAAGTGGTGGCCAGCGTGTGGTTGCCCCTGGGGCTCGTGCTCCTCACCGGCGCCTATCTCTGGTTTCGGCCCGGTTCGTTGGCCGTCTTTTTGGTGAACGCCGCCATCCTGATCGCCGCTGTGGTCACGCCGCGCGCCCTCTGGGCGGCCATCCCGCTGTTGGCCTGCCTGCTGCCACCGTTCATCTCTTGGCAGCGCCAGGGGGCGGTGACCTACCCCTATGTGATGGCCAGCTTTGTCAGCGCCATGACGGCCCTCAGCGCTTGGTTGAGCACCCGCAATCTCTATTTGGCCCTGGTCTGGTCCACCTATCACCGCCAGGAGGCGGAAAAGAGCGTGGAGGACCTGCGCCAGCGCCGCGCCGACCTGGCCCGCTTGGCCCACATGCTCCGGGATAACCAGGAACGGTTGCACTATATGAACATCCAGTTGGAGCAGGCCAAGTTGGCCGCCGAGGAGGCCTACCGGGCCAAACAGTATTTCGTGGCCAACGTCAGCCACGAGTTGCGCACGCCCCTCAACCTGATCATCGGTTTCAGCGAGATGATGGTCGCCGCGCCAGAGACCTATCGCGTGCCCCTGCCTCCGCCCTATCGGGGCGATCTCTTGGCCATTTATCGCAACGCCCGCCACCTGCGTGCCCTTATTGACGACGTGTTGGATCTGGCCCAGATCGAGGCCAAACGGTTGGCCATGCTGAAAGAGACGGTGGACCTGCGCCAACTGGTGCACGAGACGACGGCAATGATCCGGGAGCTGGTGCGGGCCAAGGGCGTCCAGCTAGAGATCGTGGAACCGCCCCAGGCCGTTTGGGCACAGATTGACCAGACCCGCATCCGCCAAGTACTCCTGAACCTGCTGAGCAATGCCGCCCGCCATACCGAAAAGGGGTACATCAAGGTAGAGATCGCTCAGCAGGGCCAAGAGGCCATCCTCACCGTCCGAGACACGGGAAGCGGCATCGCTCCGGAGCAGCTCGCCAAGGCTTTCCAGCCCTTCAGCCAGATGAGCGACCGCCCCGATGGAGGCAGTGGCTTGGGGTTGGCGCTGAGCAAACGCTTCATCGAACTCCACGGTGGCCGCATCTGGATCGAAAGCACCGTGGGCAAGGGCACCACCGTGACCTTTGCTTTGCCCATTCAGCAAGAGGTGTCTCAGGTGGAGGCCAGCCCCCTGCTCCCCGGCCGGCCCAAACCGGTACGCCACACCAAGGGGCAGGTGCTGGTGTTGAGCGACGATACCCGGGTGCTCTCCCTCCTGCAACGCCATATCGAAGGGTACGATTTTTGCTTGGCCGGCAACGCCAAGCAGGCGGCGGATCTTCTCCGCGCCGGCTGCCCCGCGGCCACGGTCATGGATGAGACCTGGCGCGATGGCGAGGTGGAGGCCCTCTTGGCCGATGGCCTGCGGGCGGTGCCCACCATCATCTGTCCCCTGCCCAGCGGTCGGCGCGCCGGCTATCCTCTGGGCACAGTGGATTACCTCTCCAAACCCGTCACCCGTGAAGACCTGGCCCAAGCCTTGACCCGGCTGCCCCGGCCGCCCTCTAGCCTCCTCATCGTGGATGATAATGTGGAGGTGGTGCGCCTCCTCACCCGGATCGTCCAGGCCCATGATCCCACCGTGCGCGTCTGGCAGGCCTTTGGGGGCCGCGAGGGGCTAGAGATCCTCCGCGCCCAGCGCCCCGATGCCGTGCTCTTGGACCTCTTGATGCCCGAGATGAACGGCTATGAATTCCTGGAGGAGATGCGCAAGGACCCCGCCTTGGCCGAGATCCCCACGGTGATCGTCTCGGTGCGCGCGGTGGAGCAGGAGCTGGCGCCCATCGGCAAAGAGGTGCGCCTGGTGCGCCAGGAGGGGTTCTCCCTCACCGAGGTCTTGCAGGCTGTGGGGGCGCTGCTGCAAGCTATTGTCCCTGGGGAGACAATGGCCCCAGCCAGCGATGCAGCACCTGTAAAAGTTCCGTCTGGCTGACGGGTTTGACCACATAATCGCTGGCGCCCAGGCTCATGGCCATCTCCACCTGGTTGAGGACGGAGCAGATGATCACCGGGATCCCGGCGGTAACGGGCGAGGCCTTGAGCTGCCGCAAAAGATCCCAGCCATCGAGGCTGGGCATCATCAGGTCCAGCAAAATGAGGGCCGGCTGCTGCTCGCCGGCCAGCTGCAGGGCCTGGCGGCCGTCCAGGCAGCCGGTGACGGTGAGGGGATATGCGCCCAGGTAACGTTGCACCAGGGTGATGAGGTCGGCATTATCGTCGATCACCAGGATGGTGGCACGGCTGACCGAGGGCAAGAGGAGCCGCGCCTCCCAGCGCGCCCCCGAATCCAGCTCCAAGCGTCCTCCTTGGGCCTCGGCCAGGCGCCGCGCGACGGCCAGGTTTACCTGCAAAGATGCGGGCATGGTCTCCGGTCTGGTGCCGGCGGCCGTTGCCTCTCCCTGGAGGCGCATCTCCAGCGCGTGGTCCCCTGGCGCCAGAGATATCCGCAATTCGCCTTGGCAGCCCCAAGCCAAGGCGTGTCCCAGCAGGTTGATCAGGATTTGCCGCACCAAGGTGCGGTCGGCCCAGACCTGCAAGGGAACCCGGGGCGCGGAAACGGCCCAAGTGAGGCCGCGCTTCTGCGCCAAGGGCGCCACCAGCCGCAGGGCGTCATCCAGCGCCTGGGCCAGATCCAGCGTCTCGTATTGGGCCCCCTGGAGCAGGCGTTCCACCTCCTCCTGGGCGGCGTCGGCCTGTGGGGTGACGTTCTCCTCCGCCTGGGAAGGAAAAGCTGCCTGTTCCAGGCCCAAGCGGTCCCACAGCAAAGAGGCCAGGGCCTTGATCCCCTTCTCGTGTTCGCGATAGGTCTGGCGCTGGCTCAAGGCCAGTTGCTGGGCGATCTCCCCCATGGCCAAGCCATCCACGTAATGATAGGTGAGCACGGCATAAGCGCGGTTGGCCTCCGTGGCCGGCGCGCCATTTTGCGCGGCGAGCGCATCGAGGCACTCCAAGAGAATGCGCCGCAGCGCCTGGGCCCGGGAGCGGGCATCGCCGCCCTCCGGGCAGCGATCGGCCAGGGGGTGCGTCTGCAGATAAGGATAATCGTAGAGGTGCGCCAGGGCATTGCGCACCCACTGCACAAACGCTTCGGGCGGAGATGGCGTCATGGGTTTTCCTGCCTCTCGGGCGAACGTGGCAAAGATTGGTCAAAGGTTGGCAGAAAGGGGCTAGGCATGCAGCACGATGCACATTATAATAACCGTAAACCATATTATAGCCGTGTGGGCTAAGGTGGCAAAACGCACCCAGTTGCGTTAGCCATCGGTGGTGTTTTCGTACACAGGTCAGTACAAGGAGGTCAGTATGGTCAGGAATCTGTCTCGTCGTACCTTTATCAAGTTGCTTGGAGTGAGCAGCGCGGTGGCGTGTTTGGCGGCATGCGCCCCCAAAGCGCCCACGGTGGCCCCGGCCACTGCGGCTCCTGCTGCCGAACCGACCAAACCCAAGGCGACGCCCCAACCCGCGGCCAAGGAACCTATTACCATTCAAGTGTGGAACCACCAGTCGGTGGAGGATCCCAACCGCAAAAACTCGGAAAAGCGCTTTGCCGAGTCGTTCCAGCCCAAATGGCCCCATGTCTCGCTGCAGTGGGAGCAGATCTCGGGCGGTGAGATGGTCACCAAACTCCGCACCGCGGCCGTGGCCGGCACCCCGCCTGACATCGGCTGGATGGGCGACTATATCTTTGAATTCGCCCAGAACAAGTGGGTCTTCCCGGCTCCGGATGACTTTCAGGCCCGCGTGCTCCAAGAGTGTTTTGAGACGGCCTGGAAACCGGGGATGTACCAAGGCAAACTCTATGGTTCACCGAGTTGGTATGCTCTGGGCCCAGGGTATGTGATGATCAACAAGGGCCTGGCCGAAGAAGCCGGTTTGGATCTTAAAAACCCGCCCACCGATTGGGCCGGGCTCACGGCCTGGGGCCAAAAGGCGGCCAAGTGGGAGGGCGAGAGCATGGTTCGCCTGGGCCTGGGGCATGGGATCTTTACGGGAGCAACCCCCGCGGGCCAATATGCCCTTTGGGCCAGCAAAGTCTGGAGCGCCGGCGGCGAGCTTTTCGATGAGGGATTGACCAAGGCGCTCTTCAATAGCGAGGCCGGCATTGAAGCCATCAAGATCGCCAGAACGATCCTCAAAGAGGCCAAGGCCTGCAGCGCGGGTTTCATCCCTGATAATGAGGCGATGTACACCAACAAGGGCGTCATGTGGGTAGCGAACACATCCTGGGGCGCGTGGTTGCATCTGACGGTCCTCAAGCAAGATGAAAAAGGCGCCATCCCCAAGGAATTGCTGCCCGTCATCAAATACCACTATATTCCATTGCCCACCATCAAGGATAGTGTGGCCGTCGCCGGTACATCGTATTGGTCGGTAATGACTCCGAAACCGGAGCGGCAAGTGGTAGCCTGGGCGCTCCTGGAGGATTGGTACAACCAATACCAGCAGGCCACCGAGCCGGTGGGCGCGGGCAACTATATTCCCTGGTTTAAAGGCCAACTGGAGATCGAACCCTGGAAATCGGATCAACAGTGGCAAGTGGCGCTCAAGGCAGCGGCCAAATCCAGGTTCCTTCCCCTTTCCCCCAAAGCCAACGAGTTGCGCAATGCCATCAGCAACGAGCTTTGGGAGGCCATCGTGAAGGATAAGGATCCGAAACAGGCAATTCAGGATGCCGCTGCCGCGGCGGAAAAGATCCTCAAAGACTAGTAAGCCGGCATGCATGCCTACCTTCTGCGCGTTAGCCACGCGCAGAAGGTAGGCTTTGCCCTTAGTGGAGGAGATATGGATGTTACAACGGTGCTGCGATTAGCCAAAAGGAGGACAAGACCGCGCCGCAACATCAAATATCCGGCCTGGGTGCCTTATTTTTTTGTCTCTCCGGCCATCTTATTTTATGCAGTCATATATATTTTCCCCATCGCTTGGGCTTTATACATCAGCGTGCACAAGTTCCAAATAGGGCGTCCTGATAACCCTTTTGTTGGTCTGGAAAATTATCGTTATTTGTTCTTTGATGATAAGATATTCCGTGCTTCCTTGGTAAGGACGTTTTATTTTAGCTTTGGCTTCGTGCTCACCAACAGCCTTGTTGGCCTCATTTTGGCCCTCCTGATGAACCGTTGGTTCGTGGGGCGCTATCTCTACCGCATGGCCTTTTTCATCCCCGTGGTAACCAGTATCATCCCCATGGCCATCGTCTGGAAATTCCTCTACAACACGGACCTAGGGCTGTTCAACGGTATCTTGAACCGCCTGTTCGGGTTTCGCATCCCTTGGCTGAGCGATGAGAAATGGGCCATCCCCTCCCTGATCATCATGGCCACCTGGCGGCGCATGGGGTATGCTATGATGGTCTATCTGGCCGGCCTGCAAGATGTACCCCGGGAACACATTGAAGCCGCGATGGTGGATGGCGCCAATGCCTGGCAACGCTTCTGGCATGTGATCTGGCCCGCTCTGGCGCCAACGACCTTGTTTGTGTTGGTAACCTCAAGCATCACCGGGATGTTGACCTTTGGCGAGATCTATGTGATGACGGAAGGCGGACCCGGACAAGCGACCACGGTTCTATCTTATTATATTTATCGCACCTCTTTTGAATTCTTGAAGATGGGGCGCGGAGCGGCCATGTCCTTTGTGCTTTTCATTTTCATCTTTATCTTGACCCTTATTCAGCTTCGCTATGCCCGTGGGCCTCAAACCGAGTAGGAGTGCTACGAGATGTCCACCACATTGGCCAAGGTAGCCGCAACGCCTGTCGTCGCCAGAGCGCATCGTGCGCGCTCAAAAGTGTGGCGCAGGATCGGGATGGGTGTTTTTTACATCGCGCTGACGGCGGTAGCCATCTTTTGCATCACTCCCATGGTGTGGATGCTCCTGGGTTCCTTCAAATACGACTCGGAGATCCTGGCCTATCCGCCCACCTTTTTGCCCAAATACTGGCTTTATCAAAACTATGTGCGCGCCACAACCCTGATCCCCATGGGGCGTTGGTTTCTCAATAGCGTGATCCTGGCTGCCATCACCGAGCTGTCGGTCTTGACCACGGCCTCGCTGGCCGGTTATGCTTTTGCCCATCTGGAGTTTCGCCTGAAGCGCGTGCTTTTTCTCTCCATCCTGGGGACCATGATGATCCCCTTCTTCACCATCATGATTCCGCTTTTTCTGATGGTGAGTCGTCTCAAATTGCTCAATACGTACCTGGGCATGGTGCTGCCCGGTCTGGTCAGCGCGTACGGTATCTTTCTTATGCGGCAATTCATGTCCACCATTCCCACGGAGCTCCTCGAGGCAGCGCGGATTGATGGCTCCAGCGAATTTCGCATCTGGGCCGAAATCATCATTCCCAACTCGCGCCCTGCTTTGGGCACCCTGGCGCTCTTTACTTTCCTGGGCAGTTGGGATAGCTTCACCTGGCCTTTGGTGATTGTGAATCAACGGCCCATGAAACCCATCGCCCTGGGCTTGGTGGAATTCACCGGCCAGCTCGCTTTCGAGACCAAATACGGAACGTTGCTCGCGGCCAGCTCCATCGCGGTGGTACCGGTGTTGATCGTGTTCATCCTAGCCCAAGAGCAGATCATCGAGAGCTTTCATCTGAGCGGCCTGAAGGGCTGAGCGAGGGCTTATCCTGACAAGGGAAAGGGGCGAGAGCTTACCTCTTTCCCTTTTTGTCGCGCTGGATAAGCCACATCCGGCGCCACATCGCGCCACTTGACATTTTCCCCCTTCCCCAAGTATCCTAGGCGTGCCATGCAAGCCCATCGCGCAGGAGGGGGAGATGTCCCTTTGGCCCACCGACCAGCTCTTCCGCACGCCCGCCACCTATCCCGCCCCCGGTTTCGAGGCCGAGGGGGTGCGGGCGCTGTTCTACGAGGGCCTGCCCTGGCGTGGCCGGCCCACCCGCATCTTTGCCTGGTACGGCGCGCCGCCCCACGCGCCGGGGGAGAGGTTGCCAGCCATGGTGTTGGTGCATGGCGGCGGGGGCACGGCCTTCCCTGATTGGGTGCGCCTGTGGATGGAGCGGGGCTACGCCGCTCTGGCCATGGATACCTGCGGCGGCGTCCCCTCCTGGCGTGAGACGCCCTACTCTAGCCCCTGTTGGCCGCGCCATGCCCACTCCGGCCCGGCCGGCTGGGGCAATTTCGCCCAGGCCCATCTGCCCCCCGAAGAGCAATGGGCCTACCACGCCGTGGCCGCGGTGGTCTTGGGGCATTCTCTGTTGCGTTCCTTCCCGGAGGTGGATCCATCCCGCATCGGGGTGACGGGCGTCTCCTGGGGCGGCGTCCTCACGTGCCTGGCCGCCGGGCTGGACCCGCGCTTTGCCTTTGCCGCGCCCGTCTATGGCTGCGGCTGCCTGGGGGGCGAATCGGTGGGGTTGACCGCCCTCGCCGGCGTGGAACGGGCCAAGGTGGAGCGCTGGCTGGAGCTGTGGGATCCTGCCACCTTGTTGCCCCAGGCGGCCATGCCCATGCTCTGGGTCTCGGGCACCAACGATCTGGCCTTCCCGCTGGATTCCCTTCAGGCGTCCTATCGGCTGCCCCAGGGCGCGCGCCATCTGGCCATCCGCGTGCGCATGCCCCACGCCCACGGCGGTCCCGGCGAAAAACCGCCCGAGATCCACGCCCTGGCCGAGGCCCTCTGCCGCGGCGGCGCGCCCTTGCCCGTGATCACCGGCCAGGGTCGTGAGGGCCGGCAGGCTTGGGTCACCTTCGCCTCTGCCACTCCTCCGGCCCGGGCGGAGTTGAACTACACCCGCGCCCTGGGCCACTGGACGGACCGCTTCTGGAACACCGCGCCGGCCACCTTGGAGGGCACCACGGTGCACGCCCAGCTCCCCGCCGGGACGACGGTGTACTTTTTCAACCTGTTCGACGACCATGACCGGGTGACCAGCAGCGAGCATGTGGAGCTGGCCTAAGCATGGCCCAGCTGACCAAGGCGCTGGCCGTGCTGCGGGGCTGGGGGAGCGGTCTTTTAGACTTGTTCTACCCGCCTCACTGCGTGGCCTGCGGCCGGATGGGCGCGTGGCTGTGCGCGGCGTGCCGGGAGCAAATCGCCTTTTTGCGGCCGCCGGTGTGTGCCCATTGTGGGCGCCGATTGGCCGGACCGGGGATCTGTGCAGAGTGCCATCGGAGCAGCTCGGCTCTGGCGGCTCTGCGGTCTGTGGCGGAGCATCGGCTGCCCCTCCGCGAGGCCGTCCATGCCCTGAAATATGAGGGCCTGCGCGCCCTGGCCGAGCCATGCGGGGAGCTTCTGGCGCAAAAATGGCGTGAGGAGCCGTGGCCGGCCCAGGTCATCGTCCCCGTGCCGCTCCATCCCCGCCGGTTGCGCCAGCGGGGCTATAACCAGGCGTTGCTTCTGGCCCGCGCCCTGGGCCGGAGGATCGCGCTGCCGGTGCGCCCTGAGCTTTTGCTGCGGCAACGGGATACCCGCGCCCAGGTGGGCCTGAACCGCCAGGAGCGCCGAGAGAACGTGGCCGGCGCCTTCCGCTGCGCCCCTGGGGGCGCCCAGGGGCTCACGATCTTGCTGGTGGATGACGTTTTGACCACCGGCGCCACTTTGGAGGCCTGTGCCGAGGCCCTGGTGCAGGGCGGCGCGGCGCAGGTGTGGGCCCTCACCCTCACCCGGGCGGTGGACGATGGCGCCGATGTACGTCTTGTAAAAGGATATGGCCGATGAAACTATTGATTGCCACCCATAACCAGGGAAAAAAGCGCGAGTTCGCCGCCCTTTTCGCCGGGCTTGACCTGGAGCTGGTGACGTTGGACGAGGTGGGGATCCACTGGGCCGTCGTCGAGGACGGGGCCGATTACGCGACCAACGCCCTGCGCAAGGCCCGTGGTTATGCCGACGCCACCGGATTGCTGACCCTGGCCGACGATTCGGGCCTGGAGGTGGACGCCCTGGGGGGCGCGCCGGGGGTGCACACGGCCCGCTATGGTGGCGAGGGCCTCAGCGATGGCGAGCGCTACCTGCTCCTTTTGCGCCAGTTGGGGGGCGTGCCCGAGGCGGAGCGCACGGCACGTTTCCGCTGCATCATCGCCTTGGCCTGGCCCGATGGCCGCGCGGAGCTCGTGGAGGGGACCTGCGAGGGCTATATCGCCCGCGAGCCACGGGGCAAAGGGGGGTTCGGCTACGATCCGGTCTTTTATGTGCCCGAATATGGTTGCACCATGGCCGAGCTGCCCGCCGAGATCAAGAACCGCATCAGCCATCGCGCCCGGGCCGCGGCAGCCGCCCGGATAGTGCTGGCGCGGGAGCTGCGCGCGTCCATGTCGGCGCCCGCGGAAGAACATTAAAGGGGATCAGCCGAGTGCCTCCGGTTGATCCCCTGTCCCTATCCTCGCGACGAGCGTCATGCGGGGCCACGCCATGTTCCGGATGAGGGAACTCGTGTGGATGCGTCGGCCATGCGGACGCCCTGAAGCCTCCGAGCGCTTTATGTGTCGCGGATGTCCTGCAGTTCTCCGCCCAGCCGCTGGATGATCTCCCTCATGGTCGCTTGGTCGATCCCCTGCACCTTGAAGGTGAGCAGACGGTTGGTGGGGTCATCACCCCAGAAGGTGCCCAAGGAGACAATGTGCCCGCCGGCCTGGGCGATCTCCTGGGTCAAGCGCGCCAAGACGCCTCGGCCCTCTTGCACTTTGACCGTCACCCGCAGGCCCCAAATGCGCGCCCCCAGGAGTTCCAAGAAGGTCTTGAAGAGGTCGCTTTCGGTGATGATCCCCACCAGCACGTCTCCCCGCATCACAGGCAGGCCGCTGATCTGGTTATCCACCATGATCCGCGCCGCCTCCTCCAAGGGGCAATCTTCGGCGATGGTGATCACCTCCTTGGTCATCAGGTCGCCCACTTTGATCTTGGAGACGAGGTAGTTCAGCTCATAGACGCTCAAAGTGGTGGCCGGCGAGGGCGAGGCGTAGAGCAAATCCTTCTCCGAGACGATGCCCACCAACTTGCCCTTTTTATCCAAGACGGGCAGGCGGCGGATCTTTTCTTCTCGCATCAAGCGCAGGGCATCGTGCAACGAGACATCCGGCGTGATGGTGATGGGATGACGCGACATGCGATCTTTGACGAGCATGGGCAACCTCCTTATATCGGTGTGCGCTCGGCTCTCGCTACATACATTATAGCGCGACGCCCTAACGATGTCCAGGGTGCTCAGTTTTTGGGCAGATAATAGCCGAACTGCCGCAGCGCCCGTTCGTCGCGCCGCCAGTTGTGGCGCACTTTGACCCACAGCTCAAGATACACCCGTCGCTCAAAGAACGCCTCCAACGCTTGGCGGGCGGCGCTGCCGATGCGTTTGAGCATCGCCCCGTTGCGGCCGATGACGATCCCCTTTTGCGAATCCTTCTCGGTGTAGATCGTCGCCGCGATATACAGCATCCCATTCTCCCGCTCTCGGAACTCGTCCACCATCACGGCGATGGCATGGGGCACCTCTTGCTCCAAAAGGTGCAACGCCTGCTCGCGGATCAACTCCCCCGCGATGAACCGCTCCTGCTGGTCGCTGAGCTGATCCTCAGGGTAGAAACGGGGCCCAAGGGGCAACAGGGCGATGAGCTGCTCCAGGAGCGTATCCAGGTTGTAGCCCGTCAGGGCGCTGATGGGCAGGGCGACGGTGAAATTTCCCAATGCCTGATAGGCCGCCAACCGTGCCGGCACCTCCGCCGCCGGCACAAGGTCCACCTTGTTCAGCGCCAAAAGGGCCGTCGCCGGCCCTTGGGCCAGCAAGCGCGCAATCTCCTCATCGCCGCCATCGGGCGGTTCGGTGGCATCCACGAGGAATACCACCACATCGGCATCCTTCACGGCGCGCCGGGCGGTGGCTACCATGTATTCGCCCAGCTTGGTGCGGGGCTGGTGAATGCCGGGGGTATCCACAAAGATCACCTGGGCCTCGGGGCGGGTGAGGATGCCCAGAAGCCGGGTGCGCGTCGTCTGCGGCTTGGGCGAGACGGGGGCGAGTTTGCAGCCCAGCCAGGCGTTGAGCAGGGTGGATTTGCCCACGTTGGGCTTGCCCACCAAGGCGACAAAGCCGCTCCGGTGGTCGGGGGGCAAAGGCTGTTCCAGGGAGGATTCCTCCGGCGGAAGCTCGCTCATGGGCGTCATGCCTCACACATCGAGACGGAAGGGGTTGAAATCGGTATTGTGGTCATAGTAATCCTCTTGTTCGGCGCGTTTTAGGCCGTTGACCACGCGGTAGGTGATGGGCGTGACCAGGATTTCCACGCCGCATTTAAAGATATAGTTGGAAAGGATAACGGTCAAGAGCAGTGGGTTAGGCCAGACGCCATAAAAGGCGATGAGGACAAAGACGAGGGTATCGATCCCCTCGCCCACCAGGGTGCTGGCGATGGTGCGCGTCCACAGCCAGCGGCCCTTGGTGAGGATCTTCATCTTGGCCAGCACCCAAGAGTTGGAGAACTCGCCCAGGAAGTAGGCCACCAGGCTGGCGATGACGATCCGCGGCGTCAGCCCCAGGATGGTCTGATAGGCCTCCTGGTGGGGCCAATCGGGCGCGGCGGGGAGGGCACCCACCAGCATAAAGATCGCTGCCATCAGGGCGGTGGCGCCGAAACCGGACCAGATGACCCGGCGCGAGCGCCGATAGCCATAGACCTCGGTGAGGACATCGCCAAAGATGTAGCTCAAGGGGAAGAGGATGGTGCCGCCGTCGAAGGTGAAAGGCCCCAAGATCACCGGCTTGGTGGAGACCACGTTGCTGATCATCAGCACAGCCACAAAGGCGACGGTGATGGTATCCAGGTAACGGTAAGCCCGCTGGGGCGCGCCGGCCGGAGGCATCAGCAGCCGCCCGAGACGACGGCGACCAGGCGGATCTCATCCCCCGGCTCGATCACCGTCTGATCGCTGAGCAGCCGCTTATCGCGCAAAGCCATGACAGAGTAGGGGTCCAAGCCGATCTTTTCGATGGCGGCGCGCACCGTCTGGCCGCTCTCCACTTCCCATTCCTGCTTGTGGTAGATGATCTTGGCCTTGTCCATCGGCGGCTCCTTTCATTCCGACGGGATCGGGGCGATGGCGCCCTCGCGCATGAGCAGGGCCACCATCTCCCGCGCCTCGCGGATCTTGCGGGTGGCCTGGGCGTAAAGCTCCTCGCGGCTGAGCTGCAACGCGGCCAGGCCCTGTTCTTGGGCCTTTAGCGCCACGGCCACGGCCTCACGGGGAAAGACCTCCCAATCGCCCATATCGGGCAAGAGATGCTCCTCATCCAGGCCCTTGTCCTCGCCACAACGGGCCAGCTCGGCCGCGGCGGCCAGGCACATCTCGTCAGAGATGGTGCGGGCGCGCACATCCAGCGTGCCGCGGAAGATGGCCGGGAAGCCCAGAGAGTTGTTGACCTGGTTGGCAAAGTCGGAGCGGCCGGTGCCCACGATGCGGGCGCCGGCGGCCTTGGCCTCCCAAGGCCAGATCTCGGGCACGGGGTTGGAGCAGGCAAAGACGATGCTCTGTGGCGCCATGGCGGCCACCCATTCCGGCTTGATGGTGCCCGGCCCCGGCGTGGCCAGGGCGATGCAGACATCCGCCCCGCGCAGCGCCTCGGCGATGCCGCCCCGCCGATCCTCCGGGTTGCTCTCCTGACAAAGGCGCCATTTATCGGGGTAATCCTCCCGTTGCTCCAACACGTCACGCCGCTCGCGATGCAGGATCCCCCGGCTATCGGTGGCGACGATCTGCTCCGGGCTGACGCCGCTGGCCAACAGGAGCCTCACCGTGGCCACGTTGGCCGCTCCCATGCCGATCAGGGCAAAGCGCGTGTTCTGGAGTTTGCGCCCGGTGAGCTTTAAAGCGTTGAGCAGGCCGGCCAGGATCACCGTGGCCGTGCCTTGCTGGTCGTCGTGAAAGACGGGGATCTCCATCGTGGGATCGGCCCGCAGCGTATCCAACACCTTGAAACATTTTGGCTGGGCGATATCCTCTAGGTTGATGCCGCCGTAACCGGGCTGGATCAACCGCACCGTCTGGATGATCTCCTCTGCCGATTTGGTCTGGAGCACCAGAGGCACAGCATCCACCCCGCCCAGGTACTTGAAGAGCAGGGCCTTGCCCTCCATCACCGGCAAACCGGCCTTGGGGCCGATGTCGCCCAGGCCCAGGACCCGGGTACCATCGCTGACGATGGCCACGGTGTTGCCCTTGTTGGTGTATTCGTAGACGAGCTGGGGGTCCTTCTGGATGGCCCGACAGGGGGCTGCCACGCCCGGCGAATACCAGATGGCGAAATCGTTCAGGTCGCGGATGGCGCACTTGGGCACCGTCTGCACCTTGCCCCGGTAAAAGGGATGCAGCCGCAATGCCTCGGCGGAGGGTTTGTTGGCCTTGGCGAGGAGTTCTTCCGTGGTCATGGTCTTGACACCTCTTGGGTAAGGATGGAAGCCGCCTCTGCGGGAGCGTTGCCGGGCGTCGGTGGCTCCAGCAACCCCTCCGCCTGGAGGACGTGATGCAGGGCGGCGATGCTCACCTCCAGCATCTCTGGCGCGGGCTCGCGGGTGGTGAGGCTTTGCAAAGCCAGGCTGGGCGCCACCAGCAAGCGCACCAAGGCGCTGCGCTCATAGTATTTGGCGGTCACTTTGAGCACCTCATAGGCCAGGCCGGCGACGACGGGGATGAGGGCGATGCGGGAGAGGATGCGCCAAACCAGCGGCGGGCGGCCCATGAGGGTGGAGAGCAGCACAAAAATCACCAGCACGATGAGGAGGAAGGCGGTGCCGCAGCGGGTGTGGGCCTTGGGGTAAGGGGCAACCCCCTCCGGCGTGAGCGCCGCACCGTGCTCGTAGGCGTTGATGGTCTTGTGCTCGGCGCCGTGGTAGGCAAAGACCCGGCGGATATCGGGCAGAAAACCGATGGCCCAAAGATAAGCCAGGAAGAGGCCCAGGCGCACCAGCCCCTCCACCAAGTTGCTCAGCACGGATGAGGTCAAATAACGATCCACCAGGCTGACCAGAAACATGGGCAAAAGGACAAACAGCCCCACGCCAAAGGCTAGGGCGAAAGCGATGGTGCCCCAGCCCAGCGCGCCGGAGAAACTGCTTGCCTGGTCTTGCTCCTGCGCGCCCAGGGCCACATCCGCTGACCAGGTGAGGGCACGGAGGCCGAGGCCCAGGGAATCCCACAGCATCACCAGGCCGCGCAGGAAGGGCCATTTGAGGATGCGGCTGCGGTAGATGGCGGGCGGCAACGGGGCATGGTGGCAGACGATCTCGCCGGCGGGGTTGCGCACACAGACGGCATACTCCCGCTCGCCGCGCATCATCACCCCTTCCAGAACCGCCTGGCCGCCGTAGTTGAGCTTGGTCACGGTCGTTCCTTTCTGGGCACCTGGTGGCACCGCCGACACCGCGCCTCGTACATCTCGCTGGCCCCCACCAAGATGACCGGGTCATCATAGTGGGCGGGTTGGCCGTCGATCAGGCGTTGGGTGCGGGTGGCGGGGGCGCCGCACACCACGCAGATGGCCTGGAGCTTGTCCACCAACTCGGCCTGGGCGAGCAAGAGCGGGATGGGGCCAAAGGGCTCGCCACGGAAATCCATATCCAGGCCGGCCACGATCACCCGCAACCCCTGATCGGCCAAGGCATTGCAGGCGTCGGCGATGGACCAATCGAAAAACTGCACCTCATCAATGGCCACCACCTGGGTCGTGGGCTCCAGCAGGCGGAGCATTTCGGCAGAGTCGTGGACCGGAATCGCCTCGATGAAGGTCCCCGCGTGGGAGGCGACGCGCTCCTGGCCGTAACGCTCGTCCAAAGCGTGGTGAAAGACCTGCACCTTTTGCTTGGCGATCTGGGCGCGTTTGACGCGGCGGATCAACTCCTCGCTCTTGCCGCTGAACATGCAGCCACAGATGACCTCGATCCAGCCACCGTTTTCGTGTTGCTGCACTCCTATGTGCCTCCCGGCTTATGAACAAAAGGGCAGAGTGTTCCCACTCTGCCCTGGTGCGGCCCGTTGCGCTGGCAGAACGAGGCCTATTCTTTGCCCTCGGTGCCCTCGATGGGCTCCACTTCTTCTTCGTCCACGATCTCCACCAAGGCACGGGCGCGGGCGCGCTCGGCGCGGGCCACAGCACGCTTCTTGGCCTCTTCACCCATTTTCTGGGCTTGCTCCACGCGCTTGGTGAACCGCTCCACCTGCCCGGCCGTATCCACCAGGCGCTGTTGCTGGCCGGTGAAGAAGGGATGGCACGCGCTACAGACGTCGGTGCGTAGCACGGGCTTGGTGGAGCCGGTGGTCCAGGTGTTGCCACAAGCGCAGATGACCTGCGCGTTGGGATAGTATTGCGGATGGATCTTGCTCTTCACTTGGCTTGCACCCTTTCCGGATAAACCGACACGCGCTTTTTATTGCGTCGCGCATACTCGAATTTGACATATCCCGGCGTGGTGGCAAAGAGGGTATAATCCTTGCCCATATCCACGTTGACGCCGGGGACGATGGTCATCCCCCGCTGGCGGACGATGATGGCGCCGCTGTTGACGGCCTCGCCATCGAAACACTTGACCCCTAGGCGTTTAGACTGGCTATCACGGTTATTGGCGCTAGAGCCGCCACCCTTCTTATGTGCCATCTCGCTCTCTCCTCATCATCCCGATGCTAGCGTTAGACGTTGATCGCTTCGATGCGCAGGCGGGTATAGTTCTGCCGATGGCCCTTCTTGCGGCGGAGCCGCTCTTTGGCCATATAGCGGAAGGCGATCACCTTGCGTCCACGGCCGTGGGCCACTACCCGCGCCGTCACCCGGGCGTTCTCCACCGTGGGATGCCCCACGGAGACGTTCTCGCCCTCGGCGACCATCAGCACCCGATCCAACTCCACCGTCTCGCCGACTGCGGCCGGGAGGGATTCGACATCAACGAGCTCGCCGACGGCGACTTTGTATTGTTTTCCTCCGCTTTCCACCACTGCGTACATTGCCTTCTTTACCTCCGGGAAGCTGGGCTGGAGGCGACCGGAGCCTTCCCTGCGAAGCTCCCGGCCTAGCCAAAGGTACAGTATACCTTTAGGGGGACAGTTTGTCAAAATTGAGCCAGTTGAGGATGTTGAAAAAAGGCGTGTAGACGCCCTGCCCGCCGTCGGATGGAATCCGACGGCTCTGCTTGCCAAGCCCGCGGCGCGGGCTTACCATCCCCAGACGTCGGTTTCTAACCGACGGGCGCATTTCTCGACACCCTCAACCACTTCCTCAGAAGCGATGTTGTCCGGCGCGGCGCATGGCCTCCTTGATCTTGGCCAGGGAGGGGATGAACGCCTCCTCCAGTTTGCGAGAGACGGGGCTGGGCACGTCGGGCGCGGTCACCTTGGCGATGGGACCGTCGAGGGCGTCGAAAAAGCGCTCCTGGATCTCGTCGGCCAGGCGCCCGCTGAGGGAAAGGCTGCGCGGACTCTGTTCCACGATCAACACGCTGCCCGTCTTGTGCACCGAGGCGCCGATGGTGGCATAATCCATGCCGGTGTAATCCAGGGTGCGCAGGTCGATCACCTCGGCGCTGATCCCCTCCGCCGCCAATTCCTCGGCTGCCTGCAAACATTTGGCCACGCCCGTAAGATAGGTGAGCACGGTCACGTCCGTCCCCTGGCGACGCACCTTGGCCTTGCCGTAGGGGACGTAATAATCCAGGGTGGCGGCAGGTACCTCCCCCTTTTCTCCGTAAAGCATCCCGTGCTCCAGGACCAAGACCGGATCGTTGAAGCGCATGGCCGTGTTAAAAAGGCCCACGTAATCAAAGGCGTTGGAGGGGGCCACCACCCGCCAACCGGAAAAGAGGGCAAAGAAGGCCGCCGGATCCATGGAGTGCTGCCCGCCATAGCCGAAACCGATGGCGATGCGGGTGCGCAAGACCAAGGGGAAGCAGATCTGCCCGCCGTACATGTGGTGCAGTTTGCCGATCTGGTTGAACAACTGGTCGGAGGCCATGAGGGCGAAATCGGGGAACATGATCTCCACCACCGGGCGCAGCCCCACGGCGGCCAAGCCGCCGGCCATGCCCACGAACCCCGTCTCTGAGATGGGGGTGTTGAAAATGCGCTGGGGGAAGGCCTCGCGGATCCCGCGCGTGGCTTGGTAGGCGCCACCGCGGAGGTTGGCCACCTCCTCGCCCAGCACCACTACCCGCTCGTCGCGCTCCATGTTGCGCAGGGTGACGGCGGCGATGGCCTCCACGTAGGTCATGGTCCGGAACTGGGTGAAATCCTCGTGCTCCTTGAATTCCACGCCGGCAAAAACGTTCTCCTCGCAGCGCACATCCCGCGTCAGCGATTCGGGAGCGGGCCATTTGGCGGCAGGGATGACGCGCTTGCCATCCTGCACCTCGGTGCAAAAGTCTTCGGCGGTGCGGACCAGCTCCTGGGCCAAGGTTTGCAGCCGCCGGTCCTCCTCCGGGCTGAGGAGGCCGTGGGCGATGAGCTTTTGCGGGAAGGTGGCGATGGGATCCTTGGCCAGCCACTCAGCCTCTTCTTCCTTGGTGCGGTAGCCAAAGGCGCTGCCCGGCAAGCGCCCCGCGTGGTGATAGTGGCGATAGGTGCGGGCCTCGATAAGGAAGGGGAACGGCTCGCGGCGCATCTTGGCCGTCACCTCGCGCAGGGCCACGTACATCGCCACGGGATCCATGCCATCTACGATGAGGCTATCAAAGCCATAGCCCAGCGTGCGCAAGGCCAGATCGCGCACATAAGAGGATTCACTGGTGCAGGTGCCCACGGCGTAAAAGTTGTTCTCCAGCAGGTACAGGATGGGCACATGCCACAGGGCGGCCATGTTGGCCACCTCGTGGAAGCAGCCTTGGTTGATGGCCCCATCGCCAAAGAAAGAGACCACCACGGTGTCCTTGCCCCGCAGCTTTTCGGCCCAGGCAGCCCCCGTGGCAATGGGGATGCCCCCACCCACGATGGCGTTGCTGCCCAGGTTGCCCGATCGGCCGTCGTAAAGGTGCATGGAGCCGCCGCGGCCGCCACACCAGCCATCCTTCAGCCCCATGATCTCGGCCAAGGTGCGGTTGACGGCCTCCTGCATGGCGGGGGTTACCGGGTCTCGCAGAGGGTGGTACCCGTCGGGCGCATAGTAGAGCAGCGCCTTGGAGAGAAAATGGCCGTGGGCGCGATGGGTGGAGCCCAGCATATCCGTCTTGCGTAGCACCACAGCCGCTGCCGCGGCCACCGCCTCCTGGCCAATGCTGGTGTGGGCGGGGCCGTGGACCAGGTCTGCGTCCTTGAAGTCCAGCACTTTGAGCTCGAAATCACGGATCAAATAGAGGAGCAGCGCCATGCGTTGCAGGTCATCCGTAGGGATGGCGTGCAGATCTTGCTCCGAGACCTCCAAGCGGTGGCACGTGGCCGGAGGGGGTTGGGGGATCCATTGGCTCATGACAACACCTCACAGAGATGCCCAGATGGGATGGTTAGCAAAATCAATCTTAGCACAAGGGCGCGTTCGTGTAAAACTCGCTGGCCGCCAACGCGCTTCGGTGGTATAATTCTGCGCGCGCCGGCGTGCCGGGGGGCCGGCCAAAAGGGGAGAAAAAGATGCTCATCGTCCATGGGACGTTGCTGTTGCGCCAAGGGGGCTATCGTTTGCTCCCGGATGGCGCGCTGCGCTTGGATGGTGCCCGCATCGCCGAGATCGGCCCCAGCCAGGACCTGGAGGCCAAGTATCCTCAGGAGGAGCGCCTCGATGCCCAGGGGATGCTGGTCATGCCCGGCTTGGTCTGTGCCCACACCCACTTTTACCGGCTTTTGGGGCGGGGGCTGGATCGCCGAGGCTTCGAGCCGCGCAACCTCGAGCAGGCGCTGCGGGGCATTTGGTGGAAGCTGGATGCCGCGTTGGATTATGAGAGCATCCGTTACGCCACCTTGATGGGCTGTATGGAGGCGGTGCGCCACGGCGTCACCACCGTGTTTGACCATCTGGCGGCGCCCAACGCGGTGCGTTATGCCTTGGATGCGGCCGCCGAGGCGGTGTTGCAGGTGGGGCTGCGGGCCTGTCTCGCTTATGAGGTGAGCGACCGTCATGGCTTGCCCAGCGGCCGGGCGGGGGTGGAGGAGAATGTGCGTTTCGCCCGGCGGGTGCGCCAGGAGACGTTGTTGGCCGCCTCCATGGGGCTGCAATCGTCCTTCACCCTCTCTGACCAGACCTTGGCGGCGGCGGTGGGGGGCGCGGCCATCACCGATATCGGGATGCACGTCCATGTGGCCCACGACCGTTTCGACCAATTGGATTGCTTTAACCGCTACGGGTTGCGGGTGGTGGAACGCCTGCGGCGGGTGGGCGTGTTGGGGCCGCGCACTTTGGCGGTGCACTGTGTCCATGTGACCTTGGAGGAGATGGAGATCCTGGCCAAGAACAGATGCTGGGTGGTGCACAATCCCCGCGCCAACATGCATTACGCCGTGGGCTTGGCGCCGGTGGTGGAGCTTTTGCAGCATGGCCTCCCCGTGGGCCTGGGCGGCGATGGTTTCGGGCACGATCTTTTCTGGGAGATGCGGCTTGCCCACCTGCTGCAACGCTATAGCACCGGGGACCCGCGGGCCTTGCCCGCCCAGACGGTGGCCGAGATGCTCTTGGGCCACAACGCCGCTTTGGCCTCGCGGATCTTTCGGGATAAACTGGGGGAACTGAGCGTGGGGGCGCTGGCCGACCTCATCGTGGTGGAGGAGGTCGGTCCCACGCCCGTCACGGCGGCCAATCTCGCTGAACGCCTGGTGGGCGATTTTACCGGTTGCCAGGTGGATACCGTCATCGTGGCCGGCAAGGTGTTGATGCGCCATCGTCGCCTGCTGACGGTGGACGAGCCGGCGGTCATGGCCCGTGCCCGGGAGTTGACCCGGCAGGTGTGGGCGCGCCTTTAGGCGGCTTGCTATCATCATCATTTTGGAGCGAGGTATGACAAGATCTCTAAGCGCGATTCGTAACCTCTTGATTGATATGGATGGCGTCCTCTATCGCGGCCAGA
>DAOTZU010000208.1:0-5676 GCA_034433995.1 Anaerolineae bacterium
CTGCTCAACGCTTTGGCCAATGTGCTCATCGAGGAAGACCTGTACGACAAGCAATACGTGGCCGAGCGCACCGAGGGGTTCGAGGATTTGAAGGCCATGGTGGCCAAATATACCCCTGAGCGCGCCGCCGAGATCACCGGCGTGCCCGCCGAGGATATTCGCCAGGCGGCCCGTATCCTGGCGGCCAACCGCCCCGGCGCGCTGCTCTACGCCATGGGCATCACCCAGCACACCACAGGGCACCAAAACGTGCAGGCCTGCGCCAATTTGCAGATGCTGCTGGGCAACGTGGGCGTGCCGGGCGGCGGCGTCAACCCGTTGCGCGGGCAGAACAACGTTCAGGGCGCCTGCGACATGGGCTGTCTGCCCAACGTCTACACCGCCTATCAGGCCGTCACCAACGCCGAGGTGCAGGCCAAGTTCCAGAACGCCTGGGGCAAGACCTCCGACAACCGGGTAGGGTTGACGGTGGTGGAGATGCTCAACGCCGCCGAACGCGGCGAGATCAAGGGGTTGTTCGTGTTGGGCGAGAACCCCGGCATGACGGACCCCGACCTCAACCACGCCCGACGCGCGTTGGAGGCCTTGGAGTTCTTGGTGGTGCAAGAGATCTTTCCCAGCGAGACCACGCCTTACGCCGACGTGATCCTGCCCGGCGTCTCCTTTGCCGAAAAGGAGGGCACCTACACCAACACCGAGCGCCGTGTGCAGATGGTGCGCCCGGCGCTGAGGGCGCCCGGCCAGGCGCGGCCCGATTGGGAGATCCTCGCCGATCTGGGGCGGCGCATCCAGACACGCTTGGGGCTCGACCCCAAAGCGGCGCCCTATGCCTCGTGGGAATATGCGGGGCCCCATGATATCTGGCAAGAGATCAGGGCACTGACGCCCAGCTACGCGGGCATCTCCTACGAGCGTATCCAGCAAAAGGGCCTGCAATGGCCTTGCCCGGCGGAGGACCATCCCGGCACGCCGATCCTCCACAAGGGCAAGTTCGCCCGCGGCCTGGGGCGCTTTAACCCGGTGGAGTGGCTGCCGCCCCACGAGCAACCCGATGCCGAGTATCCCTTTGTGCTCACCACCGGCCGGGTGCTCTACCAGTTCCATTCCGGCACCATGACCCGCCGCTCCAAGGGGCTGAACGAGATCTACCCCGAGGCCAAGGTGGAGCTGAATCCGCTGGATGCCCGGGCTTTAAAGGTCTCCGATGGGGATCTCGTGCGCGTCACCTCGCGCCGCGGCCAAGTGGTGGCCAAGGCAGAGGTGGTGGACCGCACCGACCAGGGGGTGGTCTTTATCACCTTCCACTTTGCCGAGGCGGCCGCGAACCTGCTGACCATCGCCGCCCTGGACCCGGTGGCCAAGATCCCCGAATACAAGGTCTGCGCCGTCAAGGTGGAGCGCGTCGGCTGAGTTCTTTATCCCATCGGGCGCGTACCTTGGCGCGCCCGATGGGGTTAACCCAATAGCATTGCGCTCAAAGGAGGTGGGCAGGGGAAGCGGTCAGGTTTTGGGTTCGGCAACGAGAGCAACGGTACGATGCATGATGCAGAGGGGGATTTCACGTCACGCATCCACAGCTCAGGAGGAAGGGAAATGCCATTCAAATCACCGAAAGCCATCGTTGAGGCCGTCAGCACGGCAGGTTGTGCCAAGGCCGACCTTTCGTTCCCCAAACAAGTCGCCTTGGGCTTCCTGGCCGGGGCGTTCATCGCTATCGGAGGCTTGCTGGCCATCGTCGTCGGGCGCGGCAGCCCGGAATTGATGAAGGCCAACCCCGGTTTGGCCAAATTCGTCTTTGGCGCGGTCTTCCCTGTAGGCCTTATGTTGGTGGTCATCGCCGGAGCGGAGCTCTTTACCGGCAACACTGCGGTGATCATGCCCGCCTGCCTCTCCAAGGCAGCCCGCTGGAAGGGCCTGTTCCGCAACTGGGTCGTGGTCTATCTTTCCAACTTTATCGGCTCGCTCTTTGTGGCGTTATTCCTTGCCTATTGGAGCGGCATCGTCAAGGGCGGCGACCTGGGCAAAGCTGCAGCGGCCATTGCCGAGGCCAAGGTAAATGCCGGATGGTGGCAGGTGTTCCTGCGGGGCATCGGCTGCAACTGGCTGGTCTGCTTGGCCGTCTGGTTGGCCGTGGCCTCCGATGACGTCATCGGCAAGATCTGGGGCATCTGGTTCCCCATCATGGCCTTTGTGACCCTCGGCTTTGAGCACTCGGTGGCCAATATGTTCTTCATCCCCTTGGGGATGTTCAACGGGGCCAACGTGACCATCGGCCAGTTCCTGTGGAACAACCTGGTGCCGGCCACCTTGGGCAACATCATCGGTGGCGCGGGGCTGGTGGGCGGCCTCTATTGGTGGATCTACGGCCGGGACTAGGTTCCCGCCTTGCGTTGACATGGGGCGCGGACGTGCCTCCCAAGCACGTCCGCGTTCTTGTGCCTCAGATGTGGAGCCAAGCAGATGACGGAAGGTGATCGGCCCACGGCGCGTCGGCGGGTTTGCGCCGTGCACCAGACGCAGAACGCGGAGCAAGAGATCGAGGTGGTGTTGGAGGAGCCCCTCGCCCTGCACCTCAACGGGCAACAGGTGGCCGTGCTCATGCGCCTGCCCGGCCAGGAGAAGGAGCTGGCGGCGGGGTTTTGCCTCAGCGAGGGCTTGGTGAGCGATTTCTCTGGCGTGCTCACCATCCATCACTGCGGCCAGGGGCTGCCGGTCCCTGGCGAGAAGGCAGGCGCGGAGGGCGGCATCTCGCGGAACCGGGTAGAGGTACGGGCGCGCGAGGACGTCTTGCGTCCGGACGCCCGGCTAGAGGTGGTGCGCCTCATCCGCGCCGGCTGCGGCGCGGTGGATGTGGCACGCAACGCCCTGAGCCTTGCGCCTGTGGAGGCTGCCTTGCGGGTGGAGGCTGCCGTTTTCTGGGGCTTGGGCCCGGCCCTGCGCGCCGCCCAAAGCCTCCACGCGGAGGTGGGCGGGGTGCACGCGGCAGGCATCTTTACCGCCGAGGGGCAGCTCGTGGTCGCCTGCGAGGACATCGGGCGGCACAACGCCGTGGATAAAGCCCTGGGCTATTGCCTTTTGCGCGGCATCCCTTTGGCGGATAAAATCTTGCTCTCCTCCGGCCGGCTCAGCTACGAGATGGTGGCCAAGGTCGTGCGCCTGGGGCTGCCCATATTGGCCTCCGTCTCGGCGCCCACGGCGCTGGCCGTGGCGCTGGCCGAGCAGTTTAACGTGACCCTGGTGGGCTATCTGCGCGGCCAAAAGATGACCCTCTATGCCCATCCGGAACGGATCATCCTCCCCTAAGGCGCGATCCTGATCTGCTCCAGGGTATAGGCCTTGTCTTGGGCCCAACCATCGGCGCGCAGCACGAGGCGATAAGCGCCCGGCGGTAGCGCCGGGGGCAGGAAAAGGAGCTGGATATCGCGCACCACCTCGCCCTCGCGCCAGAGGGCCAAGGGAAAGGCCCCGTCCGTCACCCGCAGCTTGTGCTCCCAGAGGTTCCTCCCCTTGCGGTCTTGAAGCGCCACCACGAATCCCTCCTGGGCCGGCGCGCCCGCGCCTTTTTGCCAAAAGAGGACCAACTTGGCCACATCTCCCGGCCGTAGCGTCAGTTTGCCCTCGTGCTCGAACCCCAGCCGATGGAGGCTATGCCCCACCAGGCGCAAAGCGCCCCAAGAACTTGCATCCGGGCGCTGAAGATCCAGCGCGGATAAAGGCGGCGGCGCCGGGGAGGGCTGGATGGCGACGCGCGCCAACGTAAAGGCATCGCCCAAGGCCTCGCCTGCCCGCCGCACCGGCAAGCGGCGGCCATCCTCCAAGGCGTAGAGGCCGACGCGCACGGTGTGCTCCCCCGGTGGCGTGCCCGGCGGGAGCAGGATGCCATAGTTATCGGCGATGATCTCGCCCGGCTGCCAGGTGGTGGTGGGGCGGAGATCGCCCACCGGCTCGCCATCCCGCTGGCCCACGATGTTGCCTCGGCCATCCACCACGTGAACAAAGACTTTGTAGCGCGCCCCGATCCCCTCCTGGGCCCGCCAGAAGAGGGTCAATTGCAGGATGTCGCCGCTGCGCGGCTGGGGCGTGAGAAGCGCGTAACCCAGAAGCTGGATGCCCCCGCCGTACTCCACCGCCAAAGGTTGGGCGATCTCTTGGGTCGCCACCTGGGGCACGGCATAGACCACCAACCGCACATGGCCGAACCAGCTATCCAGGGCCTTGTAGCAACGCCGGTTGAGCCAACCCTCAACAAGGCCTTGGGGATCGCTCTCGTTGGTGGCCCAGAAGATGGCATAGAGCCGTGGATGGCGGGCGACCATCGCTTCCAAGGCCGCCTCTGTGGCCCCGGGATCCGGAGGCCGTTGGGTCGGGAGGGGGTATTCCGGGAGAGGCCCCCGGTAGTAATAATCCACCGTCTCGATCTGCGAGGGGGCGTTGATGAGGATGGCGTCTTGCGGGCCGGCGGTGGCGTTGATGTAGGCGACGATGCCGCGATAGTCGTCGCGCTGATAGCGCGGGTCGAAATAAAGGGCCCAGAGGGAATAGACCGAGGCCGCGCCGACGGCCAGGGCCAGTGTTCCCGTTCCCGTGGCCCGCAGCCAGCGCCCGCCACGCCGGCCCAGCCAGCGGCCCAAAACCGCGATCCCTTGGCCCTGCAAGAGATAGTACCCGGGAGAGGCCAAAAGCAAGAACTTGGGCTTGTACATGGGCCGCTGCCAAGAGAGCAGGAGCAACATCACCACGGGCACGACCAGATGCAGGGCTGCCCACACCTTGGGCGTTGGCGAAGGAGCGTCGCGCTCTACCGTATCCTTGCCCAGAAGGCCCGGCAGGAGGAGGAGCGTCAAGATGAGGACGGCGAGATCGACCCAAGCCCCGCCCTCAACCGTCACGCCCAGGGCCAAGACCCGGGCCATCTGCGGCAACAGCTCCCCCGGCCCCAGGGCCGGGCTGACGGCGGGCCAATTGCGCAGCGATGGCGCCGAGAGCAGGAGCCAAGGGACATATCCCGCCACCAGCGCCCCTTGCACAAGGCCCCAGCGCGCCAAGCTGCGCCAGCGCCCTTTTTTAGGGAGATGGTACCAGCCCCAAAGAAAGGCGACATTCTGGGCCAACACCAGGGTAAAGGCGAGATAATGGCTGTAGAGGGCGGCCACCGTGGCGCTGAGGTAGAGGGCCACCCACCCCTTCCTGGCTCGCCAGGACCCGGCCAGGCCCTCGCCCGCCAGCAGGCGCTGCGCAGCCAAGAGGGAGATGGCGCCCCACAAGGTCACCCAGATGTACATCCGCGCCTCTTGGGCATAGTACACCTGAAAGGGCGAAAGGGCCGCAAAAAGGGTTGCCCAAAGCGCCGCTCCGGGGCCAGAAAATCGCCGGGCCAGGAGGTACGTCACGCCCACCAGGAGCAGGCCCGCCAACACGGAGAGGCTGCGCACGGCAGATTCCCCGGTGCCCACCCGGCGCACCCAAAAGTGCAACAGATAGTAATACAGCGGGGGATGGATATCCGCGGCGGCGTTGCGGGTGATGGTGGCCAGATCCCTCTGGGCCAAGGCCACGCTGGTGCCCTCGTCGTTCCACAGGCTCTGGGCGTCCAGGCGGTAGAGGCGCAGGCCCAAGGCCAAGCAAAGGATGACCACGAGGGCCGCCAACTCTCGGGGGCGCACGGGCGTGCTAGCC
>DAOTZU010000209.1:0-12162 GCA_034433995.1 Anaerolineae bacterium
CAAGGCCGGCGAGCTGCCCGCCCTGGTGGGCACCAGCTCCCTGGAGTTGGGCATCGATATCGGCAGCGTGGACTTGGTGATCCAGCTCCAATCGCCCCGCAGCGTCTCCCGGGGCCTGCAAAGGGTAGGGCGGTCGGGCCATTTGGTGGGCCAGACCAGCAAGGGGCGCATCTATGCCACCTACCGCGAGGACCTTTTGGACGCGGCGGCGGTGGCCCACGGCATGTTGCGGGGCGATATCGAGCCCACCTACACGCCGCAGAATTGCCTGGATGTGCTGGCCCAACAGATCGTGGCCATGGTGGCCGTGCAAGATTGGCCCGTGGATGCGCTGTATCGGTTGGTGCGCCAGGCTTATGGGTATCAGCGGTTGCCGCTGGCGGCCTTGCAAGCTGTGTTGGAGATGCTCAGCGGCAAGTTTCCCAGCGAGGACTATCGTGAGCTGCGCCCTCGCCTCATTTGGGATCGGGTGCATAACGTCCTCTCTGCCCTCCCCGGCAGCCGTCTCCTGGCCATCCGCAACGGCGGCACCATCGCCGATCGGGGCGAATTCCAAGTGGTCCTGGCCGATGGCAAGACCACCCTGGGCACCCTGGATGAGGAGTTTGTCTTTGAGACCCGCCCCGGCGATGTGTTCACCTTGGGTTCTTCCACTTGGCGCGCCCTGGAGATTGACGAAGACAAGGTGGTGGTGGCCGATGCCGGCGGCAGCCTCCCCCGCATGCCCTTTTGGAAGGGTGAGGCGCCCCAGCGGGACTATTACTCGGGAGTGCGCTTGGGGGCCTTCCGCCGCGCCCTGGCCGAGAGGGTGGCCGCTCTGCCCATGCTCCCGGATGACCCGGCCGTGGCGTGGCCCCCGGAGGCCGAGCCCGTCATCCGTTGGCTGCAGGAGGAATATGCCCTGGATGAGCGTTCGGCCCGCAACGCCATTCTTTATGTGCGGCACCAACTGGATGCCATCGGCGCCATCTCCACCGACCGCACCATCATCGTCGAGACCTTTAACGATGCCTTGGGCGATGGCCGCCTGGTGATCCATTCCTGTTTCGGGGGCAAGGTGAACAGCGCCTGGGCCTTGGCTTTGGCCCACGCCCTGCGCGAGCGGGTCCACGGCGATGTGGAGACCCAGGCCAGCGACGACGGCATCATCTTTCGCTTCCTGGCGGCCGATGCCGAGCCCCCCAGCGCCTTGGTGCGAGCCCTCGGCCCCGACGAGGCCCGGGAGCGGCTGTTGGCCGAGCTGCCCCACTCGGCCGTCTTTGGGGCCCAATTCCGCATGAACGCCGCCCGGGCGCTGCTTTTGCCCGGCGTCTCCGGCAGGCGGCGCACCCCCTTCTGGCTGCAACGCCAGCGGGCCAAGGAGCTGCTGGCTATCGTCCGGGGGTTCCCCGATTTCCCCTTGATCGCCGAGACCTATCGCACTTGCCTGACAGAAGTGTTCGATCTGGAACACCTGCAAGAGCTACTGGCCCATATCCAAGAGGGCCAGGTGCGGGTGGTGGAGGTGGAGACGGTGGTGCCCTCGCCGGTGGCCGCCGGCCTTCTCTTTGACCAGATCGCCGTGCAGATGTACGAAGACGATCTGCCCAAAGCGGAGCGACAGATCCAAGCCCTGGCCGTGCACCGCGAGCTGCTGGCCGAGATCCTGGCCGAGGGCGCCCTGCCAGACCTCTTGCGCCCCGAAGCGGTGACCCAGGTGGAGGAGGAGTTGCAACACCTGGCCGAGGGGTACCGCGCCCGCAGCGCGGAGGAATTGGCCCTGATGTTGCATGAGCTGGGCGATCTCACGGCCGATGAGGTGGCCGCGCGCTGTCTGAGCGAGGGAAGGCAATGGTTGCTGCTGTTGGCCGCCCAGGGGCGCGCGCTGGAGGTGGAGATCCCCACGGCCGCGGGGCCAGAGCGCCGTTGGATCGCTGCCGAGGATTATTCCCGCCAGCGGGATGCTTGGGGGTTGCCGGCCCAGCCGCCCAGCCCTCTGCCCGCAGAGTTGCTGGCGCCCAGGCTTTCGGCGGAGCAGGCTCGGGGCGCACTGCTCCGCGTGCTCTTGCGCACCCACGGCCCCCTCACCCAGGGCCAGATCCTCGCCCGTTACGCCTTCCCTTCGCCCTGGTTGGAGCAGGAGCTGGAAGAGCTGGAGCGCACCGGCCAGGTGGTGAGCGGCCGGCTCTCGCCGGGGGCGGTGATGCGCGAATGGTGTGACCGCCGTGTCTTGGAGCGCATCCATCGCCAAACTTTGCACCTGTTGCGCCGGGAGATCCAGCCGGTGGATCTGCCCGGCTATGCCGAGTTTCTCGTCCGCTGGCAGGGCCTGCATCCGGCTGGCCGGCGCGATGGCCCCGGTGGCCTTGTGGCCACTTTGCAGCAGCTCCGGGGGTTCCTCGCCCCCGCCATCTTGTGGGAGCGGGACCTGCTCCCGCTGCGGGTGGAGGGGTTTCGCCCTGCCCACTTGGATGCCCTCTGCGCCGAGGGCGACCTGGTCTGGGTGGCCACCGGCGGCGAGGCGCGCCACGCTCGGTTGCGCTTCTTGTTCCGTGGCGAGGGCGGGCTCTTTTTGGGGGCGGAGCCCGCTTCGGAGGCGCTCAGCCCAGAGGCCCGGGCCGTGTGGGATTTCCTGCGCCAGGAAGGGGCCTGTTACGCCGGCGATGTGCGCCGTGGCCTGGGTTTGCCCCAGGCCACGGTGGACGCGGCCTTGGCGGAGCTGGCCCTGGCCGGAGTGGCCACCAACGACCAGTTCACCGCCATGCGCCGATTGTTAGCGGGCGGCGGGGGCGCCGCGGAGCCGCGCGGCCTGACGAGTTCCCTGGCTGCCGAGCTGAGCGCCTGGCGCGCCTCCCATGGGCCCAGTACCCTCCGCCGGCCCAGCCCACACCGCCTGCGCGAGGCCCGGCGCGAGGTGGGCCAACGGGTGGCGCCGCCGGTGGCTTGGGGCGGGCGCTGGTCGTTGGTGCACCGCATGGGCGTGTGGGGGCCGGAGGTCTCGGCTGAGGAGCGCGCCGAGCGCCAGGCGCGGCAGCTTCTCCAGCGTTATGGCGTGTTGGCCCGCGACCTTGTGGCCCGCGAGGAGGGGTGCGAGGATTGGGCGGCCCTTTATGCCCCCTTGCAGCGGATGGAGCTGCGCGGCGAGGTGCGTCGAGGGTACTTTGTGCGGGGGTTCGCCGGGGTGCAGTTCGCCTTGCCCGAGGCGGTGGAGGCGCTCCGCGCCGCCGCCCGGCCCACGCCGGAGGACGCCGAGACGTTGATTCTGCTCAATGCTTGTGATCCAGCCAACCTTTATGGTCACGCCGCGCCGGGAGAGACGCCCCTGGAACCCGACGAGGACGCGGGCGCTGCGGAGACGCCCACTCCTTACCGTTTTGCCCGGCTGCCCTCCAACTATATCGTCTTGCAGCGCGGGGTGCCCATCTTGCTGTATGAACACGGTGGCGCCCGCTGGACGACGTTGCCCCAAATGGCCGAGGAGACGGCGCGCCGGGCTGTGCAGCTGCTTTTGGAGCATCTCACCCGCGAAGGGGGGCTCTGTGCCCGGCCCCGGAGGGTGTGGGTGAGGCGTTGGAACGGCCGGGAGCCCCTGGGCCAGCCCATCCAGCCGTTTTTGGAGGTCATCGGTTTCCGCCGCGAGCCGCCGGCCATGGTCTGGGATGGGGGCTGAACCATCCCTCTCGTCGCGCGGCAGGTTCAGAACCCCAGGCCGCGTTCCTTTAGGCTGACGTAGCGTTGCCGACCGATGATGAGATGATCCAATACGGGGATGTGGAGCAACTGTCCGGCGCGCACCAACGCCTGGGTGACCTGCACGTCCTCCGGCGAGGGCGTGGGATCGCCGCTGGGGTGGTTGTGGGCCACGATGATAGAGACCGCGTTGTCCTTGATCGCCTCCCGAAAGACCTCGGCCACGCGGATGAAGGAGGCGTTGACGTTGCCCCGATAAATGATGGGCATGCGCTGCACGCGGTTCTTGCTATCCAATAGCAGCACCACCAGTTGCTCTTGGGGCTCGGTGCTCAATGCGGCGCTGAGGAGCTGGGCGGCATCGGCCGGCGAGGTGATCTGGGGGCGCGCGTCCTCGCCGCTGAGGAGCAGGCGGCGCCCCAACTCCAAGGCCGCCTTGACCTGGGCCGCCTTGGCCGGGCCGATCCCCGGAATGGCGCACAGCTCGCGCACGCTGGCCCGGGCCAGGCCGCCGAGGCCGTTAAAGGCCGTGAGGAGATGGTGTGCCAGGGCCAGGGCGTTCTCTTGGGGCGAGCCGCTGCGCAACGCGATGGCCAGGAGTTCCGCCGTGGAGAGGGCGCCTTCGCCGTAAAAGGCCAACCGTTCCCGCGGGCGTTCCGTCTCGGGCAGCTCTTTGATCAAGGCATGATAGGATGTCTCGGCCATAGGGCGCTCCGTGCAAGTGATCTGTACCATTGGACCGTCGGCCATCGCCTGAGCCTTGGCTTGGCCGTGGCCCAAAGCGACCGTAGAATCTCTATGACTCCCATGTTGAGCCCATCCGCGAGCCGTCTGAGGGCTGCGAGTTGATGGCCAGGCCAGAGTGTAGCTGGAGAGGAGGGGCATGTCAAAGGGAGTTGGCATGGCGCCGTGTTGGGTGTACAATAGCGGGCACATGCGGGCGCTATGCCGCTATCGCATAGCCCTGACCGATGAAAGGATCATCATGGGTTGGATTTCCCCCTTTTCCTTGCCCGGCCACTGGTATAAGGGCAATCTGCACACCCACACCAGCCAATCCGATGGACGCGCTACGCCCGAGGAGGCCATTGCCTGGTATCGCCGGCGTGGCTATGATTTTATCGCCGTGACGGACCATTGGGTGCTCACCCCAGGGTGCGCGTTTCCCTCCGGCGATTTCCTCACCCTCACCGGCGCCGAACTGGACGGGCCGGGTTACCATCTCCTCGCTTTGGGGCTCTCGCGCTTGCCCGCCGAGGGCGTGCCCCGCGCGGCCCAGGCCATCGTGGATGCCGTGCGCGAAGCGGGCGGCATATGCTTTTTTGCCCATCCCTACTGGACCAACCAGCCCTCCACCGAGATTGCCCCCGTGCAGGGCGTGCTGGGGCTGGAGGTCTATAACGGCGTCTGCGAGGAGGAGGTGGGCCGGGGGTATTCCTGTGTCCACTGGGATGAGCTCCTGTGCCGGGGCCACCGCCTTTGGGGTTTGGCGGTGGATGATACCCACTGGCACGGTCCGGAGCAAGGGCGGGGTTTCGTCATGGTGCGCGCTGCCGCCTTGGACGAGCCCAGCATCCTGGAGGCTTTGCGCCAGGGGCACTTTTATGCCAGCACCGGCCCCACGCTGCATGACCTGCAGGTGATCTCGCCGGCCGAGGGCGGGCCGATCCTCCGGGTGCGCTGTAGCCCCTGCCAGCACATCATCATCTATACCTCCAGCTATCTGGGGCACCGCTTCACCGCCGAAAATGGCGTCCTCTTGGATGGCGCCGTCTATCCTTTGCGCCGGGAATATGACTTTGTTCGCGTGGAATGTCGCGATGCGGCCGGCCGCAGCGCGTGGAGCAATCCCATTTTCATGGAGGATATTTTCCCCTCGTAAAGGCGCCGGCCCATCGGCGATGGTCGAGGAAAGGAGGTGAGAACCTAGCCCAATCCCTTTTGGGGAAGGACAGCGCATGGGCTGCCGCAGCACGCGGCAGTTGACGAGGCGGAGGTTCCCCGCCGCGAGGCGGGGCCAAGGGGCGATCAAGCCCCGAAAATCGAAGGATCAGCGGAAGCCTCCAGGGAGCGCCATCTCCCTTATCCTTCCCTCCTGAGGCAAGCCAACCCACAAAACCGCCGGGCGACCGGCGGCACAAAGGGGTTGGCGGTGGCATAAACGCCATACGTTTATTTCAAAGCAGGAGGATTCCCCATGTGCGGCATCGTCGGTTACGTCGGTCCCCGCGACGCGGCCACCGTTGTCTTGGAGGGCCTGCGTCGCTTGGAGTATCGCGGTTACGATTCGGCCGGAGTGGCCGTGGCCTGCGAAGGCGGCATCCAGCGCCGCCGCAGCGTGGGCAAATTGGTCCACTTGGAGGCCATCCTCAAGGAACAACCCCTTTGCGGCCATGTGGGCATGGGCCACACCCGTTGGGCCACCCACGGCGGCGTGACGGAGGCCAACGCCCATCCCCACACCGATGGGGAGGGCGTCATCGTCGTCATCCAGAACGGCATCGTGGAAAACTATAGGGAGCTGAAGCAGCGCCTTATCGGCGAGGGGGTGACCTTTGCCTCTCAGACCGATACCGAGGTCATCGCGCATCTGATCAGCCGTTACTATCGGCGCGGCCAGGAGCCTTTGGCGCGGGCGGTGGGGCGGGCGCTGCAGGAGCTCAAGGGGGCCAGCGCCGTGGTGGTGATGAGTGCCTTGGAGCCCGATCGTCTGGTGGCGGCGCGGCTGGGCAACGCTGGCGGCGTGGTCATCGGCGTGGGCGAGGGGGAGATGTTCGTCGCCTCGGACATGCCCGCCATCCTGGAATACACCCAGCGGATGATCTTTCTTGAGCACCGCGAGCTGGCGCTGGTCACCGCGCAAGGCGCCGAGTTCGCCACGCTGGAGGGGGCGCCGCTCCAAAAAAGCATCACCACCGTCTCTTGGAACCCGGTGCAGGTGGCCAAAGGCGGCTATCGCCATTTCATGCTCAAGGAGATCATGGAGCAACCCCGCTCGGTGACGGACGTGATCCGTGGCCGGGTGGATTTTGACCGCTCCTTGGTGCTCCTGCCGGATCTGGAACCTCTCCGCCCTGTGTGGCCCCATCTGCGGCGGCTGCACGCCGTGGCCTGTGGCACGGCCTGGCACGCTTGCCTCTTGGCCAAGTTCCTCATCGAGGATCTCGCCCGCTTGCCGGTGGAGGTGGATTACGGCTCCGAGTTCCGCTATCGCGATCCCTTATTGGAGCCGGGCAGCGTGGTGCTGGTCATCACCCAATCCGGCGAGACGGTGGATACCCTGGCCGCCATGGAGGCGGCGCGGGAGAAGGGGATGCAATCCATCGCCATCGTCAACGTGGTGGGCAGCCAGGCCGCCCGTCTGGCCGATGGGGTCATCTACCTCAACGCCGGTCCAGAGATTGGTGTGGCCTCCACCAAGGCCTTTACCTCGCAGGTGGTGGCGGCCTATCTGCTGGCCATCTACTTGGGTCAGGCCCGGGGCACCTTGAACGAGGAGCGCCGCCGGCGGCTGCTCCAGGACCTGGCCGAATTGCCCAACCTGGTGGGCGAGGTGTTGGCCAACGGCAACGATTATGAGGCCATCGCCCGGCGCTACATGGCCTGTAAGGATTTCCTCTACCTGGGGCGGGGGATCAATTATCCTGTGGCGTTGGAAGGGGCACTCAAGCTCAAAGAGATCTCGTACATCCACGCCGAGGGCTACCCGGCCGGCGAGATGAAGCATGGCCCCATTGCTCTGATTGATGAGCACATGCCGGTGGTGGCCCTCTGCCCCCAGGACCATGTGCGCAGCAAGATGCTCTCCAACATCGAACAGGTCAAGGCACGGGGCGGCCGGGTGATCGCCCTGGCCACCCAAGGCGATGCCGAGATCGCGGACAAGGCCGACGATGTCATCTGGATTCCGGCCACCTCGCGGTATCTCACGCCGGTGTTGGCCGTCATCCCGTTGCAGCTGCTCGCCTATCACATCGCCGTGTTGCGCGGCTGCGATGTGGACCAGCCCCGCAACTTGGCCAAGAGCGTGACGGTGGAATAGCCGGCGCGTGAGGGTTGCGAGGTGTTCCCATTGATGCTATAATGAGGCCCATGGACGAGTCGGAGGGCATGCCGTTCCAGGAGAAAGGGGACGCGCATCCGCTGGCTGAAAGTTGAGGGCTAGTCACCATGACCGAGGAGCAGGATCTCCAGCATCACGAATGGGTGCGTCGCGCCAAATCTCAGCTTGAGGAGGGGATCGCTCGTGCGCGCCTGGGCGACCGGGCCGGCGCGCGCGTCATCTTGCGGCGCATCATCCATGCCAACCCTTACGAGGAGGACGCTTGGCTCTGGTTGGCCTGGGTGGCCGAGACCAAGGAGCAGAGTCTGCGCTATCTCCAAGAGGCCCAAACCCTCTTGCCGGAGAGCCCGCGCCTGGCCGAGGCACTCCGGTGGGCCAAGGAACAACTCGGCCAGGAGCAGGAACCGTTAGAGCCAGAAGAGCCCGGGCCCGCCAAGGTTGTCACAGAGCAGCCCCCTCGGCCCTCCCTGGCCGTCAATGCCGAGGAACTGGCCCAAAAGGCCTCCCAGACGGCGAGCCAGGCCCTGGAGCAGCTGAAGACGCGGTTGCCGCCGGTTTCCTTGCCCCATTTTCAGGCGGAACGCTGGCGCAACATAGGGATGATCCTGCTGATGGGCGTGGCCCTGGTGGCCGTGGTCTCGCTGGTCATGTTGGGCATCGCCAACGCCCGTGGGCGTGTCAGCACGGTCCAGGCGTTGACCCTGCCCACACCCGTGCCCGAAACGGCGCCCACGCCCAGCATCCCCCAGCGCATCAAGCCTTATTGGACCCAAGTGGAGGTGGCCTGGAACCGCCAGGATTGGGCGGCGGCCATCAGAGCGTTGGAGCAGATCCGCGCCCTGGATCCGCGGAACGAGGAGGCGCGCAAGCGGCTGGCCGAGGCCCGGTACGGCCAGGGCGTCAAGCTCATCCAGCAGAACCGCCTTGAAGAGGCCCAGGCCGAGCTGGACCTGGCCATCCGTCTAGATGCGAGCTTGCAAGAGCTACAAGAGATCCGTAACCAGTTAAAGATGTATCTGGTGGGGTTGGAGGCCTACCGCGTGCAGGATTGGCGCCGGGCGGTGGAGAACCTGCAAAAGGTCTATGATGCGCGCCCCGATTTCCGCGATACCCAGATGATGTTAGGCGAGGCGTATTTCCATGTGGGCCAGGAGCGCGAAAAGGCCCAGGTGTGGGATGAGGCCGAGGCCGCTTATCAGGCCGCCCTGCGCTTGCGCCCCGAGCTGGAGGAGGCCAAGGCACGGCTCAAGGTGGTCCAAGAGATTATCACCCCGCCCAAGCGCATCGAGGTGAGCCTCTCCAAGCGCCTGGTCACCGTGTACGAGGACAATAAACCCAAATGGATCTTTACCTGCTGTGTGGGGCGTCCCAGCGCCCCCACCGTGCCTGGCCGCTACCAGATTTTGGACAAGCTGCCCATGGCCTATGCCTCCAAATGGGATCTGAACATGCCCTGGTGGTTGGGCATCTATTGGGCGGGCGGGTCGGAGAACGGTTTCCACGCCCTGCCCATCCTGAGCAATGGTCAGATCCTCTGGCGGGGGTATCTGGGCCAGGGGTGCTCCTACGGCTGTATCGTGCTGGATACCGCCGACGCCAAGACCCTCTACGATTGGGCCGAGATCGGCATGGTGGTCTTGGTGAACCCATAAAGAGAATGCTGTGATAGCGCGCGGCAAAGGGCGCGTCTTTTGGGCGCGCCTGGCTTGGCTGCCGCAAGCGCACCGCGATGCGAGGGAGATGGCATGACCCCCAACCCAGCGACCAATGTCCCCAATACTGCCTGGCTGGATGAGGAGCTCCGCCGCCAAAAGGCGCAAGTGGCCGAGCTGCGCGGCCTGGTGGATAAGCAACAGGTGCTTCTGACCGATCAAGCCCAAAGGCTCTTGGCTTTGGAGGATCGGTTGGCCAAGTTGCAGGCCCAACTTGTGCGCATCCCAGAGGTGGAGGAGGCGCTGCGCCATACCCGCGATGAGGTGGCCCTGCAACTTGCCGAGGCCCGCCAGGAACAGCAAAAGGCCGCCGCCGAGTTCCTGCGCAACCGTCGGGCGGAACGGGAGCAAGACGTGCGGGCCATCCAAGAGATCACCGTGGCGCTGCAGCGGCTGGATCCTTTAGAGCAGGGGCTGGCCGTGCGCCAGGCGGAGGAACGCCGCCTGAACGAGGCTATCTTGCGGGTGCAGGAAAGCGTGGAGAGCCTGGCCAAGCGCATGGCCCAACGCGAGGAGGCCCAACGGCAACTGGCCGACCGCCTGGAGCAGCAAACCGTCAAGGGCGGGCAATTGGAGTTGGGCCTGGCCGAGGCGCAAAAAGTGCAGCAAGAGTTCTTGGCGCGGCTCCTGGTGGCCGAGACCTCGCTGGCCAAGCTGACCCAGCAAGTTGCCGAGATGCAGACCCTGCGCCAGGACCTCACGCGGCAGCAGGCCGAATTTCAAGAGAGCCTGCGTCGCGCCGACCTGGAACGCACCCAAACCTTGACCGACTGGGGGCGCAAACTAGAGGAGTATAGCCACCAGATGGAGGTCTGGAGTGGCCAGTTGCGCTATTACAGCGACCAGCATGAGAAGAACCGGCGCCTTTTGCGCGAAATCCAAGAGCTGAGCCAACAGGTAAGCCAGCAACAAGATCAATTGCGCCAGTTGCAGCGCATCGCGGAGGAACAATTGCGCCGTGAACTGAGAGAGTGGCGCAGCGAGAACGACCTCCGTTGGGCGCAAGAGTTGGAGCGCCGCCAAAAGTGGAGCAAAGAACAGGCCGAGCGCGAGGATGCCCAGGAACAACGCCTGAGTGTTTTGGAGCAAGGACGCGAGGAAGATAGAAAGGCTGCCCTGGCCCAGGAGGAGCGCAACCTGCAGGCCCATGCCGCCCTGGCGGCCAAGCTGGATGAGACCCGCCTGGCCCATGTGCGGACGCTAAAGGCCCAGGCCAAGGCCTTCCAGGACCTTTGGGCCGAGCTGCGCGGCCTCTTTGGCGAGGAAAAGTAACCGTGTTCGTCATCGGCACTGCGGGGCATGTGGATCACGGCAAATCCACCTTGGTGCGCGCCCTCACCGGCATCAACCCCGACCGCCTGCGCGAGGAACAACAGCGCGAGATGACCATCGACCTCGGCTTCGCCTGGCTGACCTTGCCCAGCGGGCGCGAGGTGAGCATCGTGGATGTGCCGGGCCACGAGGATTTTATCAAGAATATGCTGGCCGGCGTGGGAGGGATTGATATCGCCCTCTTTGTCGTCGCCGCCGATGAGGGCGTCATGCCCCAGACCAGGGAACATCTGGCCATCCTGGACCTCTTGCAGATCCCCGCGGGTGTGGTGGCCCTCACCAAAAGCGACCTGGTGACGGACCCTGAATGGTTGGAATTGGTGATCGAGGAGGTGCGGGAGGAGCTGCAAGGCACCGTGTTGGAGCGGGCGGCCATTGTCCCCGTCTCGGCGGCCACGGGTGCAGGTTTGCCTGCCCTCTTGGCCGAGCTAGACCATCTGCTGGATCAGGTGGCGCCGCGCCCAGACCTGGGCCGGCCGCGGTTGCCCATCGACCGGGTGTTCACCGTGGCCGGGTTCGGCACGGTGGTCACCGGCACCCTCAGCGATGGGCGGCTGACCGTGGGCGACGAGGTGCGCATCGTCCCCGGCGAGCTCTCGGCCCGCATCCGTGGCCTGCAAAGCCACAAGACCAAGATCAAGGAGGCCCTGCCGGGATCGCGGGTGGCGGTGAACTTGAGCGGCGTGGATGCCGCGCTCTTGCGGCGGGGGCAGGTGCTGGTGCATCCGGGATGGCTGGAGCCCACCACGCTGGCCGATGCGCGGCTGAAATATCTGGCCCGCGCCCCTTGGCCGCTCAAACATAATGCCCTGGTGGATTTTTATTGCGGCACCGCCCGGGTGGAGGCGTATGTGCGCTTGTTGGCCGCTGAGGAATTGGCCCCTGGCGACGAGGGATGGATCCAACTGCGTTTGCTCGAGCCGGTGGCTTTGGTGCGGGGCGATCGCTATATCCTGCGTTTGGCCTCGCCCAGCGTCACTTTGGGGGGCGGCAGGATCATCCAGCCCCACCCCGGCCGGCGCCATCGCCGCTTCCGGCCCGAGGTGCTGGCCCGGCTGGAGGCGTTGGCCCGGGGCACGCCGGAGGACGTGTTGCTACAACTTTTGGCCCGCAGACCCGTTTGGGAGGCCCGGGAGCTCCTCCGCCAAAGCGCCTTGCCCCTGGAGGAGGCCTCTGGGGCGTTGCACGGCCTCATCGCCGGCGGCCAGGTGATCTGCCTCGCCAACCCCGTGCCTCCGAAGGAGGCCTTGCCCCAGAGCGGGGTGGGGGTCCTCTTGCAGAGCGCCTGGGCAACCTTGCAAGGGCAGATCCGGCAACATTTACAGAGCTATCACCAGAAATACCCCTTGCGCAGCGGCATGTCGCGGGAGGAGCTCAAGAGCCGGG
>DAOTZU010000210.1:0-29292 GCA_034433995.1 Anaerolineae bacterium
TGGGGCTTGAAGGCGCGGCGTGCAGCAGATCTTGGGCCTGGCGGTAGCCTCGCTGGCTAAGGCTGCGCAGCTCTTCCAAAGTGACAGCGTTTTTGGGCTCGCTCCGGCGCCGCGAGACCACCAGCGGCAAACTCTCGGTGATCTCCGCGGGCACGCCCATGGTCACCTCGTCGGGGATCACCTTCCGCGGGCAACAGCTGCGAGTCATCTCCTCGGCCTGGGTGAGGGCTTTTTCGCAACCAGCCAGCCAACGATCCAGGTCCGGATGGCTGGTGCGGCTGATGCCGTGGACGGGGGCGCCGGCCACGCCCAGCAGTTGGGCCGTGCCCTGTTCCACCTGCACCACCGCCGCCCTCACCTGGCCACTTTCCCAGGCGATGAGGGTATGGTACTTGGGCGCAGCCTCCGCCTCCGGGGCCTGGCGCCTGCGTCTGAACATGGCTCCCCTCTCCGCACCTGCAGGATGCTTCAGCTGGCCAGGGCTTCGCCCACCAGGCGCGGCACCGCCGCCAGGGCCTGGGGCAGCAGCGCTGCATCCTTGCCGCCGGCCTGGGCGGTGTTGGGCCGGCCGCCGCCGCCGCCGCCCATCAAGCGGGCCGCCGCGCCGGCGATCTTGCCGGCCTGCAGCCCCTTGGTCACCAGGTCGGGCGTCACCATCACCACCAAGAGCGGCCGCCCCTCCAACACGGCGCCCAAGGCCACCACGGCGCTGCCCAGGCGGTCGCGCAGGCGGTCGCCCAACTCCCGTAAAGCGTCCACATCGGCAGCCTGCACCTGGGCGGCGAGGACGCGCACGCCCTGCACCTCCACCGCCTGCGCCAGGAGGGCCTGTTCGCTTTGGACCACCAACTGCCGCTGCAGCTCCTGGATGGTGCGCCGCTGCTCGCGCAGCTGTTCCTGGAGCGCCGCCAGCCGGGCCAGTTCCTCTCCGGGCCGGGCGCCCAAGGCCTCCGCCAGGGCGGCCAAGGTATCCAAACGCTCCCGCACAAAGCGCAAAGCCCCGCGACCGGTGACGGCTTCAATGCGGCGCAATCCGGCGCCCACGCTGCCCTCGCTTACGATCACAAAGCAGCCGATCTGCCCCGTCCGGTTGAGGTGGGTGCCGCCGCACAGTTCGGCGGTGAACCCCTCCACCTTGACCACCCGCACCTGCTCGCCGTATTTTTCGCCGAACAGGGCGATGGCGCCCGCCCTCACCGCCTCATCGAACCCGGTCACCTGCGTGGTGACCGGCGCATTGGCGCGGATCTCGGCGTTGACGATCTCCTCCACCCGGCGCAACTCTGCGGCGGTCAGCGGGGCCAAGTGGCTGAAATCGAAGCGCAGCCGATCCGGGGCCACCAACGAGCCGGCTTGAGCGGCATGTTCGCCCAAGACGGTGCGCAGCGCCCGATGCAAGAGATGGGTGGCGGTGTGGTTGCGGGCAATATCCAGCCGCCGCTCCTCATCCACCTGGGCCTCCACCATCTCCCCCACGGCCAGGGTGCCCTCCGTCAGCTGGCCCCGATGCAAGAATAGATCGGGGATGGGTTTGAGGGTGTCGCTGACGGCAAAACGGCCTCGCGGGCCGCGCAGCTCGCCCTGATCTCCCACCTGGCCGCCAGATTCAGCGTAAAAGGGGGTGGTGGAGAGGACCACGTCCGCCTCTTCGCCGGCGGCGAGGCGCTCCACAGGCTCGCCCTGGCGGATGATGGCCAACACCTGCCCCTGGGCGTGGCAGGTCTCATAGCCCACAAAGGTGGTCTTGGGCAGCTCCAGGCGGCGCAAAAGCTCCGCCTCGCCGCCGGCGGCGAAACGCTGGGCCGCCCGGGCGCGCTCCCGCTGCTGGGCCAGGGCCTCTTTGAAGCCGGCCTCGTCCACCTGCAAGCCCAGCTCCTGGGCGGCGTCGCGGGTCAATTCCAAAGGAAAGCCGTACGTGTCATAGAGGCGGAAGGCCTCATCGCCGGGGATGACCCGCCGCCCCTCCGCCTTGAGCCGCGCGGCCAACTCGTCCAGCCGGGCCAGGCCGGTGGAGAGGGTGGCCAGGAAGCGCTCCTCCTCTTGGGTGATCACTTGGCGAATAAAATCGCCGCGCTCCACCAGCTCGGTGTAGTGTGGCCCCATGGTCTCGATGACGGCCCCGGCCGTCTCGGCCAAAAAGGGCCGCTCGAAACCCAGGAGCCGCCCAAAGCGGGCCGCCCGCCGCAAGATCAGCCGCAGCACGTAGCTGCGCCCCTCGTTGCCCGGCAACACCCCATCGGCGATGAGAAAGGCCAGCGCCCGGCTGTGGTCGGCGATGACGCGGTAGGGCACCAGATGGGCGCGCATGGTCGCCTCGTCGTGGCCCAAAAGCTCGCGGGTGCGCCGCATGATGGGCAAGAAAAGGTCGGTGTCATAGTTGTTATCCACGCCCTGGAGGACGGAGGTGGCCCGTTCCAGCCCCATGCCGGTATCAATGGAGGGACGCGGCAAGGGCGCCAAGGAGCCATCCGGCTGGGCCTCGTATTGCATGAACACCAGGTTCCACAGCTCCAGCCAGCGGTCACATTCGTGGGCCAGGCTGCAATCGGGCCGGCCGCACGTGCAGGCTTGGGGGCCGCGATCGTAGATGATCTCGGAGCAGGGGCCGCAGGGGCCGGTATCACCCATGGCCCAGAAGTTGTCCTTTTTGCCCAGACGGGTGATGCGCCCGGCCGGCAAACCCGCTACCTTTTGCCAGAGATCAAAGGCCTCGTTATCCTCCACATAAACCGTGGGATAGAGCCGCTTTGGATCCAACCCCAGCTCTCCGGTGAGGAAGGTCCAGGCAAACTCGATGGCCTCGGCCTTGAAATAATCGCCAAAGGAAAAGTTGCCCAGCATCTCAAAAAAGGTGTGGTGGCGGGGGGAGGGGCCCACGGCGTCCAGGTCGTTGTGTTTGCCGCTGACGCGCATACACTTTTGCGCCGTCACGGCCCGCCGGTAGGGGCGCGTCTCCACCCCGGTAAAGACATCTTTGAACTGCACCATGCCGGCGTTGGTGAAAAGCAGCGTGGGGTCGTTGCCGGGCAAAAGGGAGGAACTCTTGACCACCGTGTGGCCGCGTTCCTGGAAAAAGCGCAAAAACTTGGCGCGAATCTCGGCGCTGGTGAACATGCCATCCTCTCCCTGGGGGATGTTGGGCTATAAGCTAAAAGATTCTAGGCCAATAGGCGCTGGGTGTCAAACAGTTAGGCCCATAACAAGAGCTGACAGGTCTGGTCCAGACCTGTCAGCTCTCTTTTCAGCGCCAAGGGAGGGCATAAGAGGGCGGGCGCACATGCCGCTCCATCTCCAGCTCCAACACAAGTTCGCTGGCCGGCGGCAACACCACCCGCAAGAGATGGTCCTCCACGGGCACAACGCGCCACGCGGCCGGCGCTTCGCCGGGGTGCTCCTGGTCCTCGGCCACTTTGTCCGTGGCCTGGGCGAGGTAATGGGCCCTGGTGAAACGGTGCTCGCCAAAGGTCCCCGCCTGGATGAGCATCTCCCGTGGATCAAAGGGGCTGAGGTTCACCAGGCGCAGCGTCACCCGCCGTGGCGCGACCTTTTCCACCAGCGCCCCCACATCCTGGGGCAGGCCGGGACGCCGGCGCCGGGCATCGAAATAGCGCAACGGCGCGATGAGGAGTCCCCCGTTGTACAGGATCTGCGGCGCGCCCAGGGTCAACTGGATCAGTGCCTCGGTGAGCACCGGGTTGCGTTGCTGCCAGTGATGGATGTTCACCTGGGTCAGATCGGAGCGATCCTCGCGGATCCGCTCCAAACGGCGGCAGACCTGGCCGTAGCTCTCCCGCAGGATGGCCTCCGGATAATCGGGGTTCTCGCCCGCCAGGAAGCGCAGCCAGGGCTGTTCGTGGCCGGCGTCCTCTTTGGTGCGGAAGGGGATCACCGCGCGCCAATCATAGTTGCTTTGGGCGCGGATGCGCTCGATGCGCTCCCCATCCCCTGCCTCTTGAGAGAGGTTCCACAGCGCCACAGGGTAGATGGGCGACATGGGCTGGTAATCGAACCAGCCGGAATCACCATAGCGATAGGGCACCACCCAAATACGGCGCTCCTGGCCGAGGGCCTTGAAGATGCCCGCCCAGTGCTCCTCCAGGCTCATCTGCAAGGCGTCCACCTCGCGCCATTCACCCAAGGAAAGGATGTGATCCATCTGGTTACGGGCCAGGTCCAGATAACGCGGGTCGCGGCTGAGGAGGAAAGCGTTGCAGGCCGCCACCGTGGCGGCCATACCGATATTGTAAAAGCCGTGGGGCCAGGTCCAGCCGTAAAGGCCACCGTACCATTTACCGTTGATATATTCACCCACCCGCCCAGAGAGGCCCACGTTATCGGGCAAGAGGCCGCCGTTCTCCGCCGCGCGCTGCCTCCAGGCGTCCACGTATTCCAGCACCCAGGCACGATATTTCTCCTCGCCGGTGAGGAGATAGGCGTTGGTCACCAAACTGGTGACGCCCAAATTGGCAGCCACGTCGCCCCGGCCCATGCGTTCGTGCATCACCTGGCCCATGCGCCGGGCCAGGACGGGGTCCTTCAAATCCTCGTAACGGGTGATGCCCGGCACATCCTCGTAGGGCAACCCGTAACGGGCCATGCCGGGGGAATAGCCATAGCTCGGTTCCGGCGCGTCGCTCAGGCCCCAGCGGGGACCGGCGCTGCCGTTGTGGGGCGCCCGGATGATCTTGTGTACCGGATCATAGTTGGGCGCCTCGGGGTCCTCGTTGAGATAAAACCCGGCAAAGCGCCGCGCCCGCTCCACCAGGCGGGGATTGGCGGGATCGGCCAGGCACAGCAGGTAGAAATAGATATAGCTCTCCGCCTGGTGAAACTGGTCATAGCCCCGCTCATATTCCTTATAGACCAGGCCGAGCTGGGTCAGCTGGCGGGTGATGGCGTCCCATTGGCGCTCGGCCAGGGGCAGGAGATGGTCGCCACCGCCGAGAAGATAGAGCAGGGGCCAATTGTAAAAACTCTCGTAAAAATCGTCGGCCCCGTCGCGGCTGTTCAAGGTCTCGCGCCAGATCAGGGTGCCATCGGGGCGGGTATACTTGGCCAGATACGGCTGGACGGCGCGATCCAGCACATCCAAAAGCTTGCGCTCCCACACGGCCCAAGAGGGCGGGTTGAGGCAGGGGAGCGAGGCGACAATCTCGTTCATGACGGGCTCCTTGGTTGGGGTTAGGTTCGGGGCCTACTGTAGCCCTTTTGGCGGCGGGAGGCAAATCTCGCCGGGCGCATCGAGAAGGACGGGCAGGCCTCACCCTTGCCCCTGCCCGTTCCGTGCGTTGGTCAGCGCCTGCCCGTCGGTTGGAAACCGACGTCTGTGGGTGGCAAGCCCGCGTTGCGGGCTTGCGTTCCTCGGCTAACCGCGAGGATGATAGTAACGGGGATAATCCGTGCACAAGAGATAGAGGGGCGGTTCGTCCTCCTCGATGGCGGCAAAGCGCCCCACAGGCTCGTAAAAGCGGTTATCGGTCACGTCGTCGTTGACCAGCGAGACCTCACCGATGAGCACCCGGCCCCCTTCGGCCCAGAACTGATGATACAGCCTTTGGGGTAGAGTGATGCTCTCTCCCGGCTCAAGGCAAAGAACCGTCCCGGCCTTGACCACCCGCCGGACTCCATCCGTGCTCACCACGACGTCGGTCTCGGCCAGGCGATCATCCTCCGTGGCGTTGTAGACCTGGATCATCAGCTTGCCGCCGCCGCGGTTGATGATGTCCTCCGTCTTGGTCCAGTGAAAGTGCATGGGCGTCACCTGGTGCACATCCGAGATGAGGATCTTTTCGGCATACAGCTTGCCGCTGCCCTTTTTGAGGTTGGACGGATCGCCGTTGCGCAACGTGAAAAGGAAGAGACCTACCCGGCGATAATCCCCAGAGCCGAAATCGGTGATATCCCAGCCCAGGCTGCGGTCCACGATCTCGCGCACCTCCTCGCCCTTGGTGGCCCAATCGGCGGGGGTCCAATAGGCAAAGGGTGGCAGATGAAACCCTTGCCGCCGGATGAAGGCGTCGGCGTCGCGCATGATGGCATTGATCTCGGAACGTTTCATCGTTGTGCTCCTTGATGGCAACAGATCCCCACACTGCACCCGACATTGTAGACCATCCCTACCCAAAGTTCAAATCGGCCTTCTTTTCGGCCTTTTGGCGCTTGTGCGGGGCTGGGATATGCGGTAAACTAGAGCATGCGATCCAAGCTGGGTAATGGCCTGGTCTCAAAGGAACGGGTATGAGCAAGCGTCGCCTGAAACGCCAACTCCACTTGCTCCAAGCGGTGATGTTGGGCACGGCCGGCACCATCGCCGCCGAGATTTTTGTCCTCACCGGCCACGCCGCGGGCATGGCCGGCCCCGCCACCGTGCTGGCCTTGTTGCTGGCCGGCCTGTTGAGCTACAGCATCGCTCTCAACTATTGCGAACTGGCCACCGCCTTCCCCGTCACCGGTGGAGCCCTCACCTACGTCCGGGAGGCTTTCGGCACCAATTTGCTCTCTTTTCTGGTCGGCTCGCTGGATTGTCTCTCCAGCACCTTCTACAGTGCCCTCTCGGCGGTGGGGTTCGCCTACTCCTTGCAGGTGTTCATCCCCTCTTTGCCCATCGTGCCCACGGCACTGGTGGTCATCGCTGTGTTTATCGTGCTGAATATTCTGGGCGCGAGTAACGTGGGCAATACCCAGATCGTCCTCGGGGGGATGCTCCTGGGCGCCATGGTGATTTACGTCGTCGCCGGCCTTGCCCTGCCCGGCGGCTTTAGCTGGCAGACCTTTGCGCCCGGCGGCGCCATTTTTGTGCATCGCGATGGGTGGAACAATCTGCGGTGGATGCTGGCCACCATCGCCCTCATCTACAACGCTTACGTGGGCTTTGAGGTCATCGCCGATGATGCCGAGGAGATCACCGCTCCTGAGCGGACCATCCCGCGGGCCATCCTGCTCAGCCTCACCCTTATCACCCTCATCTATGTCTCGGTGGCCCTTGTGACCTTGGGCACCATCCCCTGGCAAGAGGTGGCCGGCTCGGAGACCGCCCTCACCGATGCGGTGGTCCGCTTCCTGCCCGGCTGGGGTGTGCCACTGATGGCGCTGGCCGGGATGGTCGCCACCCTCACCTCGGTGAACACGGCCATGCTCAGCGCCACACGGGAAGCCTTTACCATGAGCCGCGATGGCGCCTGGCCACGGTTCATGTCGCGCCTGAGCCGCTTCCGCACTCCTTATCTAGCTATCCTCACCATCGGCGCTTGCGTAGGCACCATCGCGGCCATCGGCCTGGTAGATTTCTTGAGCTACATCTCTAGCTCAGGCTACCTTTTCGTCCTCTTTTGGGCCAGCCTGGCCATGGTGCGCCTGCGCCGCAAGTATCCGGACCTCAAGCGCCCTTTCCAAGTGCCGCTGTTTCCCTTCACGCCCTATTTGGCCGCCGGCACGTGCGCGCTGATCGTCGCTTTCACCCATTGGCGCGCCCTGCTTTTTGGGGCGGGCCTGCTCGCTGCCTTGACCGTGTTCTATTACCTCGCGCCGCCGATCACCCGTCTGCTGGCCACACGGCTAAAGCCCAAAGAGCCCCAACAGGACCGCATCTTGGTGCCGGTGGCCAATCCGCGCACCGCCGAGAGCTTGGTGCACCTGGCCACCATCTTGGCCCGTGCCAGCGAGGATACCCACATCTGCTTGTTCACGGTGGTGGCAGGCCCCCGGAATATGCCGCAGCGCATCTCTGAGCGTCTGGTGCCCCGCCTGGCGCGCCGCCAGAGCGCGCTCCTCAACCAAGCGGCCCAGGAGGCCCAACAAGCCAACGCGCCCGTTTATACCAAGCTGCGCCCTGCACCCAGCATCGCCCAAGGCATCTTGGAAGAGGTGCGGTCCTATGGGAACGACAAGTTGATCCTCATGGGTTGGCCGGGGCCTTTGGATCCCCAAACCTTGCCCAAGAACCCGGTCAAGGTAGTGATCGGCGAGGCCCGCACCAATATCGCCGTGTTGTTGGATCGCGGCCTGAAGGGGGTGCGACGCATCCTGGTGCCCGTCGGTGGCGGGCCTCACAGCCGCTTGGCCCTGCGCATCGCCTATGAAATCGCCGAACAAGAACATAGCCAAATCACCGCGCTGCATTGCTTCTGTTGGCCCGGCGAGATCGAGGACATGGAGGACGAGCTGCTGCTGTTGCGCGAGATCATCGAGGACGAGTTGGGGCAGATGCCATCGCGGGTCACGGCCCGGGTGGCCTGTTGTGCATCGGTGCTGGCCGGCGTGTTGGCCGAGGTGGAACGCCAACCCTACGACCTTTTGGTCATCGGCGCCTCTGAGGAATGGCCTCTGGAGACGCTGCTCTTTGGCTCCATTGACGACCAGCTCGCCAGCCAGGTGCGCTGCTCGGTGCTCTTGGTGCGCCGTTATCAGCCGGCGGCCATCGCCTGGGTGCGCCGCCAGGCCAAACGCATCGAGCGAGATTGACCCCCCAGGCAGAGCTCCGCGTTATCTCGGACGTGGCCCCTAGGCTTGGACTCGTGGCAACCGGCCGGCCGCGTCGGCGCCGGAATCGTTTGGCACGGCGTTGCTCAAGGGCCAGAACGGCTTTGCTCTTGCCAGGCTTTACGTTGCGCGCTAGAATGGGCTTGCCAGGGAGCGGCCCTCGCGCCATGTGCGGGGGTAAGGTTCCCTTGGTTTCTAGTTCGCTCGCAGGAGGTTCCCCATGTTGCAGTTTGGCAAGAACGATCTCTTTGTTTCGCCCAAGGGCAACGACGCTTGGTCCGGGCGGCTGCCCGAACCCAACGCCGAGGGCACCGATGGGCCCCTGGCCACCCTGGCCGGCGCCCGCGACCGCATCCGTCGCCGCAAAGGGCTGACGCGCCTCACCAATGAGCCGCCCATTACCGCGGGCATGGATGGCCCCTGCACCGTCTGGCTGCGAGGCGGGCGTTATCCCCTCACCGAGGCGGTGCGCTTTGAGCCGCAGGATTCCGCTCCCGTTACCTACGCCGCCTACCCAGGCGAACGGCCCATCCTCGATGGCGGCGTGCGCATCGAGGGTTGGCAAGAGACCCGGGTGAACGGCGTCAAGGCGTGGGTGGCGGAGCTGCCGGAGGTGGCCCAAGGGAAGTGGGCCTTCCGCGAACTCTTTGTCAACGGCCAAAGGCGTCCCAGGCCTCGGCTGCCCAGGCAGGGCCTCTACCGCATGGCCGCCGTGCCGGGGATGCCCCTGCCGGCCCGCTGGGGCAAAGGCGGCTACACCCAGTTCGTCGCCGCCGAGGGCGAAGGCTGCCCCTTCCGCAATTTGAACGATGTGGAAGTGGTGTATGTCCACTTTTGGATCGAGGAGCGCTCGCCCATCGCCTCGTATGACCCCGCCACCCGCCTGGTGACCATGACCCGGCCCAGCCGCGCGCCTTTGGTCGGCTCCTTCGGCAGCCAACTGGCTGATTACTATTACGATAATGTCTTGGAGGCCTTGAGTGAGCCGGGGGAGTGGTATCTGGACCGCGCCGAGGGCAAACTGTACTACATCCCCTTGCCCGGCGAGGATCCTGCCACCACGGAGGTCTATGCGCCGAGGGCGTTACAACTCCTCGCGCTGGTGGGTAACCCTGATGAGGGCAAGTTCGTCGAGTTCTTGCGTTTCCGCGGGCTCACCTTCCGCCACACCGACTGGCGCCAACCCTTTGCCGATGGCGCCGAGTACATCGGCCCCTCCGGCGACCCAACCAAGTTCTACAGCCGGCGCCACTTTCGGGGGAACATGGCCAGCGCCGGCCAGGCCGCCTCGGACGTGCCCGGTGTGATCTTTATGGAGGCGGCCCGCCACTGCGCCATCGAAGATTGCCTCATCGAACACATCGGCTGGTACGGCGTGGAGATCGCCGATGCCTGCTGGGGCATCCGCCTGGTGGGCAACACCATCCGCGATATGGGCGCCGGCGGGGTCAAGGTCAACGGCGCCGACGCCATGGATCCGCCCCATCGTCGCACGGGGAACCACCGCATCACCGATAACGAGATCCACGCCGGCGGGCGCATCTTTCATTGCGCCGTGGGCGTGTTGGTGATGAACGCCCACAGCAACGTCATCAGCCACAACCATATCTACGATCTCTATTACAGCGGCATCTCCTGCGGCTGGGTCTGGGGCTACCATGAAAATGTGGCCCGCGATAACCTCATCGAAAAGAACCACATCCATGACCTGGGGCAGGGCCTCCTCTCCGATATGGGCGGCATCTATACCCTCGGCGTGCAGCCGGGGACGGTGCTCAGGGGGAACGTGATCCATGATATCAACATGGCCCATTACGGCGCCTGGTGCATCTATCCGGACGAGGGCAGCGCCCACCTGCTGATCGAGAATAATATCTGCTACCGCACCAACGACAATATCTTTCATCAGCATTACGGCCGCGAGAATATTGTGCGCAATAACATCTTTGTCTATGGCGATCGCGCCTTGATCGCCCACGGCCGGGCCGATACCTGGCATCGGGGCTTTACGTTGGAGCGGAACATCATCGTCAGCAAAGGGAGCCCCATGTTCGCCGGCGGCTATGGGGTGAGGCTGGAGCAGCGCAACCACGGAAGCGACCTGAACCTCTACTGGGATGTCACCGGCAAGCCCCTCACCTTCAGCGATCGCACCCAGACCATCGGCTGGGAGGAATGGCGCAAGCTGGGCCACGATTGGCATTCGGTGATCGCCGATCCCAAATTCCGCGATCCAGAGCACGATGACTTTACCCTAGAGCCGGATTCCCCGGCCTGGGCCTTGGGCTTCAAGCTGATAGACACCTCCGATGTGGGCCCGCGCCCGCCGGAACAGCGGGACTAGCACCCTTGGGAAGAGGGGCGGAGGCCGGGCGGCGCGATCCTCCGGCCTCCGCCGCTGGATGCTTGTCATGCATCGCGGAGGGGACAATGCTGAGGCGGGAAGGAACCTTAAAAGGTGTGGGTGGAACGGCACTGTACCACCAGGCCTGGCTGCCTGAGGGAGAGCCCAAGGCGGTGGTGGCCCTGGTCCATGGGTTCGGCGAACACAGTGGGCGCTACCACCATGTGGGCGAATGGCTGGCGGCGCGGGGCTATGCCCTTCATGGGCTAGACCTGCGCGGCCATGGCCGCTCGGCGGGGCAACGGGGCTACATCGCCCATTGGGGCGAATTCCGCGAGGACCTGCGGGCCTTCCTCGCCCTGCTGAGCGCCGCCTGGCCGGGCAAACCGCTCTTTTTGCTGGGCCACAGCATGGGCGGCCTTATCGCCCTGGATTATGCCCTGCGCCATCCGGAGGGGCTGGCGGGCGTCATCGCCTCCGCGCCCGTGCTCTCCCAACCCAAGGTCCCGCCCATCCTCTATACCCTGAGCCGTATCCTTTCGCGGATCTGGCCCAGGCTGGCCCTCAATTCCCAATTGGATCCCGCCACCCTCTCCCGCGATCCGGCCGTCGTCCAGGCCTACCGAAACGATCCCCTGGTGCATTCTTGGGGCACGCCTCGCCTGGGCACAGAGTTGACCGCGACGGTGCACTGGGTCATGGCCCACGCCGCCGAGTTGCGCATCCCCCTGTTGATGCTCCAGGGGAGCGCTGATCACCTGGTGCCGCCGGAGGGGAACCGTGCCTTTTTCGCCGCCGTAACCTTGGCCGATAAGGAGCGCATCGAGTACCCCGGCTATTACCACGAACCCCACAACGACCTTGGCTGGGAGCGGCCCTTGGCCGATCTCGTCGCTTGGTTGGAGCGCCATCTCCCCCAAGCGCCGCGCCCTTAGACCAAGGGGCGTTCGCGCAAGCCCAACAAGCGCAGGCTGTTGAGGATCACCAGCAGGGCCGCGCCCGTATCCGCCAGGACGGCCATCCACAGTGTGGCCACCCCCGCGATGGCCAGCCCCAGGAAAAGGGCCTTGAAGGCCAGGGCGAAGGCGATGTTGGCGCGGATCACCCGCTGGGCGGCGCGGCTGAGCTGAATGGCAAAGGGCAAACGGCGCAGGTCGTCGCTCATGAGGGCGATATCGGCTGTCTCCAGGGCTACGTCGGTGCCGGCGGCGCCCATGGCGATGCCCACCGTGGCGGTGGCCATGGCCGGGGCGTCGTTGACGCCATCGCCCACCATGGCCACCTGACCGTACCGCCGGCGCAGATCGGCCACGGCCTTGGCCTTGTCCTCCGGAAGCAACCCCGCCTGAACCTCATCGATCCCCGCCTTGCGGCCGATGGATGCGGCGATAAAGGGGTTATCGCCGGTGAGCATCACGGTGTGGGCGATGCCGGCCCGCTTGAGGGCGGCCACGGCCTCGGGCGCGCCCTCGCGCAAGGTATCGGCCACCACCAGGTAGCTCCGCGCATGGCAACAGTTATCATCGATCACCAAGACCGTATGCCCCTGCTGCTCGGCCTCCATCACCGCCTGGCAAAGGGGGCTCTCTGCGCCGCCGTTGCGATGGCAAAAGGCGTGGTTGCCGATGGAGATCGTGTGTCCCTCCACCAGGCCCTCGATGCCCAGGCCGGTAAAGGCTTGCACTTGCTCCGCCGCCGCGTAGCGGCCCTTGACGCCCAGCGCCTGGGCATAGTCGGTGACGGCCTTGGCCAAAGCGTGTTCCGAGCGCCCCTCCACCGCGGCCGCCTTGGCCAAAAGGTCCGCGCAGGCGGCGCAGCTCCGCTCTAGATCCAGCTCGCAGCCTCCGCCCACCACTTGGGGCCGGCCCTGGGTGAGGGTGCCCGTCTTGTCCAAGGCGATGGCCCGCACGTTCCCCAAAGCCTCCAGGTGGGCGCCGCCTTTGATCAAGACCCCCGCCCGCGCCGCCCGGGCCAGGGCGCTGACCACGGCCACGGGGGTGGAAATGACCAGGGCGCAGGGGCAAGAGATCACCAGCAACACCAGGGCGCGATACACCCAATCTCGCCATGCTCCCAGCCCTAGCAAGGGCGGCAGTACCGCCACCACCACGGCCAGCGCAAAGACGATGGGCGTGTACACCCGGGCGAAGCGGTCCACAAAGCGCTGCACCGGCGCGCGCCGGCCTTGGGCCTCCTCCACCAGACGCAGGATGCGGGCGATGGTGTTGTCCTCGGCCAGGCGGGTCACTTCCACCACCAACGCGCCTGGGCCGTTGATGCTGCCGGCAAAGATCTCTTCGCCGGTGCCCTTGTCCACCGGCAAGGATTCGCCGGTGACGGGGGCCTGATTCAGGGCCGAGCGCCCCTCCACAATGCGCCCATCCATGGGCACGCGCTCGCCGGGCCGCACCAGGATGCGATCGCCCACCCGCAACGCGCTCACCGGCACCCTTTGCTCCCCCTCGGCCCGCAAAAGGGTGGCCTCGGCCGGGGAGAGAGCCATCAGGGCGCGGATGGCGTTGCGGGCACGATCCATGGAATAGCTCTCCAAGAGTTCCCCCACGGAAAAGAGGAACACGGTCATGGCGCCTTCGGCGAACTCGCCCACCGCCATGGCCCCGATGACGGCCAGGGTCATCAAGACGTTCATATCCAAGCTGCGGCTGGTCCATAGGGCCGCCCAACCCGCCCGAGCGATATAGACGCCCCCTACCACGATGGCTGCGCCATAGACCGCCCGGCGCGCCACCTCCGGCGCGCCCAACAAGCCCAGGATAAAGGCCAGCACCAACAACGCGCCGCTCAGCATGGTGCTCACATCCTGGCGATGCCCACGCACCCAGGCGCGCCAGCCCTGCCTGGGGCGTTCCTCGCCGGCCAGGACCGCCTCAAACCCCATCTCTCCGGCCAGGCGACGCACCTCCGGCAAGACGGCCGTGGCGTCCTCGGCGGCAAGGCGCAATTCGGCCGTGGCAAAGTTGAGCTGCGCCATCCCCACCCCCGGCAAGGCCTCCACGGCCTTCTCCAGGCTCGCGGCGCAATCGGGGCAATCCAACCCCTTGATGTGAAGCGATAACGTCTGGGTCTTGTCCTTGCTCATGGGATATCTTCCTGGCAGAGAAATCACGGTAAGTCACCTAACCGTGGCGCACATGCTCCAAACCACAACGATACAGCAGCGCCACGTGTTCGTCGTCCAAGGTGTAAAAGATATGTTGCCCTTGCCGCCGAGATTTCACCACCCGCAGCCGCCGCAAAAGGCGCAACTGGTGCGAAATGGCCGAGATGCTCAGCCCCAAGAGCGCCGCCAACTCTCCCACGCACAGCTCTTGGGCGGCCAAGGCGGAGATGATCCGCACCCTGGTGGGATCGGCCAAGGCTTGCAAGATCTCGGCCAGGGCCTGGGCCGTGGCCTCATCCACCACCTGGGAGCGGGCCAGCTCGAGCCGGTGTAGATCGGCCGGCGGCTCATCGCAACATGGGTTGGCGGCCATATCTGGCCCCCCTGTTATACTTGAATCTTTGCTCAATTATACAACTATCTTTGGCTTTGTCAAGACCGCAGAGGGTGTCGCAGATGCTCCCGTCGGTTGGAAACCGACGTCTGGGGATGATAAGCCCGCGTTGCGGGCTTAGTGCAGAGCCGTCGGATTCTATCCGACGGCGGGCAAGGGCGCGCCGGTTTCAGCCCACCAGGGCCTCCCATTCTCCCACCAAGCGCTCGAACTCGCCCAGGGATGCCAGCACCGGGGCAGGGGTGGTCAGATCCACGCCGGCATCCTTGAGCAGCTCCAGCGGATATTTGCTGCTTCCCCCTTGCAGGAAGCCCAGATAGCGGCGCAGGGCCGGCTCGCCCTCGTTCAAGATCTTGGCCGCCAGGGCGATGGCCGCCGACATGCCGGTGGCGTATTTGTAGACATAAAAATTGTAGAAAAAGTGATCGATCCGCGCCCACTCCCAAGCGATGGGTCGATCCTCTTCATCGAAGGCGATGCTATCGCCAAAGTACAGTTGGGCCAGGTCGTAGTAGCGGGCGTCCAAGCTGTCGGCGGTCAAAGGCTCGCCCGCCTCCACCTGCTGATGGATGGCCAGCTCGAACTCGGCGAACATCGTCTGGCGAAAGAGGGTGCCGCGGAAGCTGTCCAAGTAGCGGTCCAAGAGATACGCCCGGGTCGCCCGATCCTGGGTATGGGCCATGAGATAATGATGCAGCAGGCTTTCGTTGGTGGTGGAGGCTACCTCGGCCACAAAGAGGCGATAATCGGCCAGATGGTAGGGCTGATGGGTGTTGGAAAGGTAGCTGTGCATGGAATGGCCCAGCTCGTGGGCCAGGGTCAAGACCGCGTCCAAGGTGCCGGTAAAGTTGAGCAGAATATAGGGCATGGAATCGTAACAGCCGGAGGAATAGGCCCCCGAGCGCTTGCCCACGTTCTCGTACCGATCCACCCATCCGGAGAGCAGGCCCTGGCGCATCACTTGCACATATTCTTGGCCCAAAGGCGCCAAACCCTGGGAGACCAGCTCCACCGCCTGGTCGTAGGTGAAGCGCAGGTCCACCGCCGGCACCACCGGCACATAGACATCGTAGAAATGCTGGTGCTCGACGCCCAACAAGCGCCGGCGTAGCTTCATATAGCGCTGAAAGGCGGGCAAGGCTTGGTGGACGGCCTCGATGAGGGAGGCATACACCGCCGGCGTGATGTTTTCCTCAAAGAGGGCCGACTCCAGGGCAGAGGGGAAATGCCGCGCCTGGGCCTCGAAAATGTGGGTCTTGATGGCGCCATCCAGGGCGGCGGCGATGGTCTGGCGGTTGCCGCGATATTCGGCGTAATAGCCTTCAAAGGCCGCCTTGCGCACAGCGCGGTCGCGGCTCTCCAAAAGCTCCAGGAAGGAGGCATGGGTGAGCGGGCGCTCCTCGCCGGCCTCGTCGCGCACCTTGGGCAGGCGGGCGGCCAGGTCCACATTTTTGAGCACGCTGAACACCCGATGGATGGCCGCCAGTGGCTCGCTCACCATGGCCAGCAGCCGCTCCTCGGCGGAGGAAAGGGTGTGAGGCTTGCCCCGCAGCAAATCCTCCAACCAGACGCGATAGGGCGCCAGGGCCTCGCCGGCCAGCCACGCGGCCATCACTTTGTCGGGGATGGCCAGGATCTCTGGCGCCAAGAAGGAGCCGGCCGTCTCCAGGCGGATGTAACTGGCGCGGGCGCGATCCAGCATGGCCTGGTAAAAGCTATTGCCCAAATCTTCGTCGTTCCGGAGATGGGCATAGACGTAGACCTTTTCCGTGCGGCGGTTGGCCTCGAACCAGGTCTGCAGCGCCTCGGCCAGCACGGCGGCGGATGTGCCTAACCGCCCCTGGTAGCTCTCCACCCGCGCCGGGAAGGTCTGGATGGCCTCGTAATCCGCCTGCCAGGCCGCATCGTCGGGGTAGAGGGCGGCCAGGTTCCACTTGTCTTCCGGGGGCACCTCATCGCGGCGTCTAAGCTGTTGGGCCAAAGGATCACCTCACAGGATCAGGATGATGTGCCGAGCACAGAAACCGGTCGGGCCGGCGCGCCTTCGAAGAGGGTGTGCCTCAACGGGCCGAGCGGGCGGCCAGGCGCAACGCGCCACCGTCCCACACCGCCGCCAGGGCGGCCACCGGGTGTTCGTAGGCGCAGGTGTAGATGGCCGCACAGAGCTCCTCCGGCGTCTCGCTGGCCAAAGAGATGGGTGTCGGCTCGGTGCACTCGTAGGTGGCCACCAGAAAGGCCTCGCCCGGCGCCGGCGCCATCCGCCGCACCCAGAGCTTGTCGGCGCCCACGAACGCCAAATACCCTTGGCCCGCGGCGGCATCCAACGCCGCCGCCACGCGCGGCGTGTTGTATTGATCGCGCTCGTAATCCAGCGCCAACAGGGTCAGCGCCAGAGCATCGCGCAGGCCGTAGCCAAGCTGCGCCTTCTCCAAGATGGGATCCACCTGGCTGCCGTTGCCCACCACCACCACGCTCCCTTGGGAGCGCAGGCAATTATACGAGATGTAGGGATTATCCGTGGGGGCGGCATCGGCCGTGGGCAACACCACAGCCCGATCCTGCTTGAGCAGGATATACCGATTGGGAAAAGAGCGCGAAGAGACGCGATAGCCCACGTACCAGGCGCCCGCTGCCGTCCGACCCAGGAGCACAAACCGTCCGATGTACACGCGATCCCTCCCTTACGAGACCCAGCCGGCCTCGTAGCCCGTCTCATACATGGCCACGATATTCTCCGCCGGGCTGACGGCCTGGATGTTATGGCAGGGCGCCAGGATGTAGCCGCCCCCCGCGCCCAGGATGCGCAAGTTATCCAACACCTCCTGGCGCACCTCCGCCACCGTGCCAAAGGCGAGAGTATACTGATTATCCACACCGCCGTGGAAGATCAACCGGTCGCCGAAATCCCGCTTCAGCCCTTCGCGATCCATCCCTTTGCAGCGCCACTGGATGGGGTTGAGCACATCAATGCCGGCCGCGATCATATCCGGGATGATGTCGCGGATGGCGCCGTCGTTATGGTGAAAGACAAAGGCTCCGGCCTGGTGGGCCAGGTCAATGATCCGCTTCATCCGTGGAATGAGGAACTCGTGGATCTGGGCGGGGGAGAACATCAGCCCTTCTTGCGCGCCCATATCCTCGGCCACATAGGTGATCATCACCTGGCCGGGGATGGCCTCATAGATGCGCAAGGTGTTCTGGTAGGCCAGCTCAAAGAGCTTGTCCAGGCAATAGTGGACGATCTCGGGGTTCAGCACCAGGTCCATAAAGGCCTGCTCCTGGCCGCGGAGGTTCTTGTAGATGAGGAACGGCTCCGAGCCACCGCCGCGGATGGGATAGTCTTCGTAGCCCCTGATCTGTTGGGGGATATCGCTATAATCGTACCAATCGGGGCTGGGCCAGCGATAGTTGGCCTCGATCTCTTCCACCGAGTTGTAGCGGGCCAGGGGGCACTCCACTACCTCGTTATAGGTGCCCGTGCCGTAATCCACCTCGCGATATTTGACGCCAAAAACGTCCTGTCCCTCCGGGATGGGCGGACCCACATAGCGCGGGGATACGGTGATGGGCCGATCAATGTGCAACCGCCGCAACATCTCCCATTCGTCGGCCAAGCCCAGATATTTGAGTAGCTTGTCCCGGGCCTCCGGCGTCGTCCAGTAATCCATGGGTACGCGGTCGGGCTTTTGGCGGCGCAGCACGGCCAGCCAACGCTCACGAGGGGTCATCGTCTCCTTGGGCATAGAACCTCCTGTAAGTGCAACAGGCGGAAACGGCACCATTGTAACGCGGGGCGGGACGCGGGTCAAACAAATCCCCTGGCGGCATCCAACGCGGGTCTCATGCCTCGATGGGAAGAAGCCAAGGGTGGGAATTTCCGCGTCCACGCCTCTTGTGCCGTGCCGTTAGGCCTCCGCAAAGGGCGTCCCTTGTTTTGCCAGGGAGATGACCCGCATCACCTCCACCGCCTCCTCCAGCCGGATGGGGAAGGGCGCCCCCTCGCGCACGGCGCGATAGAGCTCATCCCAAATGGTGGTCATATCCATCTTGTGGGCCGGGTTGACGGGGAAGCTCTCCTCGATCCACGGGAGCGGCTCTGGGCTGCCGAAGGAGGTGCCCGGTGTGCCGGGGTCCGCCTGGCGCGGCGGCAGGGGCTTTTGCGGATCGAGATATTTGAGGGTGATGGTCTTTTCATCGGGGCAGACCAGCGCGCCTTTGGTGCCAAAGATGAGATACACCGGTTCGCCGATAGCCGCGCCGCCGCTGATCTCCAGATCCACCACCCGACCGTTCTCGCCGGTGAGGACGATGTGCAAGTGATCCTCGGCATCGCCCACGGCGGCGACGCGCCGCACGTCGCTCCAGATGCTCTTGACGGGGGATTCCAGGAAACGCAAGGCATGGTCAATGATGTGCGGGCCCCAGTTCAGCATCATCCCGCCGCCGAAGGCCTTCAGGGTTTGCCAATCGTCGCGGCGCTGATAGCTCAGGCGACGCAGCTTGACCTCATACACCTCGCCCAAGATGCCGGAGGCGATGATCTCGCGGATATGCTGAAAGGCCGGCTCGAAACGGCGGTTGTGGCGGATGTACAGCTTGCCCTTGGCGTGGGCGGCGATGCGCTGCAATTCCGCTGCCTCTTCATAGGTGACGCAGATGGGTTTTTCCAAAAAGACGTCCTTGCCCGCCTCCAGGGCCAGCTTGGCGTGGGCGAAATGGTCGCAGGAGAGGGTAGCGATATCCACCATCTCCACGGCCGGGTCGGCCACCAGATCCTCGATGCGCTCGTAGGCCAGGCAATCGTAGCGCGCCACGGCCTGTTCGCGCCGCTCGGCGATCAAGTCGCAGACGGCGACGATGCGGAACTTGTCCTCCCGGCCCTGCAACTCGGCGCAGTGCATACCCCAGCCCGCGCGCCCCAAACCCACGATGCCCAAACGAATGGGTGCTGCACTCATGGAACGTAACCCTCCCAGCAGAGTGATTTCCGCAATCGGCATGCAGCCGAATCTTGCCTCTCACGGCCCGTTGTGCTATACTGGCCTTGCTTCCGCCCCAGTAGCTCAGAGGATAGAGCAGAGGTTTCCTAAACCTTTGGCCGGGGGTTCAACTCCCTCCTGGGGCGCTGGCCACAAGCCATCATGGCTGATGATTATAGCACCGAACATCTTTTTCGGCCACGCCCCAGGGGCGCAAGCACCTGGGGCGTTATGTTTCATGGCGTTGGGCCGGGGTCTTACCTGCTTTTGATCCTATCCCATAACAAAGATGGGCCAAACCCTTGCCCTGGGCTGGCCCGTCTCTGTCGGGGCGAGACGATTTGAACGTCCGACCACTTGAACCCCATTCAAGTGCGCTACCTGGCTGCGCTACGCCCCGTTACAGCTGCGAGTATAGCACGCTTTGGGGCTTTTGCCAAATCGCCAAAGCGCCAAAGTAAAGCAAGATTTACTTCTCAAGGATGCATTTTCGTGCTATAATAACCCATGTAAGTGAACGGTGCCCAACATCTCGCTCCATCCCTGCAAAGGAGGAGTGCCGATGAAGCGATCCTCGCCGTGGCTGCGCGCCATCCTGGCACTGCTCGAACGGTGGCCGCTGCTCGGTCAGCTACAGAGCAACACCCGCCAAGGGATGCTTTCCGGCTTGGCGCTGGGCACCTTGGGCTTGCTCCTCATCGGGGGGCTGCTGGGCTTGTGGAACCGCGGCACCGGCGGGGCCATCGTGGGCGGGATCAGCGGAGCCGTGGCCGGCGGCATCCTGGGGGCCGTCATTGGCGCCATTGTGGGCACGCGCACCCTGCCCCAAGAGGGCCAGGCCTCCCTCACCCTCAGCCTGGAGCGCGGCGAGGCCCGCTACATGCCGGGGGAATGCCTTAGCGGCACGGTGGAGGTGCGGGCCGAGAATACCCTCAGAATTGCGGGGGCGCGGGTTTACCTGGTATGCCGAGGCTTTTACACCCATGACCGGGTGGATGGCCAACAGGCCGAGCCCGAATTTGTGCGCGACGAGCGCCAATATTACCTCCAGGAACAACAGCTTTTGCCCTCCATGCTCTTGCGCAAAGGGACGATCCACCGCCAGGCCTTTCGCTTTACCTTGCCCAAGGAGGCACTGCCCACCCATCACGGCTATATCTGCGCCCTGCGTTGGACCCTCCACGCCTTGGTGGAGATCCCCGACCTCCCGGAGCTCAAGGCCAACCGCGAGATCTATGTGGAGGCGCTGCCGGCGACCTTTCCCTCCGTCAACGAAGGGTATCAATCCATCACCAACGCCGCCCCCTGTCAGCTCATCCTCACCCTGCCTCAGGTGGTCTATGCCGAGGGCGAAGTGGTGCGCGGCCGGGCCTACCTCACCCCTTCGGAGGTGCTGGCGGTGGACGAGGTGCGGGCGGTCCTCCTGCGGGTGGAGAATACCCCCGCCGGCGATGACCACATCGTTTACGTGAACCCTCTAGACCCGCTGGCCGACCAATGGCAGGGGGAGCGGCGCCCCGGCGGGCAGGGGACCACCTATGTCTGGCTGGAGGACGAGACCACTCTCAGTGGCCCGCTGCGCCTGAACCCGGCGGAATCCGCCGCCTTCCCCTTTGCCCTCACCATCCCCGCCCAATGGCGGCCCACCTTGGTCAGCCCCGATGGCAAGGTCATCTGGAAGGTGGGCATCCTCGTCTCGCCGGTGGGGCGCTCCACCGTGCGGGTCTTTCATGAGGTGCTGGTGCACACCGGCGCGCGGGAGGTGACGGAGATGATCAAGGATGAAGGTTAAAAGGCGCGCTGATTCCTTTGACGATTTTCCCCCTTTCCGCTAGAATAGCCCCATCATCACCTTTGAACGCCGCAAGGATGAACCGTGTTTGATTCCCTGGCCGACCGCATCCAAGAGACCTTCCGCAAGCTGGCGCGCAAGGGCCGCCTGACGGAGGCGGACGTCAACGAGAGCCTGCGCGAGGTGCGCCTGGCGCTGTTGGAGGCCGATGTCAACTATCGCGTGGTGAAGGCGCTGACCCAGCGCATCGCCGAGAGGGCCGTGGGCGCGGAGGTGTTGAAATCCCTCACGCCGGCCCAGATGGTGGTCAAGATCGTCCATGAGGAGCTGATCGCCCTGCTGGGCCCGGCGGAACGGTTAAATTTGGGGGGCCAGCCGCCGGCGGTGATCATGCTGGTGGGTCTGCAAGGTTCGGGCAAGACCACCATGGCCGCTAAATTGGCCCTGTACCTGCGCAACCAAGGGCAGCGGCCCCTCTTGGTGGCGGCGGATACGTATCGGCCGGCGGCCATCACCCAATTGGAGACCCTGGGCCGGCAGATCAACATCCCCGTGCACGGCGAGGGCAACCGCGTGCCGCCGCCCGAGATCTGCGCCAACGCCCTCAAGCGGGCCAAGAAGGAAGCCCTCAGTGTGGTGATCCTGGATACGGCCGGCCGCTTGCAGATTGACGAGCGGATGATGGCCGAGCTGGAGCAGATCCGCAAGCTGACCCAGCCACAGGAGGTGCTCCTCATTGCAGATGCCATGACCGGCCAAGAGGCCGTGGCTGTGGCGGAAGAGTTCAACAAGCGGGTGGGGCTGACGGGCCTGATCCTCACCAAGGTGGATGGTGACGCTCGAGGCGGCGCGGCCCTTTCCATGCGCTATGTGACGGGCGTGCCCATCAAGTTCATGGGTGTGGGCGAGAAACCCTCCGATCTGGAGGTCTTTTACCCCGACCGGCTGGCCTCACGCATCCTGGGCATGGGCGATGTGCTCACCCTCATCGAGCGGGCCGAGGCCCAGGTGACCGAGGAGCAGGCGCGCAAGATGGAGGAAAAGCTGCGCGCGGCCAGCTTCACCCTGGAGGATTTTATCGAGCAGCTCCACATGCTGAAAAAGATGGGCCCCCTCAGCGACCTTTTGGCCATGATCCCCGGCTTTCAACAGGTGAGCAAGCAGTTGCCCAGCGATGTGACGGAGAAGGGCCTGAAGGTAACCGAGGCGATCATCAATTCCATGACCAAAGAGGAACGCCGCAACCCCAAGATCATCAACGCCAGCCGCAAGCGGCGCATTGCCCAGGGGAGCGGCACCAGCGTGCAAGAGGTCAACCAACTGCTGCGCCAGTTCGCCCAGATGCAGCAGATGATGAAACAGATGTCCAGCGGCCGCGGCCGTGGGCTGATGTCCTTTTTCCGCTGAGGCCCCTTGCCGAGTTTTGGAGACTGGGCGTGATTGGGTTATAATAACCGAGGTGTATTTTACTCTGGAGACAAGGAACACCGAGATTTGCTTCGCTCCTTTCTCCGTGTCCGCTGTGTCTCGGTGGTGAAATTGAACACGCAAAGAGGGTGAGATTAGCAGCATGGTAAGAATCCGTTTGACCCGTGTCGGCGCCAAGAAACAACCTAGCTATCGTGTGGTGGTGGCGGATCAGCGTTCGCCCCGCGATGGCCGCTTTATCGAGATCATCGGCCACTATAACCCGCGCACAGAGCCGCCCACCTTTGTCATCCAAGAGGACCGTGTCCTCTATTGGTTGCGCCAGGGGGCGCAGCCCAGCGAGGCGCTGGCCCCGATGTTGAAAAAGGCCGGCGTGTTCGACAAACTCGCCGGCGCCAAGGCCGGCGATGCGGCGACGCCCGATGCTTAAGGGCGCCCCAGAGCCCGGGCTGGAGGGGAACCGATGAAAGACCTCATCGAATACATGGCCAAATCCCTGGTGGATAAACCGGAACAGGTGCAGGTCATCCAGATCCGCGGCGCGCAAACGTTGATCTACAAGCTGGTGGTGGCCCCCGAGGACAAGGGCTGGGTCATCGGCCGGCATGGGCGGGTGGCCAACGCCATGCGCACCCTGCTGCGGGTGGCGTCCTTGGTGCGCGGCGGGCGCCAGGCCACTTTGGAGATCGCCTGAGCGCCGTACCCGCTAGAGCTTGGTGAGGCGACGTCCTTTGGGGGCCGTCGCCTTGTTTTCTTACCGACCACTCCGCCGCGAGAGCACCATGCACAACGAACCGTCTTCCCCTGCGTTCATCCTCATCGGCCAGATCGTCGCCCCCAGGGGGGTGCGCGGCGAGCTGAAGGTGAACCTCGCCGCCGAGCCGGAGGAGTTTCTGGCCCTGGAGCGCGTCTATGTGGGCGCGGAGCGGACCCCTTTTGCGGTGGAACAGGTGCGGCTGTTCCGCGGCCAGGCGCTTTTGCGCTTGCGGGGTATTGACGACCGCAACGCCGCCGAGACGTTGCGCGGCGCCTCAGTCTATCTCTCTTCCACGGAGGCCCTGCCCCTGGGCGAGGGCGAATATTACTATGAGCAGATCTTGGGCCTTGAAGTCTATACCGTCGAGGGAGAGCATCTGGGCCAGGTGGTGGAGATCATCGCCACCGGCGCCAACGATGTTTACGTGGTGCAAGGTCCCGAGGGCGAGGTGCTGCTGCCGGCCATCCGCCAGGTGATCCTCCAGGTGGATCTGGCGGCGGGGACGATGCGGGTCAAGCTCTTGGAGGGGCTGCGATGAGCGATGTGCGCTACTGGTTAGGGTTCAACCTCGTGCCGCGCGTCGGCCCCGTGCGCTTGCAGGCGCTGCAGCAATACTTTGGCGATCTGGAGCTCGCCTGGCGCGCCGACGCCGCCACGCTGCGGGCCGCCGGCTTGCCCCAAGACGCCCTGGAGCGGCTGCTCTATGCGCGCCAGCGACTGAACCTGGATGCCGAGCTGGCCAAGGTGGAGGCTTTGGGCCTGCGCCTGCTCACCTGGGAGAGCGGCGATTATCCGCCGTTGCTCAAGCATATCGCCCAGCCGCCGCCCCTGCTTTACGTGCGCGGCCAGCTCACGGCCGCCGACGAATGGGCCGTGGCCGTGGTGGGCACCCGCCAGCCCAGCGCCTACGGCAAAGAGGTCACCCGCCGTCTGGCCGGTGATTTGGCGCGCAACGGGATCACCGTGGTCAGCGGGTTAGCCCTGGGGATTGACGGCCTGGCCCATCGGGCCGCCTTGGAGGCCGGCGGGCGCACGCTGGCGGTTCTGGGGTGCGGCTTGGACATCATCTATCCGCCCAGCCACAGCAAGTTGGCCGAGGCCATCGTGGAACAGGGCGCTCTCGTCTCCGATTACCCCCTGGGCACCAAGCCCGAGGCGGTGAATTTTCCGCCCCGCAACCGCATCATCAGCGGCCTCTCTTTGGGCACTCTGGTCGTTGAGGCGGGCAGCAAGAGCGGCGCCCTCATCACCGCCCAATTCGCCTTGGAACAGGGGCGCGAGACCTTTGCCGTGCCCGGCAACATCTACAACCGGGCCAGCGAGGGCACCAACGCCCTGATCCAGCGGGGGGAGGCCAAGTTGGTGACCAAGGTGCAAGACATCTTGGAGGAGCTGAACCTGACCATGGTGGCTCAACAGAGCGAGGTGCGCGAGGCCATGCCCGAGACGCCGGAGGAAAAGATCCTTTTGGCCCTGGTGGGCCCTGAGCCGCTCCACTTGGACGAACTGGTGCGCCAGGCAGGGCTGCCCACGGCCACGGTCTCTAGCACTTTGTGTATGATGGAACTCAAAGGGTTGGTGCGCCGTGTGGACCACACCTGTTACGTGGCCATCCGCCCTTGACGATCTTGCCACGGAGACACCGAGGGCACGGAGAATCTTCTGTTTCTCTCCGTGTCCTCCGTGCCTCCGTGGTGAGCTGGCATCACGGAGGTCGGTGATGTTCCCTTCCCATGATGCGCTTGGCGAGGTTTACGTCGCCATCCTGGCCGGGGGCAGTGGCACGCGCTTGTGGCCCCTTAGCCGCCAGGCCCGGCCCAAACAATTCCTCAGCCTGGTGGGACAAAGCTCGTTGCTCCAACAGACGGTGGCGCGGATAACGCCCCTGGTGCCGCCTGAGCGGATCTTGGTCCTCACCGGGCCGGACCACGCCCCCCTGGTCGCCGCGCAACTCCCGGAACTGCCCCGCGAGAATATCTTGGTCGAACCATCGCCCAAGGGCACAGCCCCTTGCTTGGGGCTGGCGGCATTGCGCTTGCGCGCCAGGGCCTCCTCCGACCAGGCGGTGATGCTCTCCCTGCACGCGGATCATGTGGTCACGGCCGAGGAACGCTTGCGCGCTGCGCTGCGGGCGGCGGTGTTCACGGCCCGCGAGGGGTATTTGGTCACCGTGGGCATCGTCCCTGGCCATCCGGAGACGGGCTATGGCTACATCGAGCGCGGCGAGGCATTGGCCGAGATCGCCGGACAGCGGATCTACCATGTGGCCCGCTTCACCGAAAAGCCCCCCTTGGAGGAGGCCCAGCGTTTCGTGGCCAGCGGACGCTACTATTGGAACACGGGCTATTTCGCCTGGACCTTGGGGCGCATCCTGGGCGAGTTTCGGCAGTGGCTCCCCGAGGTGACCGCCCGCCTGGAAGAGACGGCCGCGCTCCTTTCCGCCGACCCAAACCCAGAAGCACCGCCCCGCCCTTGGGCCGAGATCCAGCCCATCACCATTGATGTGGGCATCATGGAGCGGGCCCGGCGCATCGCCGTCATCCCCTGCGATCTGGGTTGGAGCGACGTGGGCAGTTGGGCCGCCTTACACGACCTTTTGCCTTCCGATGCGGCGGGAAACGCCCTCTTGGGGGATGGGCTTTACGTTGGCTTGGATACATCTCGCTCGCTGATCCGCGGGCAAGGGGGGCGACTGATTGCCACCATCGGCCTGGAGGAGATGATCGTGGTGGATACCGCGGACGCCTTGCTGATCCTGCCCAAAAGCCGCGCCCAAGATGTGAGCGCCCTGGTCAAAGAGCTGCGACGGCGCGGATTAGGCAAGTATCTCTAAACGAGGTTGAACCTTGCAAGCAGAAATCGTTACCATCGGCACAGAACTTCTCTTGGGCGAGATCGTGGACACCAACGCTGCCTGGATCGCCCAACGCCTGGCCACCATCGGCTTGAACCATTATTACACCACCACCGTGGGGGATAACCTGGCGCGCATCACCGAGGTGCTGCGCCATGCCCTGGCGCGCTCCGAGGTGGTGATCACCACCGGCGGCCTCGGCCCGACGGTGGACGACGTCACCCGCGAGGCCGTGGCTGCCGCCACCGAGCGCCCGCTGGTGTTGGATGAGAGCCTGTTGGAGGAGATCGCCTGTTTCTTTGCCCGGCGCCAGGCCCCCATGACGGAGAACAACCGCAAGCAAGCTTGTCTTCCCCAAGGAGCGCGGGTGATCCACAATCCCGTGGGCACGGCGCCCGCCTTTGCGGTGGAGCACCAGGGGCATGTGGTCATCTCTTTGCCCGGCGTGCCCCACGAGATGAAGCACTTGATGGAGACGGAGGTCATTCCCTATCTTCGGGAACGCTTTGGCCTGCACAGTGTGATCAAGAGCCGCGTCTTGCGCACCTGCGGCATCGGCGAGAGCGTGATCGATAGCAAGATCGCCGATCTGATGCGCCTCACCAACCCCACGGTGGGCACGGCGGCCCATCCGGGGCAGACGGACGTGCGCATCACCGCCAAGGCCGAGAGCCTTGAGGAGGCGCTGGCGCTCATCGCCCCCGTCGAGGCCGAGCTGCGCGCCCGCCTGGGAGATTATGTGTATGGCGTGGATCAGGAATCCCTGAGCGACGTGGTCAGCCGCCTCCTGGCCCAGCACGGGCTGCGCTTGGCCCTGGCCGATATGGCCACCCAAGGGGAGCTGGCTCAATGGTTGGCCGGCAGCGCCCAGAGCGCCATGGCCTTTGCCGGGGCCACCGTCTTGGCCGGGATCATCTCCTTGCGGGTCACGCTGGATCTGGACGAGGCCCTCTTGGCCCAATATGGCTGCCCCAGCCAGCCCGTGGCTGATGCCGCCGCCCAGGCGGCACGACGCCTGCACGGCGCCGATCTGGGCTTGGCTCTGATCGGCCCTGAGGACCCCTCCGCGCCCGATGCGCCGCCGGTCTATTGCAGCCTGGCCACCGCGCATGGCGTGATCGCCGCCCCGCCCCGGCGCGGGCGCAGCGGCCCCGCCGGCCGGGGCTGGTTGATGCATTTGGCGCTGGATTTGGTGCGGCGGCATCTCTTGGGGCTACCCATCGGCTGAAGAGCGGCATAGGCCGGCCGATGGGTTAACCACGAAGGGCCGCGTATGCTTCCCCCTTGGCTGCCGCGATGATCCCCCGCGCGGCGATCTCGCCGGTGGCCGCGGCCCCGGCGATGCCCCGCGCCACGCCCGCGCCATCGCCGGCCACATACAGGCCGCGAATCTCGGTTTGCAAGGTCTTGTCGGTCTTGAGCCTGGTGGCGTAGCGTTTCAGTTCTAGAGCGTAGAGCAGGGTGCGGTCGGCATCCAGGCCGGGGATCACCCGGGCCAGTAGCTCCAGCGCCTCCAAAAGGTCGGTGGTGATACGGTGGGGCAGGGCCATGGAGAGGTCCCCTGGGGTGACGTCGGTGAGGGTGGGCACCACGTCGCCGGGGCTTTTTTGCAGGCGGCCCCAAGTGGAGCGGCGATGGCGGCGGAGGTCGCCCAGGCTCTGCAGGAGCGGCTTGCCCCCGCCGATGGTGGTGGCCAACTGGGCGATGGAGATGCCGTAGGCGATGGTGCTCTCCACCGGCTCGGTGAGGTTGATGCTGGTGAGCAGGGCAAAATTGGTGTTCTCTGACCTTTTCCCCTTCAGGGCATGGCCATTGACGCCCACAATCCCCTCATCATAGACCTCTTTGACCACAAAGCCGTAGGGCGAGACACAGAAGGTGCGCACCCGGTCATCGTACGTGGGGGCGCGGATGTAGAACTTGGGGTCGTAGCAGGTGGCGATGACCTCTTCCATGACGATGGCCGGCACCTCCACCCGCACGCCCACGTCCACCGGGTTATAGCTGATGGTGAGGGCGTGTTCTTGGGCGAGCTGGCGCATCCACTCGCTGCCCACCCGGCCGGGGGCCAGGAGCACGTAATCGGCCGGCAGGAATTCGCCCCCGTTGAGGCGCACCCCCTGGATGGTGCGGCCCTCGCAGACGATATCCGTCACCCGCGTCTCCAGGCGAAAGCCCACGCCCTGGCGGCGCAAATCATCGCTGAACTGCTGGATGAACTGGGTCAGATGGTCGGAGCCGATGTGGGCCTGGCGGATGGGCAGGAACATCACGCCGCATTTGGCAGCGCGTTTTTCCAGCTCGCGGGTGCGCTCGTCGTCGGTGGGGATCACCCGCACATCGTAGCGGGCCAGGATCGCCTCGATGTGGGCCACCAACGCCCAGGCCTCATCGGCGCGCAGGAACTCGTACAGATCGCCGCCCACCTGGGGATGGAAATTCACTTTGCCATCGGAGAAGGTCCCCGATCCCCCCATCCCGTGGAGCAGGTCAAAGGCGTTGTTGCGCTCGCGCTGGGCCACATCCTTGCCCATATCCAGGACGATGACCTCCAGCCCCTGCTGGCTCAGCTCATGGGCGGCGAACAAGCCGGCCGGGCCGGCGCCGACGATGGCCACACGCTTCATCTTTTGCCTCTCCTCGCAAGTGGGAAGCCTATTTTCACGCCGATTTTTCTTCCGCGTCTTTTTGATAAACTTCTGTCCCTTCCAAGAGTTGGATCTGGACTATTCCCTGTCTATTTTCTAGATTTATATGACTATGATCAATTTTCCTCTTTTCAGTTGAGGTAAGTTGTGGTGGAAATATCTTGGCCGCATCTATATCCCGGATGCTTTGTATCTTGCCCAAAAAGTAAGAGACATAGTAACCCTGAAAAGTCGTCTCGCGAGCCTTTGCTAGCTTGGCTGTGGCAATCTTGACATACTGGGGATCGAGCTCGATACCCACGAAATGCCGGCCCAACTTTTTGGCCGCGATGGCCGTGGTGCCTGTACCCAGAAAAGGATCTAGCACAACATCACCGGCGTCGGTGCTCATCAGCACAATGCGCTCCAGAAGAGGCACCGGCAATTGGCATGGATGTTCATCCCGTCGCACGCTATGGCGAATACGATGGATATCCGTCCAGACATCGCTTACCAAG
>DAOTZU010000211.1:0-1927 GCA_034433995.1 Anaerolineae bacterium
CTCGCCGGCGGAGCTGATCTCGCCGCGGGAGCTGGCCGCCTGGCGCGCCTGGCAAGAGGCGCAAGACCCAGCGCCTCCGTCCAAGCCCCAGGACACGGTGGGGGCCGTGGCGCTGGATGCCCAAGGACATCTGGCGGCGGGGACCTCCACCGGCGGGATGCGCTTCAAGGTGCCGGGGCGGGTGGGCGATGTCCCTTGCGTGGGCGCGGGGTTTTACGCGGACGATCTTTTGGGCGCCGCCTCCTGCAGCGGCGTGGGCGAGGACATCCTGCGTCTGGTCCTGGCCAAACGCGCCGTGGACGCTTTGGCCGATGGCCGCGCCCCCCAGCAGGCGGCGGAGGAGGCCATCGCCTACTTGGCGCGCCGCATCGCCGGCCGGGCGGGGCTCATCCTGCTGGACCGCCACGGCCGGGTAGGCTGCGCCTTTAACACGCCGCGCATGGCGCGGGCGTGGAGCGAGGGGGAGCGCATCATTTGCCGCATAAACCCCTAAAATCTGCCCCTCCTCGAACCGACGCCACTATACATCAACACTGGTAAAATCTCCCGCTCACCAACGGCGGTCGGTATCGTGCGGCACCACATCCCCCGTCTCCAGGTAGAAAGTGAGCAGGCGATCCTTGAGCTGGGCCAGCACTCCCGCAAGGGAGGGATCGTTGATGCGGTTATGGAGCTCACCGGGATCCTCTCGGAGGTCATAGAGCTCATCTTGCTCATAGAGGCGGCGAACGTACTTGTACTCTCGGGTGCGGCACATCACGGCTTTGGTGTGTTCAGGCCCCTCGCCCCTTTGCAGGACAAGTCGAGGCCAGTAGAGGAAAGAAGCTTCTTGCGGGCTCTCCAGCTCCATACAATGGGTTTCCCCATGCAAGCGCCCGCCCTCGCAAAAGACGGCATCGCGATGCTCCTCCGTCTCGCCGGCCAGCAACGGCAAGAGGGAGCGGCCGAAATGGGTGTGTTTGGGCGCGATGCCGGTGAGGGCCTCCACCGTGGCGGGGAAATCGATCAACTCCACCAGAGCATCGCTCACCCTCGGCTTGACGGGCACCCCCGCCGGCGGCTTGATGATAAAGGGCACCCGGGTCAGGCAATCCTCGAAGGTATTCTGGGTCTTTTCCACCAGGCCATAATCGCCGGTGAAATCGCCATGGTCGGAGAAAAAGAAAATGGCCGTATCCTCATAGATCCCCGCTTGACGTAGCGCCTCTACGAGGAGGCCAAATTGATAGTCCAAGCGAGCGCACATGCCATAATAGGTGGCGCGCAACTCGGTCCAGCGTTCCTCCGTCCAGGTTTGCAGGCGCTGCCGCTCATAAATGCCTTTGAGCAAGCTGGGTTTGCCCTGCCAGCCCGGAGGCGTGGGCAAGGGCTTGGGGACCAAGGGGCGCTGGATGGCACTATACCAAGGCTCTTCCACAGCATAGGGCGGATGGGGATAGGTGAGGGGCAGGTAAATGCACAAAGGCTGGTCTTGGGGCGCATTGCGGATCACGTTGATCGCCCCCAGGACGTTGGCCCAGTCGCTATCGTGATAATGTGGCTCTCCCTCGGTATCCAGTTTGCCCACATAAAACGAATAGTAAGTATCGCTCCCTGGCTCGCCGCGCCATTCCTCTTGATGATCCATACGCCACATGGGCTTGACCGGCTCCGGCGGTCGGTATTTCACCGTACAATAGTCCTCGTAGCCCCATTGCGCCGGCGTAAGGTCGTTCTTGCCACCCCACCAGACGTAATACCCCGCCTCTTTCAAGGTTTTGAGCAAGACGGGCTCATCCTTGCGCAACATGTGGAACATGGTGCGATGCCCGCGCACGTGGGGATACCAGCCGGTCATAAAGCTGCAGCGCGAGGGTGTGCATACCGGGTTCTGACAAAAGGCGTTGCGAAAACTCACCCCCTCAACCGTGGCCAGGCGATCCAGGTT
>DAOTZU010000212.1:0-5294 GCA_034433995.1 Anaerolineae bacterium
GGGAACTGGATCGTTCGCGGGCCTTTTTCATCCGCGTCGTTACCCATGAACTGCGGGCACCGGTGGCGGCCATCCAAAGCTATTTGCGGCTCATCCTCGATGGCTACGTGCCCCAGGAGCGCTTGACGGAAATCATCAGCAAGGCCGAACAGCGCGCCCGTGACCAACTGGCCCTCATCGGCGACCTCTTGGGTCTGGCCCGGGTGGACGAGATCAAGCCGGAGCAGGTGGCCAAGCCGGTGGATGTCGCCGCCATCCTGCGCGATGTGGTGGACCTGATGCAGGCCCGGGCCCAAGAAAAGCACTTGACCGTGACCCTGGATATCGCCCCCCAGTTACCGCCGGTGATGGCCACCGACGAGCACATCCAGCAGGTGTGGATGAACCTGGTCAGCAACGCCATCAAGTACACCCCCGAAGGCGGCCAGGTGACCATCACCCTGCGCGAGGAGGACGGGATGGTGCGCGGCGCCGTGCGGGATACCGGCATCGGCATCGGCCCCGATGAATTGCCCCACATTTTTGAAAACTTTTACCGCACACCGGCCGCCAAGGCCATGTCTCACACGGGCACGGGGCTGGGGCTATCCATCGTCCAAGGGATCCTCAAGCGTTATGGTGGCCGCATCTGGGTGGAATCGGAGGTGGGCAAGGGGAGCACCTTCACCTTCGAACTGCCCCGCGCCCCCGAAACGCCGGCCGCCGCTCACACCTGATTCCCTCGCCCCGCAAGGGAGAGGAACGGCAGCAGCCCCCCTCGCCCCGTAGGGGAGAGGGATGGGGTGAGGGGCGGGCTCGCGCCTCCGTCTCTCCCCCTCACCTAGCCTCTCCCCAAGGGGGGAGAGGAACGGCAGCAGCGCCCCTCGCCCCGCAGGGGAGAGGGATGGGGTGAGGGGCGGGCTCGCCCCCTCGTCTCTCCCCCTCACCTAGCCTCTCCCCAAGGGGGAGAGGAACGGCAGCGGCCCCCCTCGCCCCGCAGGGGAGAGAGATGGGGTGAGGGGCGGGCTGGCCTAGAGATCGTCTGCGCGGCTCACTGGCCGGGCAGAGAACACCAGATCCTGACCCCGGTAGCACAGCCTGGTCCCCTGCCACAGGGTAAAGGAGCGCACCGCTCCATTCTCCTCGCGGATGACCACCTTTTGGGCATCGCTCGCCACCTCGCCCAAAACATAATGGCTGCCGAAACGCCTAAAGAGGACCGTATCCACCCGGTTCCCCTGGATGATCCGCACCCCCTCCACCCCCGGTGCCTGCAGCCGTTCGATGTGCCAATCCACCGCCGCATCCTTCCTCACCGGGGTCAGCACCACCAGGTATTGGTAATCCGGCCCATACACCCGCTGCCCGCCTCGGGCATCCCATTGGGGATAGGGCGGCTTGGCGGGGGATTCGTTCCAGATGTGCACCCATTCGGGATAGATGCTCAGACAATGCGCCTCGCGGATGGCGGGGTCGGCTGTGGCCTGGGCGCGGGCCAGGCGGTCGGGGAAGCGGCAACGCCAACCCACCGGGAAGACGGGCTGCACGATGAGCCGGGCTTTTTCTCCCTGCACCTCGATCCAATCACCCCGATGGGCCATGGGCGCCTGGCTGTGGAGCAGCCATTGGATGTGGCGTTGCACCCGGGCGCCGTTGGTCAGCAGGTTATCGTAGATGATAAAGCGATCCGGCTTGAGATAGACCACCTCCCGCCAAAAGCGATCCAGCATGTCGGCATAGGCTGTCGTGGCGTCGCCGCGGATCATCTCCACCCCTTCGCAAGAGAGATGCTGCTCCAAGAGGGCATAACAATCGCCACCCTCGGTGGGGTCATAGCTCAGGCGATAGCGCGGCGCCTGGCGTTGGTCGGCGCCATCCACCACGATGGTGTTGTGCCAGGCGGTGGAGATCTGCGGCTCCACCACGCGAAAATAGTGGGGTGAATAGCCCCAAGAGCCATGGTCAATGGCCAGCCGCTCGCCATACGCATCCAGGGTGAAGGCGTTCAGATCCAGGTGGCAGTGGGACCAGGTGTTGGAGCCGCCATGGAAATGGAAATACACCGCATCGCGCTCCCAGCCGGAGCGAAAGCAGGCGATCTGCACGCTGCGAAAGACGCGGCATGGCGGTAGATCGTCCGGCGCGCGTTCAGGGACGGTGGGGTCGTAGAAAATCAGGTCATAGACGTCGAACCGCTCCGGCCCCAGGCGCTCCAGAATGCGATGCGTCTGCCATTGGGCGTAACCATCCCCCGCCTCGCGGGCCACACCGCTCAGGAGGACGCTGCCCTCCAGGCCGGGGTAATGGCTATCGCCCAAAGGCGTGCGGCCGGAAAGATCGGGCAAGGTTTGATACAGGGTGAACAGGGCGCATTTGCGCCAGAAGGGGTGGGCCAGCAGGTTCTCGCCGGTGACGTTGCGCAGCTCCGTGGCATACTTGAGTATGCTGGAGTAGCAAAAGAGGAAATAGCTGGGCCCCTCGATCCCTGCGCCCTCATCTTGGGCCAGATCCAACATGCGGCGCATGCGGTCGGTGGCCAGCTCCACCCAGGGCCGGGCCAGGCCGGGCCGATAGGGCAAAAGGGCCAGGCCGGCCGCGCCCAGGCCGTGCATCAGATGGCTGGTCCAATTCGAGTTATAGGCGCTGCCCCACCACGCGCCCCGCAGCGCATCGTGATGGATGACGGCGCCCCGGGTGGCCAAGGTTTCCCAGATCACCTTTCGCTCCGCCGGCGCCAGGGCCGGCCCCAGCCAGCCCAGGCCCACGGCCAAAGCGATGCACAACGAGGCAAAACCCAGATCGGCCTCCAATTCCGGATAGATCTCCTTGTGCTCCGGCCCCACCCAGGGAGCGTCGTCGGCGCAAATTCGCTCCGCCAGGGCCGCCCCTCGCCGGGCCAAGCGGTCATCGCCCGTCATGGCATAGGCGAAAGCGAGCGCCTCCAACTCTCGGGCAGCCGCCGCCAGGCGCCGATGCTTCGCCTCCTGGGCAGCGCGCTCACCCAGGTCCTCCAAGCCAGGGATAGCGGGATAGACCGGTCGTGCCAAGGACTCCTCCTGCCGGGCCAGGAAAGCCTGCCATCTGGCCGCAAAGAGGGGCAATTGTGCCCGGGCCAAAAGGTCTGCCCGAGCGAGGTGAACGCCGTAAAGATCCAGGGGGAGCAAAGATGGGTTCATAGGTCGCCTCCAACGCGGGATGGAGCCATTCTAAAACGATTGAGCCGTAGAGGCAAAAGGGGCTGGGCTTTGCCCCCGGTTGCCGAAGACGGCGCAGCCGCGTATACTGGGGCAAGAAACATGATCGAGGAGGTGTGCCGATGAAACTGGCAGGGAAATGTGCCCTGGTCACGGGCGCGGGGGTGGGCATCGGCCGCGAGATCGCCTTGGAGCTGGCCCGTCAAGGGGCCGATGTGGTCCTCAGCTATTTCGGCAGCCGCGAAGGCGCCTTGAGCGCCGTGGCCGAGATCGAAAAGCTGGGGCGGCGGGCCACGGCGTTGGCCGCCGACGTGGGGTATGTAGCCCAATGTTACGAGCTGGTCAACCGGGCCCAAGCATTCCTGGGGCGGCTGGATATCCTGGTGAACAACGCCGGGGTCACCTTGGCCAAAGACTTTTTCGAGGTCACCCAACAGGATTTCGATTACCTCTATGGCCTCAACATCCGGGGGCAATATTTCTGCGCCCAGCAGGCCGCCCGCTTCATGCGCGAGCAGGGCGGAGGGGTGATCATCAACATCCTCTCCATCCACGCCCTGGCCGCCTATCCGCGCCATTCCCTCTACGATGGCACCAAGGGCGCCATCGCCGCCTGGACCCGTTCCCTGGCCCTAGAGTTGGCCCCTCACCGCATCCGGGTGGTGGGGGTGGCCCCGGGCGCCATCGAGGTGCCCCGCTACTATGCCAGCCCCACCTACAACCGAGAGGCGCTGGGCCGCCGCATCCCCTGGGGGCGGGTGGGCTTTCCGGCGGATATCGCCAAGGCCTGCGCCTTCCTGGCCTCCGACGATGCCGAGTTCATCGTAGGCGCCATTCTGGTGGTGGATGGCGGCACCACGGCGCGCATGGCCCTTGATGCCGACGATCTATGATAGGGGACGGCCGTGCTGACCTTGGAAAAGCCTTCAGTCAGTCGGCGTTAACTGGGGAATGGGTTCCTTGGCTACCAAAAACGCGTGAGGCCGTAGGCATCAAGAGCCGGATCCTGGCTGACCAAAGCCATCCGGTCCACCAAAGCTTGCGCAACGAGGAGCCGATCGAAAGGATCGCGGTGATGAAAGGGCAACGCCGCCACTTGGGCCACATGACTGATGGTAATCCCCAACAGACCGATCTGATTGAGACTGAGCTGCTGTGGAATCAAGACCTCAAGCGGCTGGGTCAATTGCAGTCTACCCAAGCTGATCTTGATCGCAATTTCCCACAGGCTTGCTACGCTGAGAAAAGCTTCATTCCTAGTATCTTCGATAAGGGTTCGTGCCGTTAGGCTTAGACGCGGATCACCACTGATAAACCAAAGAAAGCTGTGGGTATCCAACAATAACTTCATGGCATATACGCATCCATTTCGGGCATTGGAGCATCAAAATCTTCTGCCATGGTGATCAACCCTTTAGCGCTCCCAAATTGGCGCTGTGGCATAGGAACAGCGGGCACCAGTTGCACTGCTTCTTGATGCCCCTTGACGATAACCACGGTCTCCCCCCGGAGCACAGCATTGATGAGTTCAGCCAGACAATCTTTGGCCTCCTCAAGACTCATCTGCAACATACCGCCTACTTTCTATTCCCTCATCAGAGCGCATGAACAGGGAATCCTGCCACTTTCGCACAACTTGGAATACTGGCACCCTGACACCGGAGAAATTGTCCTAAATGAAAAGCGCCACTCCACCCAGTTACCCTCAGGCAACCATGCGGTCTCTCGTGGCGCTTCTGTGGGCGCGACAGGATTCGAACCTGTGACCTTGCGGATGTGAACCGCACGCTCTAACCAACTGAGCCACGCACCCAAATCTAATTTTAGTATAGCATCATCTGCCGCATCGTGCAAATCGAGGGTGTCGGAGGGTGTCGAGAAACGCCCCCGTCGGTTAGAAACCGACGTCTGGGGATGGTAAGCCCGCGCCGCGGGCTTGGCAAGCAGAGCCGTCGGATTCCATCCGACGGCGGACAAGGCCTCTATGCGCCTTTTTTCAACACCCTCGGGTGTCGGAGGGTGTCGAGAAACGCCCCCGTCGGTTAGAAACCGACGTCTGGGGATGGTAAGCCCGCGCCGCGGGCTTGGCAAGCAGAGCCGTCGGATTCCATCCGACGGCGG
>DAOTZU010000213.1:0-5385 GCA_034433995.1 Anaerolineae bacterium
GCGCCCTTATGGAGCAGATCCTGGATGCGCTGCGTTCCGTCCAAAAGCGCACCCACATTTGATCTTGCTGGAGACCCTGGAGGCCCTCCGCCGCGGCGGCAGGGCGGCCAGGTTGATGCCGGTGGTGGACCGCATCGTCCAGGCGCTGCATATCAAGCCCATCCTCCACATGCCCGAGGGAGAGCTTGGCTTGCTGGGGGTGGCGCGCTCCTATGCCAAGGGTTTGGAGCGGATCAAACAAGAGATCGCCCGGCTGGGGCCGCTGGAATATCTGGCCGTGATGCACGTCCGCCGGGAGGCCTTGGCCCAACAGTTCGCCGATGAGTTGGCCCGCCTGCTCCCCTTTGCCCGGGAGCGCATCACCGTGGGCGAGGCGGGGGTGGTGTTGGCCTGTCACGCGGGCGAAGGGGTGGTGGCCGCGATAGGTGTGCAGGCGGGCTGAACCCAATGCGCCTGTTCTCTGTATCCGACCGGCCCAGGCCGGCCGGATATGTTTTTTGTGGGGCTGGAAGCAAGACATGCGGAACTTGCCGGCGGGGCCTGCCGTCTTGCTCATGGCACTCTGCTCGGGGATCAGAAGGATGAAAAGGTACGCGATTTTCGGGGTGTTGCTGCTGCTGAGCTGCGTGGGTCTGGGGGTGGCCTGGGCTGGCCCGCTGGGGCGCTCCGGTGATGGGCCGGGGCGAGAGGCCCTGCCGGCCATCTATTTGCGCGCGGCGACCTTTGTGCCCGCCTTGGGCCAGGAGCCGGCGCCATCTCTATGGCCGGGTTCCTTGCCCGCCGAGGAGACGGGCCAGGCCCTGGTGCAGTTTCGCGGCCCCATCCTGCCCGCGTGGCGGGAGGCGCTGGAGGCGACCGGGGCCCAGATCCTGGCCTATATCCCCGATTACGCCTACCGGGTGCGCCTAGAAAGGGTCTCGTTGGAGCAATTGCGCCGGCTGCCGGGGGTGCTCTGGGTGGGGCCGTATCGGCCGGCCTACCGGCTGAGCCCAGAGTTGGCCTCGGCAGAGGGCCGCGCTTGGCGGGTGGAATGGGCCGAGGAGCCGGACAAGGCGGTGCTGGAGACCTTGCCGGCCCTGGGGCTGCGGGTGATCGGCCGTGAAGGCCGTTCTATGGTCCTTGCGGGGGAGAGGGGCCAAGTGGCTGCCCTGGCGCGGCTGCCCCATGTGGAATGGATCGCCCCGCTTGCCCTGGCGCGTCCCATGAACGATATCGCCACGGGCGAGATCCGCGTCCCGGCAGCCTGGGACGCGGGCTATACCGGCGAGGGACAGATCATCGCCGTGGCCGATACGGGCCTGGATACCGGGGTGGATTATCCCCACGTGGTGGGCGATATGCACCGCGACCTGGATAACCGCGTGATCCGCCTGCGCAGTTGGCCCATCGCCCCCCTGTATTATGGCTATCTGAACAATCCCCTGGCCGATGACGGCGCCGCCGACTTGGACGCCGGCCACGGCACCCACGTGGCCGGCTCGGCGGTGGGCAACGGCTACCACTCCGGGGGGCGCTATCGCGGCGTGGCCCCTGGCGCCCTGTTGGCCTTTCAGGCGCTGGAGCAATATTGCGACCTCAACGCCGCCGGCGAGGAGGTCTTTGGCGGCCCGGATGGCTATTATCTGGTGGGCTTGCCAGCGGACCTCGGCCAGCACTATGGCGAGGCCTACGGCTGGGGCGCGCGCATCCACACCAACTCGTGGGCCGGCGGGGCGCCGGGCGTTTATGATGTGTGGGCGCAACAAACGGACCGCTTTGTGTGGGAACACCGAGACATGCTGATCCTCTTTGCCACGGGCAACGCCGGCGCCGATGCCGATGGCGACGGCCGGGTGGATGCTGGCTCGGTGTTGCCGCCGGCCACGGCCAAGAACATCATCGCCGTGGGTGGCACAGAGAACCGCCGCCCCGCGCCTGATGATGGCTGGCAAACTTATGGCCAGTTCAACGCGGGCGCCTTTCCGGCGGATCCTCTGCGTAGCGACCCTATGGCCGATGCAGGCGCCGACGGCCTTATGGCCTTTAGCGGGCGCGGCCCCACGCTGGATGGCCGCCTGGCGCCCCACGTGGTGGCCCCCGGCACCTGGATCATCTCCTTGCGCTCCAGCGTGGCGCGGCGCTCTGTCTGGGGCAACCTCGACGCCTATTACATGTACAACGGTGGCACCAGCATGAGCGCCCCCTTGGTGGCGGGCGCGGCGGCCCTGGTGCGCCAGGCTGATCTTGCCCAAGGGCATGCCCCCAGCGCGGCCCTGATCAAGGCCACCCTTTTGCACACCGCACGAGATATCCCCGGCCAGTACCCCGCGCCCTATGGCGAGGCGGGACCCATCCCCAACAACGACGAAGGTTGGGGCGCGGTGGATGTCCGTGCCGCCACGACCTCTATGAAATATTTCGTGGACCAGACCACGGCGCTCCAGACGGGGCAGCAGGCGGTCTATACGTACCGGGCCGGCGCCGGGGCGCAGCCGGCCAAGTTCACATTGGTGTGGACCGATTACCCCGCCGCCCTGGAGGCCGCCAAGCAACTGGTGAACGACCTGGATCTCACCATCACCGCGCCGGATGGCCAGGTCTATCGGGGTAACGTTTTCAGCGGGGGCTGGTCCTTGCCGGGGGGCGCGGCGGACCGGACCAACAATGTGGAGGCTGTGTATTTGCCCCAAACGTTGGCCGGCACCTACACGGTGACTATCTCGGCCCACAACATTCCCTTTGGCCCCCAAGATTTCGCCCTGGTGGTGAGCCTCGCCCCGCCCCCGCAGATCCGGCGGGCCGTGTTGCCCCTGGTTTTGCGGTATCGCCGGGAGCTCCCCGCGCCTGCGCCCACGCCGGCCCCTGGGGAGTTGCGGGATGATTTCAGCCGGGTTACGGGGATGTGGCCGGTCACCACCACCCAAGAGTATGTGCTAGACTATGTGGCGGGGGAGTATCGTCTGCGCCTCAGCCCGGCCCAATGGCGGTTGCAGGCGCCGCTGCGGGCCACGGTGGCGGGGGATATGCTGGTGGAGGTGGATGGCCGGGCGGTGAACGCGGCGCGCCAGGCCTATGGCCTGTTCTTTGGCGGCGCTGGCCAGGGGGCCGAGGCAAAGTTCGTGGCCTTTATCGTCTCGCCCACGGGCTATTACGCCTTGGTGCGCTACCAAGCGGCGACGGAATCCTTCCTGGTACCCTGGACGGCTGCGGAGGTGATCCAACGCGGCGCGGCCACCAACCGGCTCGCGGTGGCGCGGGTGGGAGATTGGGTGCACTGCGCCGTGAACGGGGTGCCTCTGCTGGCCTTGCAGGAGACGGGGTTGGCCCAGGGGACGCAGCTAGGGTTGATCGCCTTCTGCTGGGAGGCGCCTTACGCCGAGGCGCGGTTCGATAATTTCCGCCTATTGCCCTTGGGCGGCCTCTTGGGGCTGGAAGATGCAGCGCAAGCGCGGGCGGGCGCCTCTATGCTTTCAGCGCCGCCCGACCCCCAACTTGCCCCCTGAGGCGCTGGGGCGGGCCGGCGGGGTGGCCGGGACGGCCAGGGTAAAGTGGAACCGCCGCTGAAAGCGCCGCAGCAGCCGCAGGAGGGGGATGCCCAAGAGCCAGATCAAGAGCGCGTTGCCCGCCGCCCGGCCCAGGTCCCACCAGAACGAGGTGACACTGTAGAACAGGGCGTAGCGTTGCAGCGTCTCTAGGAGGGACATCCCCGGCCGCCAGTAGAGCTGGGCTTGCTGGGGCTGAAAAACATAGGGCCAGAACCAGATGTTCATCAGCGCGCCAAAGAGGAACCCCCAAAAGATGCCCCACAAGCCCAACATGGCCACCTCCGCCTTATTCCAGCGGTGCAACTTGGGCAGCCAGGCCGAGCTCAGGCCCACCCAGCCGGTGGCGAACATCTGGTAGGGGAGCCAGGGGCCGATCCCCGCGCCGATGATGGCCGAGACCAAGAGGGAGAGGGCGCCCAAGAGGAAGCCGAAGGTGGCGCCGTAGGCATAGCCGCAGAGGATGGGCAGCATAAAAACCACCGAGAACCCCGCCGGGCCCGGCACGGCCCGCAAGACGGCGTTGGCGGCCGTCAGCACACCCAAGATGGCCACCATTTTCGAATTCATCTCCCCGGTGCCCAGCGTGGTCATCACGGCACCCAAGCAGAGGACGATGAGGAGGATGGTCAACAAGGGGGCATCTTCGGCATGGGCGGCGTTGTTCACCATGGCTTGGGGCAGCGTGGTGAGGAAAAAGGGGTAGAGAAAAGCCACCAGCCCGATGAGGCTGGCCAAGAGGAGGATGGCATCATCCAGCAGGCGGGCTAGCCGCATCGGGCGCTCCTCAGGACGTCCTCGACGGTGAGATAGTGGTCGTCGCGGAAGAGTTTGTTGATCTGCGAGGCAAAGACCATGGAGTGGGTCATCACCTCGCGGGTGGTGCCATCCACCACCACTTCACCATCGCCCAAGATGATGACACGGTCTGCGCAAGCTGCCACCAACTCCACATCGTGGGTGGAGAGGATCACCGTGCGCCCTCGGGCGCGTTGGGCCTCCAAATAGTGGGCCAAAGCCTGTTTCTGCAAATAATCCAGGCCGCGGGTGGGCTCATCCAGCAAAATAATCTCCGGCTCGGCGGCGAGGATGGAGGCCAAGGCCACCCGTTGCCGCTCGCCCACGCTCAGATCGCGGGGATAGCGCCCGGCGTGCTGAGCGAGCCCCAAGGTGGCCAGGAGCTCGTCCTGCCCCTCGGGCGCCAGGCCGTGGTTGCGCCGGGTGAAGGCCAGCTCCTCCGCCACCGTCTCGGCAAAGAGGAGGGCGTTGGGGTTCTGGGGCACATAGCCCACCACGCGGATCAGCTCCTCCAGGGGCGTCTCGTTGGTATCCATGGCGCGCACCTGCACACTGCCCCGCTTGGGCCGCAAGAGGCCTACCAGGTGTTTGAGCAATGTGGTCTTGCCCGAACCGTTGCGCCCCATAAGGGCCACAAACTCCCCCGGCTGGATCTGCAGGTTGATTCCCCTGAGGGCCGGGTGGCCGTTGTAGGCGTACCACAGGTCGCGGACGACCACCTCCGGCGCGCCCGCCGTGGGCCGCCCTTGGGGCCAGGGCCGGGGCGTCAGCTCCAGCTGGCGCGCCCAGGGCCGGGCGTCCTTGATGGTGAGCGGCAACGGCTCCCAGCCCAGGGCTTTGCCCAATTGCACCAACGGAGGTACCAGGTCCATCTGGCGCAACACCTCTTGGGGCGTGCCGATGAGGGGAGGCTCGCCGGGGCCGGGCAGGTAGATGACCTGGTCGGCATATTGCACCACCCGCTCCAGGCGATGCTCGGAGAGGATGATGGTCAAGCCCAGATCGGCGTTGAGCTTTTCCAGGGCGGTGAGCACCTCCTCGGCGGCCTGGGGGTCGAGCTGGGAGG
>DAOTZU010000214.1:0-2987 GCA_034433995.1 Anaerolineae bacterium
TGAGCAACCCCATCTTGGTCCAGACCCAGCCCAAGGGGCCCGAGGCCGGCTGAGGGCCGCACGTTGAGGGCGCAAGCTACTTTCGGGGAGGTCCCATGAAAAAGCAAATGCATGAGCCTGGCACCGGCACAGGGGGCGATCGGCCCGGCGAGCCACAGGAGCGCGAATGGACCTTCATGGTCTATTTGGCCGGCGATAACAATCTGGAGGATTACGGCCGCGCCGACCTCACGGAGATGAAACAGGTCGGCTCCACGCCCCAGGTGGCCTTGGTGGCCCAATTCGACCGCATGCACGATGGCGAGACCAAGCGCTACTATCTGACCCAAGGGGGCGATCTGGAGCGTGACGATGTGCAGGCCAACCTCGGCGAGACCAACACCGGCGACCCGCGGGAGCTTGCGCGCTTTCTCATTTGGGCGCTGGAGACCTACCCCGCCAAGCGGTACGCGCTGGTCTTGTGGAACCACGGCACCGGCTGGAAGGAGGACGACATCTATCGCCTGGCGGAGCGAAGGGGCCTGCGCCCCACCGAGCGCCGGCGGTTCCTGGAGGGTTTGATCGCCCAGGTCGCCGGGCGCGGCAGCCGACCGCCCCTTTTCGCCACCACATTGGAGACGATCCTGGCCCGGGGCATCGCCTACGACGATACCGACCGCGACTTTTTGGATAACGCCGAGATGGAGCGCGCCATCGGCACCGCCCTTTTGGCCACGGGCGTGGAGCAACTGGCCCTCTTGGGGTTCGACGCCTGCCTGATGAGCATGATCGAGGTGGCTTACCAGGTGCGGGGACTCACCGAATATGTGGTGGCCTCACAAGAGAACGAGCCGGCAGAGGGCTGGCCGTACGAACGGGTGTTGGAGAAACTGGTCGCGCAACCCACCATGCAGGCGGAGAGCTTGGCCGCCCACATTGTGGAGAGCTTTGCCGTGAGCTACGGCCCGGAGGAGATCCTCACCCAAGCGGCCCTGGACCTCTCCCTGGTGCGCGAGGTCACCTTGGCCCTCAGCGAGCTGTGCCGCTATATCCTGGAACACGACCAAGACTGCGTCCTGGCGCTGGGGCGGGCCGCCCGCAAGGCCCAACGTTACGCCGACCCCGATTACAAAGACCTCTACGACTTTTGCAGTCTGCTGGCGGAACGCCAGGAACTACCGGAGTTGAGCGCCAGGGCCAGGGCGGTGATGGACCTCCTCGCGCCGCCGGGGCCAGGCCGTCTGGTGCGGGCCGAGGTTCACCGGGGCAGCCGGGTGGCGCGCTCCCACGGTATCTCCATCTACTTCCCCAGCTATGCCATCTCGCCCTTTTACGGGGGATTGCGGTTCGCCCAGGAATCCCTCTGGGACGACATGCTGCTGCGCATGTTGGGATTTTAGTGGGTGTTTTGACAGATGCTCGCGTTCGCCCTATGATACCCTGCGTGATGGGGCGGTGGCGGAACGGCAGACGCTGCGGACTTAAAATCCGCTGGGCGTGAGCCCATGAGGGTTCGACCCCCTCCCGCCCTACTCGCTCTGCATGGCCTCCGAAGGACTGAAAACCCAGTCGCCAGGAGGCTATTTCTGTCTGTGCTGGAGAAAAGGATGTCCGCCATGGCCCCCGTACGCAGTGATCCCAAAACGCGAGCCATCCTCGTAGAGAGCACCCCGCTATCCGAGCTCCGCCACCTCCAAGGGAGCATCCTGCCCGGATGGCTGTATGCCGCCCTGATCGGCGGATGGCGGCAGCACTGTCCCTCGCGGAAAAACGATGTCATAGGAGAAAATGATGATCCACATGGACTATGAGACCCTCATCTCACGGGCCGACCTCATCTACCACAGCCCCACCCAAGATGGCGTGGAGGGTCAGCCCATCGGCAATGGCCGCATGGGCACCCTGGTTTGGAACACGCCCAGCGCCATCCGGATGCAGATCAATCGCAGCGACGTTTTTGCTGCCAACAAGCAACACAGCGGCGCCCAATATGGACCGACGGATTACTGCAGCGGCTGCGCCTGGGTCACGCTGGATGTGGGCGGCCAGGCCTTTGCCCCCGGCCCGGCCTTTATGCAGCGCCTCTCCCTCTATCGGGCCGAGTGCACTTTTAAGGGTGAGGGCGTGCAGGTGCGCTGTTTCGTCTCCTCGGCGCGGGATGTGCTGGCGCTAGAGCTGGATGACCAGCGCGCCCAGCCCCAACCGCTGCGCCTTGCGCTGCACATGTGGCGCCCGCCGGAGGTCAAAACGGGGGAACACACCGCCCGCTATGGCTTCCGCGCCGTCGAGGGGGCCCTCGTGGTGGAACAGCGCTTCCACGAAGGGGACTATCACTGCGCCTCGGCGGTGGCGGTGCAGGCGGTGGGCCGCCAAGCCGAGCTCCTCGCTCCCGACGAGACCGGCCGCGCCCTGCTCCTCCCCGCCCAGGCGGGCAAGACCCTCATCCTCATCTCCAGCGCCGCCTCCTTTGCGGCCAACGCCCCGGTGGGCGAGGCGGCCCTGAAGCTCCTCCAGGAGGCCGCCGGCCAACCTTACGAGGCCCTGCAGGCCGAGCACGCGCGCTGGTGGGCGAATTTTTGGTCGCGTACCTTTGTGCATTGCACCAGCCGCGATGGCCTGGCCGATTTCATGGAGCGGTTGCGCGCGCTGCATCTCTACATCATGGCCTCCACCTCGCGCGGGGCGCTCCCGCCCAAGTTCAACGGCCTGCTCTTTACCACCGAAGGCGACAAGCGCGCGTGGGGCGCCCAATTCTGGTTCTGGAACACCGAGCTGCTCTACTTCCCCTTGTTCGCCGCCGACGCTTTGGATCTGATTGAGCCGTATTTCGGCATGTACCTGAAGCAGCTCCCCGACGCGGAAGTGGCCGGGCGGCAACGCTGGGGCGTGGAGGGGGCGTTCTTCCCGGAGACGGCGCCCTTCGATGGCCCCAAGGTGTTGCCCGAGGACGTAGCCCAGGAGATCCAAGACGTCCTCCTGGGGCGCAAGCCGGCTTGGGAGCTATCGGA
>DAOTZU010000215.1:0-2696 GCA_034433995.1 Anaerolineae bacterium
GATACAGAAGGTGCGGCTTTGGTAACGCAGAAGGCCGTAGGGTGGGCGAGAGCCCAGGCTTTCCTCCACCAAGAGGCAATAGGCCGCCAGTTGGAGCACGTCCGCCTCATAGGGGGTGGCGGCTCGGCGCCCTGGCTTGACCTCTACCGGGATGATCTGCTGCCCCTGGCGCAACACATAATCCGGCTTGCCCGCCAGGGCGTAGCGCGGCGCGTAAAGGGAGGGCACCCGTTCCTGGGCGCCGCTATCGTCATAGACCACCTGGCCGGAGGGCAGGCCAGCGGTGGCGCGATTGCGTCGCGCCAGCCACCAAAAGATCCCGGCCAAGAGCAGGATGGCTACCAACGCCGCCAAGACTAGGATTTGCGGCAGATTCATCGTCGCCACTTTTCCAAGTAAGGCTCGGTGACCACGGCCAGGGCGCCCTGGGGATTCCATTGGGTGAGCCAGGCCGCGTCCTCCGGAGCGATGCGGATGCATCCGTGGGAGGAGGGCCGCACCCCGAGGGCGTCACGATCTTGATACACCTTGTAACCGTTTTGCAGCGTGTAGGGCAGGCTATGGATCAAGATCGCCCCCGCCGATTGATAGAGATACCAGGCTTCATCGGCATAGACGCCAAAGGAAAAAAAAGTGCCCACATAATGCCCCACGCGGCCGGTCCAGGCCGGGGTGTATTTGTCCGGATCGGGGAGGCCGGTGCTGCAAGGGATGTCGCGCAAGAGACGGCCCCGCTCAAAAATGTACATATGTTGCGTGGCCTGGTCAATATAGATAAAGCGCGCCTCTTCGGGATGGGTATCAAAGGGGAAGGGCGTCGCCGTCGGGGTGGGAGTGGGTGTGGCCGAGGGGGCGGGCGTCGCCGTCCAAGGGGCGGTGGGTTCGCCGGTGCGGGTGGCCGTGTTGGAGGCAGTGGGGGTGACCGATGGGCGCGAGGAGGGCGTGCTTGTGACGGTGAGGGTGGCCGTCGCCGTGGGCGTCAAGGATGCCTCCGGGGCCGCCGAGGGCGGGGCGAAGGAGAGGGTCAACGCGGTGATGAGCACCAAAACCAGGAGGGATAATCCTTCGATGCGGTTCATGATCTTCCTATCTTCTCGGCACCGTTATTTCAGCCATAAATATGTAAAGATCCCCAAAAGCGCCAGGGCTGCCAGCAACAAACCCCACACCGTCCGCATCTGCCAGCGGGCGCGGCGCACCAGCCGTCCATGGAGCTGGTGGCGTTGCGTGCCGCGGGCAAGGGCGGCCTCGTTCTCGGGGGCATAACCCAAGACGCGCTGCAGCCACCAGGCCCGGGCGCAATAGGTATAGCGGCCCACCTCACTGGCGGTGAGGGAGGGCTTGTGGCCCGGCATGGGATAGTCCGATGGGGTCATGGGGCCTCTCGTTGGGCATCCAGTTTGGCCTCCAGCGCCTGCAGGGCATATTGGAGCTTTTCCTGGCGCACGGCGGTGGTCAAATCGCCACGGGTATGTTCCACCACGCTGCGCACCATGTCCGTAGTGCGGCGCAGGTTGCCCGTCAGAGCATCGGGAAAATCTATGGTGACCAGGTAGCTATAGACCTCGTCCATGATGGCCAGCAAACGCTCGGCCTCGTCGATCGCGTCGCGGCGGATGCTATCCAGGGCGAAACGGCGCAATTCGCCCATGGCCTCGCCCAGGCCATTGAGGTAGGCGGGGTAATCTATGCCCAAGACGTCGGGATCGGGCAAGGGGCGCCCCTGCACCAGGGCCAGGGTGATGGCCGCCTCGGCCAGCTCCTTGAGGGCATCTTGTAAATAGCCCGCATAGTACACGTCGGCATAGGGGCGAGCGTCCTGGCACATCTGGGCCGCGGCGGCCAGGGCCTCACGCAAGAGCGCCTCGGCCTGGGCATATTCGTGGCGATGGGTGGCGCGGATGCTGTTGGCGCAAAAGCGGATCATCCCGCGGGAGCGTTCCACCGTAAGGTCGCGGATCGCGTTTTTCTGGTGCAGCGTGGCGCGGATCCGCTCAACGATCGCCTCGAGGTTCTCTATGGCTGGCAAGGCTGCCTCCTTGTACGCGCCATCGGTGTTCGGCCGTCGGCCGGTGAGACAAGCTCATTTGGCCTCTTCAAAGTTGACCCAGGTGATCTTGCCAAACTTGCCCGGCGCATCCACTGGCACCACGGGCAGATCCAACAACGTGAGGGTGTAGGTGACGGCGTTGGCCAGGCCATCGAAGGCATACTGGCCCATGCCGTCGGTCACGGCGATGGCCGTCCAATCCCACGCCTTGATCTGCACCCGCACCCCTTGGACGCCCTTGTTATTGCGGTTGAGCACCCGGCCGCGGATAAAGATCTTGTCCGCGTCCAGGGAAGTCTGCTCGACGACGCGCCCCACAAAGGTGCCTTTGGGCGCGGGCGTCCCGGCGAGGGTGGGCGTGCCGGAGCCGGTGGGCTGGAGGCGGCAACGTTCCGCGGCGGCGCGCTGTTTGGCCTCCACCTGAGCCTCAGCCCGGAGCGCGAGGGCGGCGCGATACTGCGCCTCGGCGCCGCACCAATCCTGCTTTTCGCGCAGCACATCCCCATAGCTCACCCGCGCCTCGAACAAACGCTGGCCCACAGCGTTGTAGGTGGGATCCAAACCGTACAGGGCCGTGAGGTTCTCCACCGTCTGTGCCCAATCGGCGCCCCAAAACCGCATGGCAGCCTCGTAGCGGGTGGCCAGC
>DAOTZU010000216.1:0-9408 GCA_034433995.1 Anaerolineae bacterium
CCACGATGCTCCAGCGGGTAGAGCAGGAACCCACCCCCCTGCAGCGCCGCCTGGACCAACTGGGGCGGGTGCTGGGCATCGGCGCGCTGGTTGTCTGCGCCCTGGTGTTCCTGGAGGGCCTCTTGAGCGGCGCGGCCCCGGTGGAGATGTTCCTCATCGCCGTGAGCCTGGCCGTGGCCGCCGTGCCCGAGGGCTTGCCGGCCGTTGTGACCGTGACCTTGGCCCTGGGGATGCGCGAGATGATCCGCCGCCACGCCCTGATCCGTCGCTTGGCCTCCGTCGAGACCCTCGGCTCCACCACCGTCATTTGTGCCGACAAGACGGGCACCCTGACCCAAAACGTGATGACCGTGACCCGTATCTGGGCCGATGGCCTCACCATCCAGGTGACCGATGAGCAAGGCGACGGAGCCTTTCGTCTAGACGGGCAGCCTATCAACTTGAGGGATTATCCCGCGGCGGCGACAGCCCTCTGGGTGGCTACGCTGGCCAACGACGCGGTGATGGAGAGAACTCTAAACGCAGCCAACGGCTATCGCCTGGTGGGCGACCCCACCGAGACGGCCTTGCTGGTCGCCGCAGCCAAGGTCGGGACGAGCCGCGAGGAGCTGGAGAGCGCTTACCCGCGCATCGGCGAGGTGCCCTTTGATTCCAGCCGCAAGCGCATGACCACCGTACATCGCGTTGTTGCGCCAGAGCCGGAGGATATCAGCCCCTTCTACGGTGCGACGGCCAAGGGCTGGGAGGTGGCCGTCAGCAAGGGCGCGGCCGACATCCTCCTGGACCTGTGTACCCATTACCAAACCATGCAAGGCGAGCGACGAGAGCTCACCGAGGAGGTGAGGGCCAGGATCTTGCAGGCCAACCGAGCTTTATCTGAGGGGGCCTTGCGCGTCTTGGGATTGGCCTACCGGGTAAAGCCGGAGGGCTTTGAGAGGCGAGAACCCAAAGAGATAGAGCGCGAACTCACGTTCGTGGGCCTGGTGGGGATGATAGATCCTCCGCGCCCGGAGGTCAAACCGGCCCTGGGTTTAGCGCGGCGGGCCGGGATTCGCACCGTGATGATCACCGGTGACTACCCCCAGACGGCGCGGGCCATTGCTCAGGAGATCGGGCTGATCGGCCCCGACGATCGGGTATGTTCTGGGAGCGAGCTAGGGGCGATGGGCGATGTGGAGCTGGAGCGCGAGGTGCGCACGACGCAGGTCTATGCGCGGGTCTCGCCCGAGCACAAGATGCGCATCGTAGAAGCGCTGCAGCGCAACGGGCAGATCGTGGCCATGACCGGCGATGGCGTGAACGACGCCCCGGCGCTCAAGCGGGCCGATATCGGCGTGGCCATGGGCATCGCCGGGACCGATGTGGCCAAAGAGGCCGCCGATATGGTCCTGACCGACGACAATTATGCCAGCATCGTTGCCGCCGTGGAACAGGGGCGGATCATCTATGCCAACATCCGCAAATTCGTCTATTACCTGCTCTCCTGCAACGTCGCCGAGATCATGGTGATCTTTTTGGCCATCTTGGCCAACCTCTCCTCTCCGCTTACAGCCATCCAGTTGTTGTGGCTGAACCTGATCACCGATGGGGCCCCGGCTCTGGCGCTGGGAATAGAAAAGGGCGAGCCAGATATCATGGATCGGCCCCCCCGCCCACCCCAAGAGCCGGTCATCAATCGGCCCATGTGGGCGGGCATCGCCGTGCAGACGGCGGCCATCACCGCGGCCGTCTTGGGGGCCTATCTCTGGGGACTGCGCCGCTTCGCCGATATCCCAACGATGGCCCATACGATGGCCTTTGTGACTCTATCCGGCTCAGAACTGTTGCGCGCTTTTACGGCGCGCTCCGAGCGCCGCTCCCTGTTTGAGATCGGCCTTCTTAGTAATAAATACATGTTTTATGCGGTTGCGGCTTCACTGGTCTTACTTTTGGCCGTCGTTTACATTCCCTTCTTGCAGCCGGTCTTTAACACCACGTCCCTTGGCTGGGCGCAGTGGGAGATCATCCTGCCCTTGTTGCTCGTGCCCTCGGTAGTGGCCGAACTGCATAAATGGGTCATGAGGACGAGGACACACTAAAAGAAAGAAGTCTATGGAAAACGGATTAATTCTTCAGATCGTTGATTTATGGGTTGCGCGCGAGGGCCGGCAAATCCTGCGGGGGGTAAACCTCGCGGTCAGCCGCCAGAGCGTCCACGCCGTTTTAGGTTTGAACGGTTCAGGCAAGAGCACCTTGGCCTACGCGCTGATGGGCTCGGCAGGGTACGTGCCGCTTCGAGGGCAGATTCTCTTTGAAGGTCAAGACATTACGCGGCACAGTATCAGCGAGCGCGGCAAGCTGGGCATCACCCTCGCCTGGCAGGAGCCGGCGCGTTTTGAGGGCTTGACGGTGGAGCGATACCTGAGCCTGGGGCAACGCCAACCGGACATCCAGCGCGTGCGAGCGGCGCTCGAGGCCGTGAATTTGGATGCGAGTTACCTGCGGCGATTCGTTGACGAATCGCTCTCGGGGGGCGAGCGCAAACGGATCGAGTTGGCGGCAGTCTATGCCATGGCACCCAAGTTGGCGATCTTGGATGAACCCGACTCGGGGATCGACACCTTGAGCCTGGCAGATATCGCCCGATTGATTCATCGCCTGGCCGAGGAAGGATCCACCGTGTTGCTCATCAGCCATCGCGATGAGGTGGTGGCCATCGCCGATACGGCCTCGTTGATCTGCGAAGGGCAGATCGTGCAAACCGGCAACCCCGACAAAGTGTGTGACCGCTACGCCCGTTGCTGTCGCCCTTGCGACCGGGCCGAGCGCGTGGAAGAAGAGGTTGCATATGAGTGACTTTGAGCAGATCTTGCGGGCCTATGAGGAATCGGGCGGCAATCCTCAGTTTCTTAAATCGCCCAAGGTGGCGAGCCTGGTGGTCAGCGAGAATCAGGTGCTCGGCGCCAACAGCATCCCTGGGCTCACCATGACTGCTGAGCAGTTGCCAGATGGGGTCAAGGCCCACGTCGTCGTCGAGCCCGGAACGCAAGTGGGACTGCCGGTGCACCTGTGCTTTGGCGTGCTCCCGGCGGAGGGGGTGCAGCGCATCGTCTCGATATTCGAGATCGGTGCGGGGGCGAGCGTCGAGTTCATCGCGCATTGTACCTTCCCGAACGCCACCCATGTGCAGCATATCATGGAGGGCACGATCCACGTGGGTGAAGGGGCTACCATGCGCTACAAGGAGACCCATTATCACGGCCAGACGGGCGGCGTGGAGGTGTTGCCCAAGGCGCGGGTCGCTGTGGACAAGGGCGGACGCTATTCTTCTGCCTTTGGGTTGAGCCGGGGTCGGGCGGGCAAGGTGGATTTCGATTATGAGGTGGATGTCGCCGAGGACGGCGTGGCCGAGTTGGATGCCAAGGTGATGGGCTACGGCGATGACGAGATCATTGTGCGGGAGACGATTCGCCTGAACGGAGCACGGGCGCGGGGGCTGGCCAAGTCGCGCATCGCCGTGCGAGACCGGGCGCGCAGCGAGGTCTTTGGCACCACGGAGGGCAACGCTCCCTTGGCGCGCGGCCACGTGGATTGTGTGGAGATCGTGCGTGACCAGGCCATCGCCCGGGCGACGCCCATCGTGCGCGTCACCAACGACCAGGCTCAGGTGACCCACGAGGCAGCGATCGGTACCGTGGACAAGAAACAACTGGAGACGCTCATGGCGCGCGGTCTGGACGAAGAAGTCGCCGTGGATGTCATCGTGCGTGGTATGTTGGGAGAGTGAGCCAAAGCGGCCAAGGAGATGGAACCATGTCCAGACCATCTTTTACACCGGAGGCGCTAACCCGCGCGTTGCTCGAGGCCCTTTTGGGCCAGGTCACCACGTTCAATGTGCGTCTGTGGGATGGCACCTATTGGCCCGACGACACTCCTCGCCGGGCCACCCTGGTGCTCAAACATCCCGGAGCCCTGCGGGCCATGTTCTTGCCTGGCGACGAAGTGACTTTGGGTGAGGCTTATCTCTATGACGATTTCGATATCGAGGGTAACCTGGAGACCATCTATGGCGCTGCCGAGAGGTTGGCCCTTGATCCTCCTTCCTGGCCACAACGGTTGCGCCTGATGCGCTGGCTCTGGCTTTTGCCCCAGGAAAGCCGCCGCGCGACCGCCCTGAGGCAACTGGCCGCCGACGCCCGTGGCCGGGCTCAAGTCAGCGGGCGCAAGCACTCCCTGGCGCGCGACCGTCAGGCAGTGACCTATCATTATGACGTATCCAATGACTTTTACCGTCTCTGGCTGGATCCGCTTATGGTCTACTCCTGTGCCTATTTCCAGTCTGAGGATGAAGACCTGGCGCCAGCCCAGGAGCGCAAGCTCGATTATATTTGTCGCAAGCTGCGGCTCAAGCCCGGGCAGAGGCTGCTCGATATTGGCTGCGGCTGGGGCGGCCTGGTGCTGCATGCGGCACGCGCTTATGGTGTGGACGCGACGGGCATCACCCTTAGCCAGCCCCAGGCTGACTTGGCCCAAGAGCGCATCCGTGCCGAGGGCCTGGGCGAACGCTGCCGCGTTTTGGTGCGCGATTATCGACAGATGCGCGATCGTGAAGCGTACGATGTCTTGGTCAGCGTGGGGATGTTTGAGCACGTTGGCGCGGCCAAACTGCCCGCTTACTTTGCGCAAGCCTGGGGGCTGCTCAAGCCTGGCGGCGTGTTCCTGAACCACGGCATCGCCAGGCGCGGCAGCGACGCGCCAAAGCGGGGCAAAAGCTTTTCCAACACCTATGTTTTCCCCGATGGTGAGCTGGTGCCCATCCATATCACACTCCAAGCCGCGGAAAAGGCCGGTTTTGAAGTGCGCGATGTCGAGAGCCTGCGCGAACATTACGCCTTGACCCTGCGTCACTGGGTGCGTCGCTTGGAGACCCACCATGAGCAAGCGCTGCAATATGTTAACGAACCCACCTATCGGGTGTGGCGCTTGTTCATGTCTGGCTCGGCCTATGGCTTTACCACCGGACGCTTGAACCTCTATCAGACGCTGCTGGTCAAGCCTGACAAAGGCGGGGTTAGTCACTTCCCGCTCACCCGGAGCGATTGGTACACCTGAAACAAGACAAGCAAGGAATCGGGAGGCGAGGCGCGTTATCCCGTGCTTTGCTCCCATCAGCCAACGGATACGGAAGGGCAAAATGGCCAAACGTTTAGCTGTGGTAGATGCCGATAGTTGTGTAGGCTGTCAAGCTTGCATGTTCGCCTGTGCGCGTAGGCAGGGCGTTGCTGGGTTGGCCCTCGCACGGATCAGCGTGCATTCCGCTGGCGGGTTCGAGAACGGTTTTGAGGTTTCCGTTTGCCGCGCCTGCGCGGACCCTCCCTGTGCCCGGGTGTGTCCTACCGATGCGCTCCTCGTGCGCGAAGGCGGAGGCGTCAAGCTGCGTCCCGACTTGTGCATCGGCTGCCAAAGTTGTCAGCAGGCATGTCCCTTTAATGCGATCTTTTGGGATGCGGCAGTGAACAAGCCCCTGATCTGCCTGTACTGCGGCTATTGCGTCGATTTTTGCCTCTATGATGTCATTCGTCTGGAAGAGATCGAGGAGAGCCAGCATGCCTCTAGAAGCTGGTCACTTCTGCGGCCAACCGAACCAAGGCCTATATGACCAGGTTTGTCGGGATCCGATCTGCCGGGTCCTTTACATTGATCTCTCCAAACGGCGATTTTGGATCGAGGGACGCCCGGATATCTTTCAAGCAGGATTGGGCGGCGTTGGCGCCGGCATCCGGCTGTTGGAAGAAGAATGCCCTGTGGGAGCCGATCCTTTAGGGCCCGAGAACCCAATCATCTTGGCCGTGGGGCCTCTTGTGGGGCTTTTCCCCATGGCCTCCAAGACGGCGGCGCTTTTCAAATCACCCCATACCGGCAACCTGGGCGAAAGCCACGCCGGTGGACGGAGCGCAGTGGCCATACGCATGGCAGGCTATGGGGCCATCGTGATTCGCGGGGCGAGCCTCACCCCAATCTATCTCGTCATCGATGGTGAGCAGGTCCGCTTCCGCGATGCCTCGGGTTTGTGGGACGTGCCGGATAGCGGCACGGTGGCCAAGGCCATCCGCAACCGAGAGCCTGGCTCCGGCTACCGCACGATCATGCGCATCGGTCAGGCAGGTGAGCGCGGTATTACCTACGCCAGCGTCATCACCGAGACCTATCGGCACTTTGGGCGCCTTGGCCTGGGGGCCGTCTTTGGCAGCAAACGCCTAAAGGCGGTGGTCGTTGCCGGCAAAATGAGTTTACCCGTAACCGATCGGCGCGCCTTTCAACAAATCTATAACGAGATCTTTAAGCATGCGACCGAGTCGGAGGCCATGCGCAAGTATCACGAGCTCGGCACGCCCATCAACGTTGCCGCGCTCAATGCTATCCGCGCCTTGCCGGTACGCAACCTTCAAGCCAACACCCTACCCGAAGACCAGGTCGAGGCGATCACCGGAGAAGATTTGGCCCAACACTATCTGGGCCGCCGCGTGGCCTGTACCCATTGCCCTATCGCTTGCATCCATCTGGCCGCCTTGCGCACCCCTCATCCCAAAGAGCCATACTTTTTCAAGACCTCTATGATTAGTTATGATTATGAGCCCATTTTTGCCTTAGGAAGTATGTTAGGCCTTGTGGAACCCGCCGCAATGTTGCGGTTGATAGAAGAAGTTGATCGCGTGGGGCTTGATGCCATGAGCACTGGCGTCACCCTGGCTTGGGCCACAGAAGCTTTGGGGAAGGGCTTGATCACGACGGCCGAAACCGACGGGGTTCAGCTCGCTTGGGGAGACTATACAGGCTACAGCCAAGCTGTGCAAAAGATTATCAGCGCCCCTAATGATTTCTATCGGGCGTTGGGCCATGGCGCCGAATATGCGGCGGCCCGCTATGGAGGCCAAGATTTTGCCTTGGCCTTTGGCGGGAATGAGATGCCCGGTTATCATACCGGACCGGGAGGATATCTCACTTTTTTGACCGGCGCACGTCATAGCCATCTCGATAGCGCTGGCTACAGCGTTGACCAGACTGCCCTCAAAAAAGGTGAGACCCTGGATCCACAACAGCTTGCCGAGGCCCTGCTCCGCGAAGAACGCTGGCGGCAGGTTTTGATCAGCCTGGGGATTTGTTTCTTTGCCCGGGGGGTTTACACTATGGATATTGTGCAGCGGGCCCTAGCGGTCACCGGTCAAGATTGGTCGGCCGAAGCCCTTGAGCAACTGGGCGCGGATATCCTGCGCCGCAAACACGCCTTCAAGCAACGTGAGGGCTTCAATCCACAAACTTTGCGCATCCCCCGGCGCATTCTGGAGATTGCCTCGGCCTATGGAACCTTGAGCGAGGAATTCCTGCGCCAAGCGGTGCAGCACTACATGGAACAAGTTTGATCAAGCTCTTGCCGGAGGTAAATGATGCCACGTCTTGAGGTGCTCAGCCAAAGATTGACCGAAATTCTGGGATTGAAACATGCGCCCATTGCCATCCGGTTCATCCCGCAGGGTGAACCCCTGCCCGCTGGTTTCGGCTCGCCGGAGGGCATCCGTTATTGTCAGATGCTGATGCAAGCAAGGGCCGGCCACCAAGTTTTGCTCCTGCCTGAGACGATCGCCTGCCCGGCCTCCGCGGCGGCGTTGGGGTTCAAGCCGCTCCCAGAGAAGTTGGAAACCGGGGAGATGCTTGCCGCCTATGGCATCTTGGCCAGCCGGGAAGCAGGATCTCGTACGATCCATTCGATGCCCCGTCTCCCCATGGGGCAATATCGGGCCGTCGCCGCTTGTCCCCTGGGAGAGGCCCCTTACGAGCCGGATGTGGTGGTGATCGAATCGCAACCCGAACACCTCATGTGGCTTGCCCTGGCCTCTGTGCGCCGGACGGGGGGCCGGCTCACCTTCAGTACGGCGATCTTGCAGGCCACTTGTGTGGATGGCACCATCCTGCCTTTTGTGGAACAGAGGCTCAACGCCTCGCTGGGGTGTTACGGTTGCCGCGAAGCCACCGATATGGCCGAGAGCGAGTGCATCCTTGGGTTCCCTGGCCATGCGTTGGAACCCCTTATGGCCGAACTAGAGGAGCTGGCCACCAAGGCGATGCCCCGAGTGCGGGGCAAAAACGTCTATCAGGCCCTGGCTCGCCGCACCACACTTTCTAAGGAGGATCATGCTGATTGAGAATTATCAGCTCCAAGTGACCTCGCCGCCCTGTGAGCCCGGCAGCGAGCGCTGGTCGGCGTTCGCCAGCCTGGAGGAGGATATCGGCGAGGTTCTGCCCTATCTGAACGCCGTCTGGCCGGATGCCATCTACGACCATACGGCCCAGGTGCTGACCCGGCGCTCCGGCGGACACGCCATCGCCATCCGCCCGCACGAGGTGGCGATAAGCAATGTGCTGGACCGCGCCGATGCCGAACGGTTGGTGCAGGCGCTGATCCGGGAGATCAACGCAATTTGGGAACGCCGCCAAGAGATCAGCCCCCGGACGGAGATGAGAAAACGCCCCACGGGGTTAGAGATCTATAAACTCCTGCCCAAGACGAACTGTAAAGCCTGCAATCAGCCAACCTGTCTCGCCTTTGCCCTGCAATTGGCGGCAGGAAACGCGGACCTGGGGGCTTGCCCGGTCCTTGAAGCGCCGGAATATGCCTCCCAACGCCAACAATTGCGCCGCTTGCTCAATCTAGAGTGAATGCCCAGTGCAGGAGATGCTCATGCGTTCTATTGCGTCCATCATCCGCTCCCCGAAAACACTCTTGGCCTTGCTCCTGGGCCTGAGCGCCCTCTTGGGGCTGGCCCTCGCGCCCCTGGGTTATGCCGATGGGGCAGTCCATCTCTACTACTTTTACGATCCGCACTGTTCCGTCTGTGAGGCCGTGCACCGAGAGGTGTTGGAGCCGCTCAAGGTGGCCTATGGCGAGCGCTTGGTGGTGGAGGAGCGCAACATCAACGAGGGCGATAATTTTGAGCTGATGCTCGATTTGGAGGCCAAATTCCAGGTTGTCTCCAGCTCCATCCCCGAAGTCTTTATCGGTCAGGAGGCCCTCGTCGGCGATGGCCAGATTCGCGCCAGGCTCGAAGAGTTGATCGTGTTTTACTTGGGCCGAGGGGGCGTGGCCCTGCCGGAGGTGGGCGCCGTCGTGCCCACCTACACCGCCATCACCCCGCCTTGCGAGTGCGGCGATACCCCCACACCCCGCCCCACGGCCACGCCGGATACAGGGGAATGCAGCGAGTGTGAGGCAGTCCATGCCGCCGCTGTCGCCGCCCAACTGACCGTCAGCGCCGGCAAGACCTTGACGGCCCAACCCACCCTTCCCCCTGGGGCGGGGCAACCCTTGATCCACATGGCTTATTTCTATCAGCCAGGCTGCGATGTTTGCGACCGGGCGGAACACGATCTAGA
>DAOTZU010000217.1:0-5976 GCA_034433995.1 Anaerolineae bacterium
CCCCGCCCCCCTTGGCCACTTTTAGGCAAGATGAGGAGCTGCCCTTGTGAAAGGCTGGGAGAGCGATGAAAACCATCGGGCGAGAACAGCTACTGGCCTGGTTGGAAGAGCTGGCGGGACGCTTCACCCTCATCGGGCCCAAGCTTGTGGGGGAAAAGATGCTCTACAGGCCCGTGCGCCATAGCGCCGAGATCGCCCTGGATTTTAAAAAGACCGATCTCTCCGCCAAAGAGTACTTTCTGCCCCCCACCGAGTCCATCTTGGCCATCAGAAGGGAAAAGGAGGGTTTTCTGATCGAGGAGCCCTCCCTGGATCAGCAACAGGTCATCTTTGGTCTGCGCCCTTGTGACGCCAGGGCCCTGCGGGTGCTCGACGCGCTCCTCATCGCCAAGGAGCCGGCCGATCCCTACTATGCCACACGGCGGGAGAGGACAACCCTCATCGGCCTCGCCTGCCGGGAGATGGGCGCCACATGCTTCTGCACCAGCTTGGGCCTGGCGCCAGATGCACCAGATGACGTGGACTTGATGCTCAGCGAGCTGGATGGCACTTATGCCATCCAGGTGATCACCCCCAAGGGCAAAGCCCTTTTAGGCGCGTTGGCCCTGCAAGAGACGGCGGGCGCCCCGCCCAAGCCGACCGTCCACCCAGACCAAGTGCCCATCTTGCCCGCGGAGGCTTGGCCCGATTATTTTGAGCGCCCCTTTTGGGCGCGCTTGAGCGACCGCTGCTTGAGCTGCCGGCTCTGCGCCTACGTTTGTCCCACCTGTCGCTGCTTTGACATTCGCGATGCCGAGATCTCGCACAAGGAGATCGAGCGCTTGCGCGCTTGGGATAGCTGCATGGCCGAGGGCTACCGGCGGATCGCCGGCGGGCACAACCCCCGGCCGACCAAAATGGAGCGCTTACGCAACCGTTTCTATTGCAAGTTCTGCTACTATCCTGAAGATTTTGGGCCCGTCGCCTGCGTGGGCTGCGGCCGCTGTATTGCCCAATGCCCGGTCAATGTGGATATCACTGAGGTGCTCCAAGGTTTAGCGGCATTGTGAGGGAAGTAAAGATGGCTTTGGTGCTGAATCCGTATCGGCCAACCCTCGGTACCCTGGTGGGCGTAAAAGACCTGGCCACCGATATCAAGCTGTTCCAAGTGTCGCTTGCCCAACGGCAAGAAGGCAAAGGCGGGTTTCAGTTGTACCCCGCTTATCGCCCCGGCCAATTTGCGTTCCTCTCCGTCTTTGGGGTAGGAGAGGCGCCTTTCTGCCTGACCTCCACAGCGCAACGCTCCGAAGTCCTAGAGTTCGCCGTGAACAAGATCGGCACCGTCACCGGTGCCCTGCATCGCCTGGGAGAGGGCGATGTGGTGGGCGTGCGTGGCCCCTTTGGCAACTGGTTCCCCCTGGAAGAGATGCGCGGCAAGAATATCATCCTCTTGGGCGGGGGCATTGGGGGAGCGCCGTTGCGCCCGGTGATTCACACGGTCCTGGACCATCGGGCAGATTATGGCAAGCTGATCATCCTGTGGGCCGCTCGTCTGCCATCCTTGCTCATCTTCAAAGAAGAATTCGCCAGCTGGCGCGCGGCCCCGAACACCGAGCTCCACCTCACGGTGGACCAGGCCGATGAGACTTGGAAGGGGAACGTGGGGCTGATCACCGACTTATTAGAGCAAGTGGCCCCCTCCCCCACCAACGCTGTGACCATCACCTGCGGCCCGCCCATCATGATCAAGTTTGTGATGCTCACCTTGGCCAAACTCGGTTTCGCCCCCGAACAGATGATGATGACCTTGGAGGCCAAGATGAAATGCGGCCTGGGCAAGTGCGGTCGGTGCAACCTGGGAGAAAAGTATGTCTGCACCGATGGCCCTGTCTTTAGTTACGCCCAAGTGCGCAATTTCCTGGAAAGCTACTGATCTTCCAGGGCGGAACGCGGGAAGAGGTCCAGGACGTGCTGCCTGCCGCTGGCCTGAGACCGAGCTTGAGCCGCCGGAGCAACACCTCTGGCAAGGGATCCGGCGCGCGAGGGCGGGCGTTGTGGTCAAGGGACGCGCTCGGTGCAAAAAAGTGGGGCAGCCTGTTCAACATGGTTGCCCCACTTTTCACTTTTCAGGCGGGGAGGCAGGGATTCGAACCCTGGGTAGAGTTTAAAAGCCCTACAACCACTTAGCAGGCGGTCCCGATCGACCTCTCCGGCACCTCCCCAGGAGACTATGACGTTGGTCAAGGCGGAGGGAGAGGGATTCGAACCCCCGGATCTTGCGATCAACGGTTTTCAAGACCGCCGCAATAAACCGCTCTGCCATCCCTCCTCAAGGCCGGATGGCACCTCTCCATCCCGACGGCTGCCAGTATAGCAGAGAGGGGAAGGTTTGTCAATCCAGCCATCCTGCAAACACCGCGCCCCGCCCCAAGGGCAATTTGCGGCTCAGGGTGTTGGGATTGAGGCGCTCCCAGCGGAAAAAGAGGGCCGCGCCGCCGGTCTGCTCGAAATATTCCACCCGGAAGGTGTGGCTCCCCCCTGCCAGTTCCACGTCGCGGGTCAACAGCCGCCGGATCCCCTCGGTCCAGGCATCCAAGATCAGCCGGTCATCCACATACACCCGCGCGCCATCATCCACCACCACGTAAAAGCGATAGCTGCCGGCGGGCAATTCCACTGTGCGGGTGAAACGGGCCGCAAAGTAATCCCGGTTCACCTTGTGATCGGGCGAACCCTCACGCCAATCGAAGGCGATCTCGTCCTCGTTGCGCACCACCCGTGGCGCGCCGGCAAGGTCGGTATTGTTATAGTATTCCGCCCGCCAAGCGGTGATCACCGGCGTAGGTTTGGGCGGCTCCTGCTCGCGCTGCCAGCTCAGGCGCACCAGGGCCGTGCCGGCCAGCTCGAAATACTCCACCACCACATCGTGATCGCCGGTCCAGATCTGCTGCCGGACCGTATCCACGCCGTAACCTCCACGCCAGCGGTCAATGACCAAGTTTCCCGCCACCCAGAGCCGCACGCCGTCATCGGCCTCCAGGCGAAAGGTATAGATCCCCTCCTCAAAGTGGATCCGCCGCGACCACCGCGCCGAGAAATAATCCGCCGGCACCGGTGCAGCGGGGGCGCCATAGCCCCAGTCGAAATGTACCTCGCGGTCGTTGCGCACAAGCACCGGCGCGCCCTGCAGCTCGGGATTCCCGTAATATTCCCCGCGCCAATCGGTGATGGTCACCGGCCAAGGCGTCCAGGTGGGAAGGGGCGTAGGGCACGCGGTCGGCGTCGGCGCGGCGGTGGGCAGCTCGGTCGGCGTGGGTTGGGCCGTAGGGGCGGCGGTGGGCGAAGCTTGGGCCTGCTTCACCGCCCGCACCAGGTCTTGCTGATTGGTGCGATATTCATAGCGCGTGCCGTTCGCCTCCAGGATGATGCGATAGCCGGGGGTGAGCACCTGGGCACAAAAGACGCCCTCCTCGGCGATCCCCAGGCAGGCGTCGGGCCAGGTGGTCGCCTCCACCGCCACAGTGCGGATGGCATCGGGCGAGATGCCCAACCGCCGGGCCAGGTCCAGCCGCGCCTGGGCCACAAGCTCGGCCCGCTGCTCCTCCGTGAGGAGACGGGCATAGATGGCGCTCACCCACCGCGCCACCTCCGCCTGCTCCTCCGCGGTGGGCACCCGCGCGCCCCGCCCCACAAAGCTCAGACGCACGGTCATGTTATCGGGGCCGCCGGGGTTATCCTGCCGCGTGAACTCGAAAGAGGTATAACGGGCCACGTACACCCAATAGGCACGCAGCTCCTCGGCGGTCAGCTCGGCGAACCGCAGCCCCGTGCCGCAGCGGCCATAGTGCAGCGCGATCTTGTCGTCAATGGTAAGCACATCACAGAAGCCGGCGATGCCACCCTCGCGCCGCCAGGTGAGGGAAGGCTCCGCAGGCAGCGGCGTGGGCGCCGGCGTGGCCGAAGGCGGCACCATCGGCGTGGGCCTGGCCGTCGGTGAGGGGGTGATCTGGGGAGTGTCCTGGTTGGCGCTCAAGTGCTCCAAAGGCTTGAGCAAGACCACACCCATCAAGATCAGCGCAACGCCAAATCCCCAAAAGAACCATAACCATTTGGGCATCGAAAACCTCCTCGGGTCCGCCATTCCGGACCTCGTTGGCAGCTTCGTTTACCAGCATCCATTGGACGCCAGAAGGAGGTTTTTGGTTCCCTGAGGGCTCAGCGCACGAGGCCGATCTCGGAAGGGGGCCAATAGCGCAACCAGGCGCGGCCGATGATGTGGGAGTAGGGCACCATGCCGAAATAGCGCGAATCGTTGCTCGCCCCACGGTTATCGCCCAAGACAAAGACATGCTCTTCGGGGACGATCTGCGGCGCCATATTGCCCAGCGTGCTCTGGTTCAGGTAGGGCTCCACCAGGGGTTGGCCGTCGATGTACACGCTCCCACCTTTGATCTCCACCGTCTCGCCGGGCAGGCCGATGACGCGCTTGATGAGGGGATCCGTGTGGCGTTCGGGCAGCTCGATGACGATGATCTCCCCGCGCCGGGGCTCGCGGAAACGGTAGGAGAGAAGGTCCAAGATCACCCGCTCGTTCTCATGGAGGTTGGGCTCCATGCTTTGCCCATGCACGGTGCGCGGTTGGGCCAGGAACAGATTGATGACCAAAACGATGGCCAAGGCCGGCAAGATCGTATCCAGCAGCTCGCGCCACCAGGCTTTGGGATAACTTGCGGGTTGGGCCGGAGGTAGCTCCGACGCGGATGGCTGGGAATCCATGATGAGACAACCTCGATGTGCGTGCGTTGAGCGCATTGTAGACAAAAGCGCCGGCTTGGCAAAAGTCCCCATGCCGCAACTCGGCGCCCTGTGCGGCGTATAAAAAAGTGGATGCCCCTCATCTCTGGAGATACGGAAAGGAGCCTTATGGCCGAAGAGCAAAACGTCAAACGTGAAGAGTTCAAGGTCTCTGGATCCGAGCTGGTGGAGAAAATCAAAGCGCTGGTCCACGAGGGCAACATTCGCCGCATCGTCATCAAACAGGATGGCCAGACGGTGATGGAGCTGCCCCTGACCATCGCCGCCGTGGGCGTCATCCTGGCGCCGGTGCTGGCCGCCGTGGGCGCCTTTGCCGCCCTGGCCAGCAATTGCTCCATCGTGGTGGAAAGGATCGTGGAGGAGTAACCCCCTGCGCCGGCCTCGTTAGCGCAGGTAGGGGATAGTCTGCGGCCCCTCAGGCAAGACAGCGACCCTGGCTCCAGGCCCATGGCGCCGGAGGAGCTCTGCCAGCGTGGCCTCGATATCGCGGCAGGGCTGGAAGAGCATCCCCCGGAGCTCCTCGTCGGATAGGTAAGCGCTATAGACGTACACCTCGGCCCGCTGTTGCACCTGCGCCTGGAGCTGGGCCTCCCATTGATCGTGGCAGCGAAAACCGGGCTGACCGACCAAGCGCAAGATGCCCTCCACCGAGCCGCCCTCGTGCACCAGGCGGCGATATTCCCCGTATTCCGGCACGCCGTCGCAGCATTCGGCGGCGATGATGATGCTCCCACCGGGCTTGACGATCTGCGCCGCGCAAGACATCCCCTTCACCGCCTGATACAGGTTGATATCCAAAGGATAGCCGCTGTTGGTGGTGAGCACGATGTCGCACGGCGCATCCACGGGCACCATGGCCCTTTGCCGGGCGAACGCCACCGCCTGGGCGTGGGCCTGGAACACGTCGCCGGCAAAGACGGCGGTGATCCGCCGCTCCCGATTGAGGGTCACGTTGAGGAGAAAATCGGGCCGGGCCAACGCGGCCACCTCGCGCATCTCCTCCCACACCGGGTTCCCCTCCGTTCGCCCCCAAGTGGCCGCGGGATGGTTGAGCATCTCGTAGCTGTGATTATCCATGATGGTCTCGAACCCGGCCACGCCGGGCAGGATGGCCTTGGGGCCGCCGCTAAAGCCGGCGAAAATGTGGGGCTCCACAAAACCGGTGAGGATTTTAAAGGTGGC
>DAOTZU010000218.1:0-1656 GCA_034433995.1 Anaerolineae bacterium
TTTGGGGTCGTTGGCGGGGAAAAAGCCCTGGCCATAGAAAAAGAGCTCGCCCAAGGTGAGGAGGACCACCACCCCTCCCCACCCGGCGGCCCGCCGGAAACGCGGGCGCAAGGCCAAGGCGAGGCCGGCAAGCAGCGCCATGAGGGCAAAAAAGAGCAGGTTGCCGAACTGATAGGAGAAAAACATGCGCCCATCGGCAAAGGCCTGGGGGGCGAGGGCCAGGCTGTGCAGCACGCCCTCGGCCAGCGCCGCCACCCGGTCCTTGAACATCAGGCTGAGGGCCAACACCACCAGGAGGGCCGCCCCCCCGCCCGCAACCAGCGGGGGCAGTAGGCGTTCTGTGAGCCAACGTGCCATCTTGGGCCGGCGCCGGGTCGTTTCCGGCCCACGAGCCCCCAGGGCCTCCAGCCCCATCCCGGCCAGGAGGGCCATACTCAGGCTGTACGGGTAGATCCAGCGAAAGGGCGAGTGCACCTGGTTCAGACCGGGCAGGTGATAGACCACCGCATACAGAGGCGAACCAAAGACGAAAAGGATGGAAAAAAGCGCAGTGAGGCCAAAGAAGCCGATATGCCGGCCCCGCCAGCGCACCAAGGCCACCAAGGCCAAAAGGGTGGGCAGCAGGCCAAGGTAGCTGGCCCCCTCCACATAGTTCTTGATGCCCCAGTAGATGGTGTCGCTCGGCTCGCCCAGGGCGTTATGGGTGACGGGGACGCGCTGCCAGGAGAACAGGTCAAAGTAGCTATGATGGGTGGGGTTGCCAAAAAAGTTGGGCAAGAAGAGGGAGATGATCCGTCGGGGGGGATAGGCCCAACCCAGGATCTCGCGCAGGGTGGCGCTGCCGGTGCGAAAGTTCTGCCGCACCAGCTCCAGGAGGGGCAGCCACTGGGCGCTGCCGAGGCCGATCCCCAGGATGGCCATGAACGCCAGGACGAGGGCCGTCCTCGCCGTAATGGACCAGCGCCTTTGGCGCCACGCCAGGCCACCCAGCCGCCACAGGGCAAAGGCCGCACAGATGAGGGCCACGTAATAATACATCTCTGGATGGCCGGCCAAACAGACCATGCCCAGCGCCAGGGCACCCATCACCGCCCAAGGGATCTGCCCGATGAGGGAGCCGCCCTCCTCCGCCCGGCGGACGACGCGCTCGATCACCGTGAGCAAGAGGGGCAACCACACCGCCGCGGCGACGATCATGGGAAAGACGTTGTGGGTGACCATGAAGCCACAGAACATGAACGTCACGGCGGCAAAGGCGCTGGCCACCCGTCCCAGCTTCAGGGTGCGCTCCAAAAGATAGGTAAAGGCCCCGGCCAAGAAAAGATGCAACGCGGCGAACCAGCCATAGGCCGCGGGCAGGGGCAGGAGATAAAACAGCACGCTGGGCGGGTAGAGGGCTGAATGTTGCCCCGCGGCCAAAAAAGGCACGCCGGCTAAAATATAGGGGTTCCACAGCGGGAGCTGCCGCGCCCGGAGGGATTGGACGATGAAACGCTTCCAGACGTAATTCTCCAGGTAAAGATCGCTGAGCAGACCATTGTGGGGGATGCCGACGCCGGCCTCGGCGGCGTAGCTGCGCCAGGGCTCCCAGGCAAAGACGTTGTCGGCGGGGAGCAGCGTCTTGCCGCCCACGGTGACGGGCCAAAAGAAGAGGAT
>DAOTZU010000219.1:0-23287 GCA_034433995.1 Anaerolineae bacterium
CAGCTCCGGCTGGAGGATGATGGCCACCACCACGGCCAGGGCTTGGCCGCCGCTCTTGAGCAGCCAGTTAAAGGCGGTAAAGCCGGCGATGCTGCCGATGAGGGCGACAAACAGGGCCAGGAGGATCACCCCACGGAGCAGTTGGATCGCCTGGGTGCCCCGCACCAAAAGGAGCACGCCATAGATCACCGCGGCAACCAGCAGGATATCCACCAGGTTGCGCACGTTGAGCTTGGACAAGATCCATAATACATTGGCCACGGGATCATCACCTTTCGAGCAGAGCTACCAGAATAGCCTTCTGGGCATGTAGGCGGTTCTCGGCCTGGTCAAAGATCCAGGACTGAGGCCCATCGGCCACCTCATCGGTGATCTCTTGGCCCCGATGGGCGGGCAGGCAATGCATCACCCCCGCCTGGGGCGCGGCGTGGGCCAAGAGGGCGGCGTTCACCTGATAGGGCGGGAAGATCCGTTGCCGCTGCTCCGCCTCGGCCTCCTGGCCCATGCTGGTCCAGGTATCGGTGTAGATCACCTCCGCGCCGGCCACGGCCTCCCGCGGATCGCGCAACAGGCGCACCTCGCCGCCGGTCCCTTGGGCGATGGTCAGCGCCCGGCGCACCACCGCATCTTGGGGCTCATAGCCAGCAGGGGTGGCGGCCACCACCTTCATCCCCGCCAGCGCGCCGCCCAAGAGCAGGGCGTGGAGCACGTTGTTGCCATCGCCCACATAGGCCAAGGTAACGCCGCGCAGCCGGCCCAGCTTCTCATGGATGGTCAAAAGGTCCGCCAGGCCCTGGCAGGGATGGTCATAATCCGAAAGGCCGTTGATCACCGGCACGCTGGCCCATTGGGCCAGGGTCACCAGATCTTGATGGGCAAAGACACGGGCCATGATGCCATCCACATAGCGGCTCAAGACCCGGGCCACGTCGGGCACGCTCTCCCGTTGGCCCAACTTGATCTCGTCCGGCGCGATGTATAGCGCCCTTCCGCCCAGTTGGGCCATGCCCACATCGAAGGAGACACGGGTGCGCAAGGAGGGTTTCTGAAAGATCATCGCCAGCGTCTTCCCCGCCAGGCGCGGTTTGTTGCCCCCCTGGGCCCATTCTCTTTTGAGGGCGAGGGCCGAGGCCAGCAGCCCCTCCAGCTCTTGGGGGGTGAGGTCCCCCAGGGTCAAAAAGTCCTTCTTTGGCGACATCCGCTCCTCCTTTGGCGTTCAGCTTTCAGCGTTCAGCCATCAGCTTTATATCTTGCCGCTACGAGGAGAGCCAGCGCTCCGGAGTGCCCTCCCGCGGCAAGCTCCTGCGGGGCGATACGGCTCACCGCCGCCTTGCGCATTACCGCGAGGGCGGCTTGCGGGCCCAGACCAGATCATAATGCACCTGCCAGCGTTCCGTGCGCACCTCGTACAAGCCCAAACGACGGAGCGTGCGCTCTAAACGCCCCCGGCCGCAGATCCGCCCCGGAAAGAACCAACTCTCTGGCCCGACGCGGTTGGAAAGCAACAGCACCCCGCCCGGCTCCAGCACCCGCAGCAGCTCCGCCAAGACGGCCTGCGGACGCACCATGAACTCCAACGCCTCCAGGCAGGTCACCCCGGCAAAGGACTCATCGGCGCAAGGGAGATGGTCCGCGTCTGCTTGGATCCAGAGCACGCGGCCGTCGCATCCTTCCAGCGCCTTTTGCCCTTGGCGCAACATGGGCCGCGAGCGATCTATGGCCCAGATGGCGCCGGTGAAATCGGGCTGGCTCAACAGCGCCTTGGGCAGGCGGCCTGTGCCCGTGGCCACATCCAACACCCGAGGCGCCGGATCGGCGCCCAGCTCCTCCATCAAGGGCACCCCCAGGAAACGCACCTCGTGGACCCAGCGCAGATCCTTGATGCGATCGTACCGCGCCGCCGTCCAATCGTACAACAGGGTGACGATCTTGGCCCCCAGGTATGTGCCCTCGGTGATGACCAAGAGCCAATACAAGCACGCCGCGCCCAAAAGGGCAATCCCCACCGCAAGTCCCATGGGCGTTAGAACCCTTGTGCAACGGCCCAGGCGCAGCATAGCCAGGCCAAAAGCCAGCCCAGTTGCCCCGGAACGAAGGAGAGGTTCACCCCTCGAAGCGTGGGCCGCCTTCCCTGGGCCACCTCCTCGGCCAGAGCTGCCGCCGCCAGGGCGAGCCCCAAGATCGGCTGGCGCGCCCAGAGGAGCGCCCCCACCAACGCAGCCCACACGGCCCGCGAAAGCCAGCGCGCCGGGCGGCTTGCAGGTTGCGCCCAGGGCATCCTGGCCAAGGCGCCCAAGCCCACCAAGACGGCCAGCCCCAGCGCGATCCCCTTCACCGGAGCCAGCAGGACATGGCCCAAGAGCAGGGCCAACGCCAAGCGAAGGCTGCCGAGCCAACGCGCCAGGGCAAGGGCGTTCTTCCCCGCCAAAAGGAACACCCCGGCGGCCAGGGCCAACCCGCCGCCCAGCCAGACTAAGGGCTCCCGCCCCAGATAGGTGGCCACCACCAAAGATAGCCCCACCCCAAGCAGGGCCGCCAGGGCAGCATGCCCTCCCGGGGGACCCAGGTGCTCACGCCAACGGGCAAGGCGCACATTCAGAGCCTCGGCCAAGCGCTGCCCAGGCGCGCCTTCTTGGGCGTAGGGGAAACGCACCACGGCCCGAACCGCTGAAGGGGACGCCGGCGCTCGCCCAAGGATCTCCTTGAGCAGCACCATCTGCCCCAGCGCATACCCCAAAAGCACATCGGCCACACACCAAGCGGCCGCCAGACGGAAAAGTTGCAGCCCCCGCCAAGACCATTCCCCCGTGGCCCAAGCCCCGCACACCAGCGCCCATCCCGCCGCCAACGAGGGCCGCAAGGCCAGAATCTCCTTGGCGCCCGTAATCTCTTCTTTCTGCGCGAGCCAAGAGGCCCGGACCACGGCAACCTCCGCCCAAAAGACCTTCGCTCAATTGATTATAGCACAAGCCAGCGCGGCACAACAAAACGGCAGGATATCGAGAAAGTAGGGGCAAACCTCATGCTTGCCCGTCCCTTCCAAGGATCTTGCCAGGGCAGCGTGTTCCGTCGGTTGGAAACCGACGTCTGGGGATGGTAAGCCCGCGGCGCGGGCTTGGCAAGCAGAGCCGTCGGATTCCATCCGACGGCGGGCAAGGCCTCTACGCGCCTTTTTTCAACACCCTCCAGGGAAGGCTCTTTTGCTCTCTTCCTGTCCCCAAGTATAATTCTGCCATTGCTTGCATCCGTCAAGCCAAGCCATCGTTCTGGAGGAGCTATGGAATTCCCGCACATCGTCGCAGAGATTCAACCCTTGGACCAGGAGGCCATGGCCGCCGCCAGGGCGCGCCAAGACACCCTGACCAAACCTGCAGGCAGTTTGGGCCGCCTGGAGGAGCTTTCGGTGCAGCTCGCCGGCATCACGGGCCAGCCCCAACCCAAGATCGCCCACAAGGCCGTGATCTGCTGCGCCGGCGACCACGGCGTGGTGGCCGAGGGCGTCAGCGCCTTTCCGCAGGCAGTGACGCCCCAAATGGTGGCCAACATCCTGGCCGGCGGCGCGGCCATCAGCGTCTTGGCCCGCCAGGCCGGGGCGCGAGTGAAGGTGGTGGACGTGGGCGTGGCCGCGAACCTGGCCGCCCATCCCGATCTGTATGAATGCAAGATCGCTTGGGGCACCCGCAACCTGGCCCAAGGGCCGGCCATGACCCGCGAGGAGGCACAACGCTCCATCGAGGTAGGGATCTTTGTGTTGGAGGCCGAGTTGGCCTCTGGGCTCGATATCATCGCCACGGGCGAGATGGGCATCGGCAACACCACGCCGGCCACGGCCATCGTGGCGGCCTTGACGGGGCTGCCGGTGAGACAACTGGCCGGCCGAGGCACCGGGCTCGACGATAAAGGCCTGGAGCACAAGATCGCCGTCATCGAACGGGCGCTCCAGATCAACCGGCCCGATCCCACCGATGCGCTGGACGTCTTGGCCAAAGTGGGCGGTTATGAGATCGGCGCCATCGCCGGGATCATCCTGGCCGCGGCGGCCCATCGTCTGCCGGTGGTGGTGGACGGGTTCATCTCCACAGCCGGCGCCTTGATTGCGACGGGGCTCTGCCCCCTCGTCAAAGATTATTGCATCGCCTCCCACAACTCGGTGGAGGTGGGCCACCAGGCCATGTGGCGTCACCTGGGCCTGGAGCCCCTCCTGGACCTGAACATGCGCCTGGGCGAGGGCACCGGCGCGGTGTTGGCCATGCAATTGGCCGAGGCCGCCTGCCGCATCTTGAACGAGATGGCCACCTTCGCCTCCGCGGGGGTCTCGGGGAAAATCTGAGATGGAACTCTGGGCCGCTCTCCAGTTCCTCACCCGCCTGCCCATCCCCTTGAGGCGCGAGCTGAGCCAGGCCACCTGGGCCCGCAGCATGGCCTGGTTCCCCCTCGTGGGCTTGGTGGTGGGGCTCCTGCTGGTTGGGGGGCGCTGGGCCACAGGTGCTCTTTGGCCTCAAGACCTGGCAGCAGCCCTCACGTTGGCCCTGTGGGTGGTGCTCACCGGCGGGCTGCATCTGGACGGCCTCGTGGATTGCTGCGATGCCTTGTGGGTGGCCGCGCCGCCGGAGCGCCGCTTGGAGATCCTCCGCGATGTGCACGTGGGCAGCTACGGCCTGGTGGGCGGCGCGCTGTTCTTGCTGCTCAAATGGCGGGCCATCGTCGCCACTCCCTGGCCTGGGCTGATCCTGGCGCCGATCTTGGGCCGCTGGGCCATGGTGTATGTCACCTGGGCCTTCCCCTACGCCCGGCCCAGCGGCCTGGGCAAGATGTTCCAAGAATTCTTGGGCCGACGCGAAATGGCCCTGGCCAGCGCCACTGCGCTCCTGGCGGTGACCCTCTGCGGAGGGTGGCGCGGCTTGGGCGTGGCCCTGGCGGGGTGGCTGGCGGCTTGGGCCCTGGCCTCTTGGGCCCAGAGGCGGCTGGGCACGGGCCTCACCGGCGACGTCTATGGCCTGGTCTGTGAGATGGTGGAGCTGGTCATCCTGCTGGGCTGGGGGGTGCACATTGCCTGAACCGCGTTTTCGCCTGGGATCCACCTCCTACGTCTATTGGGATGACATCTTGCCCAACGTGCGCCAGCTCGGCCCGGTGGTGGAGGATATCGAGCTGGTACTCTTTGAGACCGATGGCTACAGCAACCTCCCCGACGCCACCACCATCGCCGCCTTGAGCGCTCTGGCGAGGGAACATCATCTCACCTACACGGTGCATCTGCCCCTGGATCTGCATATCGCCCCTGGGGATCCTTCGTTGGCCTTGGCGCGCAAAATCATCGCCCTGACACGCCCCCTGCAACCCTACGCCTACATCGCCCATCTAGACGCCCGCGAGCCGCTGCGCACGGGCGCGTGGGCCCCTTGGCGCGAGGCGTGCCTGGCCGGCCTGGCGGAGCTGGCGCCGGAGGCCGGCGGCGCGGAGCGCCTGGCCATCGAAAACCTGGAACGCTGGGACCACCAAGAGATGCTGCCCCTCCTGGAGCGATTGCCCCTCAGTTTCTGTTTGGATATCGGCCATCTCTGGCTGCAGGGGCTGGATGTGCCCTTTTGGATCCGGCGCTTGGCCCCGCGCACCCGGGTGGTGCATCTGCACGGCATCGCCGAGCGGGACCATAAATCCCTGGCCCATGTCCCCCAGGAACGTCTCGACGCGGCCCTGGACGCCTTGGCCCAGGCCGGTTTCGCCGGCGTGATGACCCTGGAGGTCTTTACCGTGGAAGATTTCTTTTCCTCTCGCGAGCTGGTGCTCCGCTGGAAAGAGGCCCGATGCACGAACCACAGATCATCCTGATTTTGGGAGGCGCGCGCAGCGGCAAGAGCGATTACGCGCAAGCGTTGGCCGGCCGGCTGGGCGCGCGGGTGCTTTACGTGGCCACGGCCACCATCCAAGATGAGGAGATGGCCGAGCGGGTGGCCCATCACCGGGCCTCGCGGCCGGCAGGCTGGGATACCTTGGAGGCGCCCCGCGACATCTCTCTGGCCCTGGGGCCTTGCGTGGCGCGTTACGAGGTAGTGCTCGTGGATTGCCTCACCATGTGGGCCACCAACGTCCTGCTGGCCGATGAAGCAAACCCCCAACGGGCCGAGCAGGCCCTCGTGGCCGATTTGGACGCCCTGTGCAGCCTGTGCCGGCAAGCGGGGACGACGCTTTTGGTCGTATCCAACGCGGTGGGGATGGGGGCGGTGCCCGCCTATCCCCTGGGGCGCGTCTATCGAGACCTTTTGGGCCGCGCCAACCAATTCATGGCGCGCCAGGCCGACCGGGTGCTTTGGCTGGTGGCCGGCATACCGGTGGATCTCAAAGCCCTGGCCCGCGCCTTGCCCGCCCCCTTTGGCGAACCGGTCTAAGGTCCATCCCCCGCGAACTTCCCTATGCCTCCGGGGGAGCGTGGCGCAGCACCTCACACTGCAAAGCCGCCAACGCCTCCTCGCCCCAGGCCGGCGGATCCTCCGGCGCCCGACCGGCCAGCCATCGGGCCAACCGCCGGCCCTCGCTCCCGGGGGGCAAAGCCACCTCCGGACACAGGCCGGCGTAGATGATCTCCAGCTCCGCCTCTTGGGCGCGGGAATGCCGGGCTTGTTCGTGCAGAATATCCTGGGGATCTCCCTCCCAACCCACGGGCACCAACACCGCCCGACGGAAGCCGCGCATGACCAGCTCCTGCAAAGCCTCGGCCAGGAAGGGCGGGGTGGCCGTGAAGACGGCCTGGACAATAAAGCGCTCCCTCAAACGGCCGGCCAACGCCTCGGCCAGCTGGGCCACAGCGGCGTTGGTTGGGTTCCCGCCCCGCAGCGCGCCATAGGCGGAACGCACCCGGGCGCACACCAGCGGCCACAGGAACCAATGGGGCACCGCCTCCCCTTGGTTCTGCCGCTCGCGCAGCCGCTGCGCCCAATAAGTGGGGCCATCATACAGGGGCGGCTCCCCCTTGGCCACGAGCAGCACGGCAACGTGGGGATCGTCCACCTCCGGCCGATCGGGCAGGGGATAACCCCACAAGGGCGCAGCACGGCTGAGCTGGCGAGCATGGGCAGTATAGGCCACCCAAGCCACCACCAGCAAAATCCCCAGCCCCAACGCGGCCGCCTGCCACGAGGCAAGGGCCAACAACACCACCACCAAGACACCCAACCCGGCGCTCAGCCCTAGACGCAGCCTCATGCGGGAGATGTCTTCTTGGGGCGCGGCCCAATAATGGACCACATTCCACCCCAGGGCGATGCCGGAGGCCAAAAGCAAGACACGGTTCCACATGATGTTCCTCAGAGGTTATGATGACGCCGAACGTCTGGGCCGACCTGGGGCGGAGCGCAGAATGCCCGCCCCGGCCACCAGGTCCAGCATCTCCATGGTGATAGCGTGCTGGCGCGCTGCATGGTAGCTCAGGGTCAATTCCTCGATCATCCGGGCCAGGTTGGTGCTGGCGGCATCCATGGCCCGAAAACGGGCCGCTTGCTCGCTGGCCGCCGATTCCATCACCAAGCGAAAAAGTTGGGCTACCATCCATTCGTGCAAGGCGCGGGTGAAAAGGGTTTCCACGTCGGTCTCGATGATGGGGGGCGGCCAATCGCTGGCTGGCGCGGGCAGGATCCCAAGATCCACCGGCAACCAGCGGCGCGAGACGACGCTGGCCGGCGAGGTGGCCTCATAGGGCGCATAGATGACAAAAACCCCGTCGCATGCGCCATTCTGCACGGCGCGCACCAGGGTCTGCCCCAAATCGCGCACCATCTCAAAAGAGGCCACCCTGGTCACCGGTAAAGGCTCGGCCCAAAAGAGTTCGCGTCCTTGGGCGCGAAAGTAATGCGCCGCCCGGCTGCCCAAGGTAGCCAGCAAAACCCGTTCCGCTTGGAGCTGCTGCTGGGCCAAAAGGCGCTCGGCGCCGGCCAAGACATTGCTGTTGAACGCCCCGCACAGGCCCCGCTCGGAGGCGATCACCAACATCAGGGGCCGACGAGGCAGGGGAGGATGCTGCGTGACCAGCAAAGGATCGAGCTTCCCCGGAGGGATCCGCGGCAGGAGCAGGGCCAACACCTGGCCGATGCTTTCGGTGTAGCGGGCGGTGTTGCGCAGACGCTTGAGCGCCAACCGCCACCCGCCCGCGGCGATGGTCCGCAGCGCCGAGATGATGGGCTCCACGCTGCGGATATTCTCTAGATGTTCTTTGATCCGTTCCAGGTCTTCCATGCTGGCCTAAGGGGTGAACTGCTGGGCGAACTCTTGGACGAGATAGCCCAAGCTCTGGGATAACCGTTCGTCCAGGTCCTGGCTCTCTTCGATATGGCGAATGATGCGCCGGTGTTGCCGCAGCGCGTAATCCCACAACTCTTGCTCATAACGGGCCACCTGGTCCAGGGGCAACTCGTCCAGGTAACCTTGCTCCGCCGCGTAAAGGATCAACACCTGCTGGGCCAAGGAGAGGGGCCGATACGCGGGTTGCTTGAGGGCCTCCCGCAGCCGCAGGCCGCGGGTGATCTGTTGGCGCGTGGTGCGGTCCACCTCGGTGCCGAAACGGGCAAAGTGGGCCACTTCTTCATATTGGGCCAAGGTCAGCTTCAATTGTCCGCTGATCTTGCGCATGATCGGCGTCTGCGCCGCGCCGCCCACCCGCGAGACGGAGAGGCCCACGTCAACGGCCGGCTTGATATCCTGGTTGAACAGCTCCGGGCTGAGATAGATCTGCCCATCGGTGATAGAGATCAGGTTGGTGGGGATGTACGCTTGGATATTGCCCCGGCGCGTCTCCACGATGGGCAAAGCGGTGATGCTGCCGCCCCCGCGCGCCTCGCTCAGCCGACCCGCACGCTCCAACAGCCGCGCATGGAGATAAAAGATGTCGCCGGGATAGGCCTCGCGGCCCGGCGGCCGCCGCAGCAACAGGGAGAGCTCACGGTAGGCATCGGCGTGCTTGGTCAGGTCGTCATAGACGATGAGCACATCCCGCCCATGGTCGAGAAAGGCCTCGGCGATGGTGCAACCGGCATAAGGGGCCAGGTAGAGCAGAGCGGGAGGATCGTCGGGCGAGGCCATCACCACCACCGTGTGTTCCAACGCCCCCGCCTCCTCCAGGGTGTGGATCACCTGCAGCGTGGATGACTTGCGTTGGCCGATGCTCACATAGACGCAAAGGACGTCCGAGTTCCTTTGATTGATGATGGTATCCAGGGCGATGCTGGTCTTGCCCGTCTGGCGGTCGCCGATGATCAATTCTCGCTGGCCGCGGCCAATGGGGATGATGGCATCGATGGCCTTGATGCCCGTGTGAAGGGGAGTATCCACCGCTCGGCGTTCCACCACGCCGGGGGCCTCCCGCTCGATGAAGCGGCGCTCATCGGCGAAAACGCGTCCTTTCCCATCCAGCGGCACCCCCAAGGGATTGACCACCCGCCCCAAGAGGCGATCGCCCACGGGGATGGCGATGCGTTGGCCGGTGCTCCAGACAATGTCCCCGCCCTGAATGCGTTCGTCCGAGCCCAGCAAGATACAATCAATCCAGTGGGTATCCAGGTTCATCACCAGGCCCATCACGCCCGAAGGGAACTCGAGCAATTCATCCGTGGTGGCCTGGGGCAGCCCCCACACCGAGGCCACCCCGTCGCCCACCTGGCGCACCGTGCCCACATCATGGATCCACAGGCCCGGCCGGGCGGTCTTGCTTTCGGTCACCAGCAGTTCCAGCAGGGCGGTGAGCGCTTCCTCCGGGCGGCGCAAGAGATATTCCACCATGGCCGCCGGGAGTCCCTCCCCTTCGTGAGCGCCGCCCAAAGCAGCCCGCCGGCGCGGGAGGCCCTTCTGGGGCGCGGGATCCGCCGACAAGGCCGAGGCATCTTCCTGCCACACTTGGCGATCGTCCATCTTAGCTGGTCTCTCCCAACCGGGCGATGAGGTCCTGGCGCACCCGCTCGCGGATGCGCTCCAATTGGTGGCGGACGCTATTATCAATGAGCTTATCGGCCAGGCGCACCTGCAGGCCGGCGATCAACCCTTGATCCATTTGCACATGCAACTCTACATGGCGGTCAAGCAACGAGGAGAGGGTATCGGTCAAGGTCTTGGTCTGTTCAGGAGAGAGGGGCGCCGGGGTGAGCACGATGGCGCTGGGCATGCGCTCAGCCATGACGCGCCGATACGCCTGCACCTCACTGGGCGGCAACTGGTAAATGCTGGCGCAAAAGTTGGTGACCAGATCGTCGTGGGTGCGCCGCGTGGTAACCGATTGCACCACATTCCCGGCCAAGGCGATGACGGCGTCCAAGAGGTCATCGTAATGTTGGGCCACCAGCTCGTCGCGCTGCCGGCTGAGATCGAAGCGCATCTCCTCGGTGAGGCGATCCATGTGCTCGCGGGCCTGGCGCAAAAGGGCGGCGCTTTTGGCTTTGGCCTCCTGCTCCGCGGCCTGGATGAGCGCCTCGGCCTGTTGCTCCACCTGGCGCATGCGCTCCTCCCACGTGGTGCGCAGTTTGTTCGCCTCGGCCTCTTGGTCTCGGGCGTCTTGCAGCGTATCGGCGATGACCTTGCTCCGCTCGCCCAACTTGCGGCGCAAAGGTCGAAAAACGAACAAGTTGAGCCCCAGCAGCAAGACGGCAAAGTTGACGATCTGGAAAACCAACGTGCTCCAGTCGAGTTCCAGCATCCGCGCCCCCTAGAAGCCAAAAATGCCGCGGAACGGATTGGCAAAGAGCAAGATCAGACAGACCAACAGCGCATAAATGGCCGTGGATTCGAGGATCGCCAACACCACAAAGAGCAGGCTGCGGATGCGATCCGCCACGCTGGGTTGGCGGGCCATGTTATCAAAGGCCCTGACCACGGCGCGCCCCTCCATGAGACAGGCCGTGACGCCGCCCAAGACGATCACCGCCCCGACGACGATGGTGGTGATGGTGGCAAACTGCAAGGTTTGCTCGGGTCCCATGATGCTCCTTTCACGTTCATTGAACTCGGCCAGCGACAAGGCCCATCGTGGCCTTACCCTCGGCCATGTTGGGTTACCGAACCACTTCGGCGGATGATATCTCCTCCCCGCCCATGGCCTCCACCACAAAAACAAAGGTCAGGGTGGTGAACACCAGGGCTTGCAGCACGCCGGTGATCATGCCCAAGAGATTGAGCGGCAAAGGGCCCAAAAAGGGCAGCAACAGAAACATGACCCCGCCGATCATCTCGCCGGCCAACACATTGCCGAACAAACGTAGCGCCATGGCCAATGTGCGGCTGAGCTGCCCCAAAAGGTTCAACGGTAACATGATGGCCACCGGCTCGACGAAACTGCGCAGATATTTCATGAACCCGCGCCTCTTGATCCCATAGAACTGGCACGAGGCCAGGGAGAACAGCGCCAGGGCCAAGGTGGTATTTAGATCACGGGTTGGCGCATAGACAAACGGCACCAGGCCGAAAAGGTTGCTCAGGGCGATGAAGCAGAGCATGGTGGTCAAATAGGGCACCACTTCCGTGATGGCGCGCCCGCCGAGATCCTGGACAAGCTGTTCCACATATTCCACGACCCATTCCACGGCCAATTGCCAGCGCCGGGGCTCCAGGGCGCGGTAGCGCCTGTGGGTGGCGAGGGCCAGGCCCAGCAGGATGGCCATGATGAGCCAGGTCTGCACCACGGTATCCCGGATGGGAAGCCCCAGCATGCGCAAGATCGTCCGCGGGAAGATGCTCTCGATGCCCACTGCACCTACCCCCGCTCATCCGACATGGGCGCGTTGGCCGCGGGCGCCCTCAGGCCATAACCCACCACCACCCACCGGGCGAGCAGGGCGCCCAACACCCAGGCCAGGCACGCCACCAGCCCACCGCGGGCAGCCAAATAAAGGATGGGGGTCAGCGCCAAAAGGCGCGCCACGAACCCCCCGACGATCCTCCTGCCGGCGACGGCGGGGGCGTTCCGGGCGACCCGCTCCAGGTCACGGCGCAGCCACCACAGATGCAGCGCGCCACTGCCCATCCCCACCAGAAGCCACCCCAACATCGCGGTCATCGCTTCTGCTGTAGCTCCTCGATCTGCTCCTCACTAAAAGTCTCTTGCAGGGCGCGCTCCAGTTCGTCCACCAGCTCGTCGCGAGGGGCCTCGGCAGGTTCCGCATAGGTTGGCGCCAGGCCCACCAACACCACACAACGCTCCGCATCCACCCGCAGCACGCCGCCCTCCACGGGCACCCGCCCTTCGGCCTCGGCGGTGGCATAGCGCACCTCGCCGGCGCCCACGGCGCCCACCAAAGGCGCGTGCCCCGGCCAGATGCCGATCAACCCATCCTCCAAAGGGACCTGCACCCAGCGCACGAGACCTTCATACAGGAGCTCCTCAGGGGTCAGGATGCTCAACAAGAGTTCTTGGGCTGAGGGGTTCTCGCTCATAGGCTCTTGGCCTTTTCCACCGCTTCGTCAATGGTACCCACCATGTAAAAGGCCTGTTCCGGCAGATCATCCAACTCACCGGAGAGGATCAGCTCAAAACCCCGGAGGGTCTCCGCCAGGGGCACATAGCGGCCGGGCAGGCCGGTATATTGCTCGGTGGAGAAAAAGGGTTGGGTAAGGAAACGTTGCAGGCGGCGCGCCCGCCGCACCACGATGCGGTCCTCCTCGGAAAGCTCCTCGGTGCCGAGGATAGAGATGATGTCCTGCAGCGCCTCATATTTGGCCAGGACCGCCTTGACCTCCGTGGCCAGGCGCACATGGCGCTCGCCCACATAGCGCGGCTCCAACAACTTGGAGGAGGAGGCCAGAGGATCGATGGCCGGATAAAACCCCTGGCTGGAGAGCTTGCGGGTGAGGACGGTGATGGCATCCAGGTGGCTGAAGGCGGCCACCACCCCCGGATCGGTGACGTCATCGGCGGGGATATAGATGGCCTGCACCGAGGTGATGGCTCCGCTGATGGTGGTGGCGATCCGCTCTTGGAGTTCGCCCATCTCGGTGGCCAAGGTGGGCTGATACCCCACCGCGCTGGGCACGCGGCCCAAAAGGGCCGAGATCTCGGCGCCCGCCTGCACGTAGCGATAGACGTTATCAATAAAAAGCAAGACGTCGCGTTGGGCCTCGTCGCGGAAATACTGGGCCATGGTCAGCGCAGTGAGGGGGGTGCGGAGACGGGCACCGGGCGGCTCGTTCATCTGGCCAAAGACGAGGACGCTCCGGGCCAAGACGCCGCTCTCTCGCATGCTCTGCCACAACTCGTTGCCTTCGCGGGTGCGCTCGCCCACGCCGGCAAAGATGGCCAGGGCGCCGCGTTCGCGGGTGCTGTGGCGGATCAGCTCGACAACCAACATGGTCTTGCCCACGCCTGCCCCGCCAAAGAGACCGATCTTGCTGCCCAGGCCATACGGCGTGAGGAGGTCAATCACCTTGAGGCCCGTCTCCAAGATCTCTCCGGGCAACCGCTGGCGCATGAGGGGCGGCGAGGAGAGATGGATGGGGTGGCGTTCGGCATGGTCCACCGGCGGGCCGCCATCTATGGGTTGCCCAAGGACATTGAACAGCCGTCCCAAGGTGGCTTCGCCCACCGGCACCTGAATGGGTTGCCCCGTATCCAGGACTTTCATCCCCCGGCTCAGCCCGCTGGTGGAGGACATGGCGATGCAACGCACGGTTTGCGGATCCACGTGCTCCTGCACCTCAAGGACCAGATCCTCGCGCCCCGGCCGGCGCAAGAGCAAGGCGCTGCTGATGCTGGGCAGATCGCCCACGGCGAATTGCGCATCCACCACCACGCCCATGACCCGTGCCACCCGTCCCGTGCGCACCCTACCCGTGTCCTCCTTGTTCTACCAACCTGGCAGCGGCCAAGATGTTACAATAATGCCACATTTCACCTCTCCTGGCAAACCCCCGGAAGGATTGGGCATCTTGCCCAACGGGAACGGGCTCGGTCGTGAGCAAAGTGTCCTACCGGCTCGCGAGGCGCCGCGCCCGGTCCGCAGAGAACACAAAAGGGGGGCAGCGGAGTGATTCCGCCGCCCCCTGGTCCTTTCAGCGATACGCCTGGGGCACGTAGGCCGGGAGTTTCTGCGAGGCAAAGAGCGGCTTGAGGCGGGCGAAGCGCTGCCGGCCATCCACCAGCGGGATGCTGGGCCAGTCGTTGCCGATAAGGGGCCGGGCATAGGCCACGAAATCGTCCGTCACATCACAGCCGCTGGGGGCGATCCAAGCCTTGGGGAAGGCGCGCTCCGAGTTGGCCACCAGCTCCAACGGCACCTGGTCGTAGCGCACAGCGTACAGGGGTCCCGGCTCGCGCAAGATGGTGGCCATCACCCCCCCTTGGCCGGAGGCGGCCAGCAAAACGGCCTTTTGGCCCACGGCGTAGGCCTCGGCCAGATCCACGGTGGAGGCGTAGGCGATGTCGTGGCGCTGCTGCGTGCCGGGGATATTGCCCCGGGCCGCCCCCCGGGCCGCCAAACCCACCTTGTTGAGATAATTCACCACCATCTGGGCCACGGTGGTCTCACTGGAGGAGAACTGGGTGTGGCCAAAGGCATCCTTCAGCTCGCCGATATCGCCCAGTTTGAGTCCTTCGCTCACCACCACCAAGGCCCGGCCGCGCTGCTTGAGCATGTCGTTCACCCGGTCGGCGATCTCGGGCAGGGAGGGAGCAGTCTCGGCCAAGAAGATGAGCATGGGCATCTGCCGTTCAGGATCCGCCAGGCGCGCCGCGGCGGGGATGAAACCGATCCGCCGCCCCATGGCCTGCAAGACCAACACCGGGTCCGCCGGAAACGAGCCCCGATTCTCCTCCTCGGCCGTCTGCACGGTGAGGGCCCAATAGCGGGCCACGCTGCCATAGCCGGGGGTGTGATCGATCAGTTTGAACTCGGCATCGCCCACATCGTTATCGATGGTCTTGGGCACGCCGATGGCCACCAGCTCCAAACCCCGCTCGGCGGCCAATTTAGCGATCTTGTGGGCCGTATCCATGGAGTCGTTGCCGCCGTTATAGAAAAAGTAGCCCACGTTATGGGCCTTGAACACCTCCACCACCCGCTCGAAATCCTGGGTGTTCTTGGGCTGCAGCTTGTAGCGGCAGGTGCCGATGGCCCCGGCGGCCGGCGTGGTGGTGAGCAGGGCGATCTCCTCAGGGTCCTGGGCGGAAAGGTCGAGCAATTCCTCCTTGAGCACCCCCTCGATGCCATGGTAGCCGGCGTACACCGTGCCAAAGGTATCGGGGAAGGCGCGGCACGTCTCCACCACGCCCCGCAACGAGTTGTTGATCACCGGCGAAGGCCCCCCCGATTGGGCCACGACGACGTTCTTGTTGCGCATACCCTACCTCCGAAAAATAGGTTTCAGCTTGGGGCAAGCAGCCCTCAGCGCAAGAACTCTTGGATAGCCCCCACCACCTCCTCGATCTGCCCCTGGGTAAGCTCCGGATAGATGGGCAGGGAGAGGATCTCGCGGGCACACTGTTCGGCGACGGGACAGCTCCCCGGCCCAAGGCCCAGGTGGGCATACGCCGGCTGCAGGTGCACCGGCAGAGGATAGTGCACGCTGGCGCCGATCCCCTTGGCCTGAAGATGGGCCAAAAGGGCATCGCGGCGGGGCACCCGCACAGCATAGACGTGATAGACGGCGCGGCATCCCGGCGCCTCGTAAGGGGTCACTACCCCCAAAGGCGCCAAAAGGGCACTGTACGTGGCGGCGTGGCGCCGCCGCGCCTCGTTCCAATCGTCCAGATGGTTCAGCTTCACGCCGAGGATGGCCGCTTGGAGGGCATCCAGGCGATAGGTGTAGCCCACCATGCCATGCTCATACTTGCTGATGCGGCCGTGGTCGCGCAGCTTGCGGATGCGGTCGGCCAGGGCGGGGTCGTTGGTGGTGACCAGGCCGCCATCGCCGGCCGCGCCCAAGTTCTTGCTGGGATAGAAGCTGAAACAGCCCAGATCGCCCAGACCGCCCGTCTTGCGTCCGCGATACGTGGCCCCGACCGCTTGGCAGGCGTCCTCGATGACCCACACATGATGGCGCCGGCCGATCTCCTGGATCGGCGCCATCTCGGCCGGCTGCCCATAAAGATGCACCGGGATGATGGCCTTGGTGCGCGGCGTGATGGCCGCCTCGATTTTCTCCGGATCGATATTATAGGTGCGAGGATCGATATCGGCCAAGACGGGCTTGGCGCCCACATGGGAGATGGCCGCCGCGGTGGCGATGAAGGTAAAGGGCGTGGTGATCACCTCATCGCCCGGGCCGACTCCGCAGACCATCAGGGACAATTGCAGCGCCGCCGTGCCCGAATCTACCCCCACGGCGTACTCCACGCCACAGTAGCGGGCAAAGGCCTGTTCAAAGGCCTCCACCTCCGGGCCGAGGATGAAACTGGTGTTCTCCAAGACGCGGGCCACGGCTGCATCAAGCTCAGGTTTGATGGCGCGATACTGCGCCTTCAGGTCAACCAGTGGGATAGCCATAGGCAAGATGTCCTTTCGCGTGATGGGTGGCACAGGAATCCATCGGCCCCGGAGGCCACCAGCCCATAGTTTAGCACGTTCGTTATCCGGGAGCAACAAGCCCGCGAGGGTGTCGAGAAATGCCCCCGTCGGTTAGAAACCGACGTCTGGGGATGGTAAGCCCGCGCCGCGGGCTTGGCAAGCAGAGCCGTCGGATTCCATCCGACGGCGGGCAAGGCCTCTACATGCCTTTTTTCAACACCCTCCGGCCCGCCGGGCAAGGGATAGGGCGGGGGCTACGCGAACGCGTCCCAGACCTCGCTCAACGTGGCGGCCAGATGCACGGGCACGCCCAGGCGGTCGGTGCATTCCTCCAGGGTTACCTCGTCCAGGGTGCGTAGGCCGGCAGCGTCGAACATGGCGCGGGGCAGGAACACGCGCTCGCCCAGGTCGCGCCCGGCCAAGGCGGCCAACACATCTTGGCCCGTGAGGAGGCCCGAGACGGTGACGCTGGGGCCAAAAAAGCGGTTGCTCACCGGCACCAGGCGCACCTCCACCCCCGTCCGCGCGGTGAATTGGTCCGCCAAGCGCGCCAGGGTGGGCGCGATGAGGGTGCCCGAGACCCATGTCACCCGCCGGAGGGCGCTAGGACGGCGTTTGCGCCGCCGCGCCCGCGCCCAATCCTCCAACAGAGCGCGCACCAAGCCCACGCCGTTCTCCCGCTGGGCGTCGGTATCGTAAAAAGCCTTGGGAGGGATGGGCCGGCCGGCCAGCAGGTAAAGTTCATCCGCAGGGAAGAGCCACGTGCACCCCAGGCGAGCGCGCAGGTCTTGGGCCACCTCGGCCGCGAGGTCCAGCACGGCAGCGGCCTCCTCCGGCCGCAAGGCCCGCACGGGGCCGGTGTGGTAGCGCGTCAACCCCACGGGGACGAGGGCCAAGGTGCGCACGGTGGGCCAAAGCTCGGCCAACTCTGCGATGGAACGGCGCAATATGGCGCCGTCGTTCAACCCTGGCCAAAGGACGATCTGCCCGTGAACGGCAATGCCCATCTCCCCCAAGCGACGCAATTGCGCGAGGATATCCGGCGCCTGGGGATTGCCCAACACTCGGCGACGCACCGCCAAATCGGTGGCGTGCACCGAGACATAAAGGGGGCTGAGGCGCTGCTCGCCGATGCGCTGCCAATCGGCCTCGGTCAAATTGGTCAAGGTGATGAAATTGCCCAGGAGGAAGGAATAGCGATAATCATCGTCCCGCACATAGAGGGAGCGCCGCAAGCCTTTGGGCATCTGTTGGACGAAACAAAAGGGACAGCGGTTGTCACATTGGCGCAGGCCATCAAAGAGGGGCTCGGCAAAATCCAAGCCCAAATCCTCGTCATAGTCGCGCTCGACCACCAGGATATGGCGCTGCCCAGCCCGCACCACCTCCAGCTCCAACACTTCTTCGGCGGCATAGTACTGATAGTCGAGCACATCGCGCAAGGGGTGACCGTTGATGCGCACCAGCACATCGCCCGGCTCCAGGCCCACCTCGGCGCCCACGCTGCCCGGCCGCACCGTGGTGATCACCCCACCCACGCCTTGGGCCATGCCCCATCCCTCACCGCGCCAAGGCGGCCAGCGCCAGGCCGTACAGGCGCTCCACCACCTCATCTATGCTGAGATGGGTGCTATCCACCACAATGGCCCCCGGAGCAACGCACAACGGCGCCTCCTCGCGGCTGCTATCGATGCGATCACGCCGCGCCAGCTCCGCCAAGACCGCCTCATACGCCACGGGCTGGCCACGCTGGAGCATCTCCCGATGGCGGCGCCGGGCGCGCTCCTCCAGGGTGGCATCCAAGTAGATCTTGAGCTCCGCCTCGGGCAGCACCACGCTGCCGATATCGCGTCCCACCATGACCACGCTCCCGGCCTGGCCGATGCGCCGCTGCTGACGGGTGAGGGCCAGGCGCACGCCCTTGTAGGCCGAGACGGGGGAAACGTGATGGTTCACCTCCGGGCGGCGGATCTCCCAGGTAATATCCTGACCATCGGCCAAGACGGTGTATTGGCGGCCATCGGCCACCGTGGGCCGCATGACCTCGATGGTCAGCGTCTCCGCCAGATGGGTGATGGCCGGCTCGTCCTCGATGGCCAGCCCGCGCTGCAAGGCCACCCAGGTGACGGCGCGATACATCACGCCGGTATCGAAATAGAGATAGCCCAGCCTAGCGGCCAGCAGGCCGCCCACGGTGCTTTTGCCCGAGGCCGCCGGGCCGTCGATGGCGATGGTGATCCCTTTCACTTGCCTCACCTTGATCGGATTTTTTCTCCAGCACCCCATCGGGGTCGGGCCGCAAGCCCACGGAAATCCGCAGACTCTGGGCCTCCCTGTGGCTCAACCAGCGCCCCTGGCCGGGCGTCAGTTCCCCCAAATGCAACGCTCCCAAACGCACACGGATCAACCGGTGGACGGGATAGCCCAACACCTCGAACATGCGCCGGATCTGCCGTTTATGGCCCTCCTCCAGGATGACCCGCACCCAGCTACATCCCGCCGGCGCGGCCTCGCCCCGCCAACGCCACTGGGCAGGCAGCGCCTCCGCCTGGCCGCGGACGAACAATTGCTTCGTCTCATCCTGAATGTGCACCCCTTGGGCCAACCGCGCCAACTCCTCGGCGCTCGGCCGCCCTTCCACGGCGACGATATACTCTTTTTGCTGGTGGTGGCGTGGGTGCATCAGGCGGTAGGCCAGCTCGCCATCGTTGGTCAAGAGGAGCAGGCCCTCGCTATCATAATCCAGCCTCCCCGCCGGATAGAGCCGCTCCTCGCTCTCCACCAAAGATAAAACGGTGGGCCGGCCTTGGGGATCGTGCACCGTGGAAAGGTATCCCACGGGCTTGTAGAGCAGGTAATAGACCAACCGCCGCTCGCGAGGCACCACCGGCCGGCCATCGAATTCGATGAGATCTATGCCCGGACGGGCGCGGCTACCCAACGTCGTCACCACCTGGCCGTTCACCTTCACCCGGCCCGCCAGGATATACTCCTCGCATTTGCGCCGCGCGGCGATGCCGGCGTGGGCCAAGATCTTTTGCAGGCGTTCACCCCGAGGATCCACAGCATCAGCGGGCATACAGGGGCACCTCGGTGAGGGTCTGCTCGGCCAACTGCACCACCAACGCCCCCACGGGCCGAGCGGGATCGGGGTTCTCGGGAAGCTCATCCAAACGCCGGTAAAAGGAGGCCATGGCCACCTGCCACGGCTTGACCAGGAGCGTCAGCGGAGCATTGAGGTACAGCTCATGCCACCGGCCGGCGGCATCTTGATAGCGGTTCTGGTCCGTGGGGAGCAATTCCACCCGGAGCTCGGCATAGTTGGCATAGTAGTAATCCAACAGGAGCACCATATCGGTGAAACGATCCTGGGAACCCATCACCACCGCCACCACTTTGCCGGCGGGGCGTTCCACCACCACCACCAAACACTCCCCCGCCTTGTCGGTGGTGCCCGTCTTGACGCCAATGGTGCCCGGATAGGTGTTGAGCAACTTGTTGGTGGAGATGAGCCGCCGACCGGCGACGATGGCCTCGGGCCGGCGCACGATATCGGCGAACACGGGGTTGCTCAAGGCGTGATAGGCGATCAAGGCGGCATCATGGGCCGACATGTAGGCGTTCTTGCTATCCAGGCCGTGGGGGTTGGTGAAATGGGTCTCCTGCAAGCCCCAACGGGCCACCAGCTCGTTCATCCAGCCCACGAAGGTGTTCACATCCTTGCCCAGGCTGCGGGCGATGGTCATAGCCGCGGCGTTATCCGAGGGGATGAGCAAGATAAAGAGCAGGTCGCGCAGGCTCAACAGCTCGCCATTGTTGAGGCCCGCCGCGCTCCACACGGCGAGATCCTCATTTTGCACCCGATACTCTTTTTCCAACTTGCCCCGTTCCAGGGCGACGATGGCGGTGACCATCTTGGCAAAGCTGGCCATGGGGCGCTTCTCGTGCTCGTTGCGGGCGTAAAGGATATCGCCGGTGCGCACGTTGGCCAAAAGGGCCGCAGCCGCCGTCAACTCGGGCGGGGGGACCTCCTTGAGGGCATAAAGCTGCTGGGGCGTAAAGCGACGACGGGCCAGGTCGCCATCGGTCAAGACCGGCGGCCCAAAGGCCAAACAAAAGGAACTGAGGACACAGAGCAGGAACAGAGCAAGCCGTCGCGCTCGCATGATCTCCCTCGTAGCCTTGGACGCGGCCAGGTGAGGGGATTGTACCCGAAGGCGCAAAGAGCGTCAAACAGAGGGGGCTTGCGCCCAGCTTCCGTCAAGCCACCGCTCAGTGTAAGGCTGCGCCGCGGGTGCCGGCACCAGGCGTTGGCGCCCCAAAAAGCTCTAGACAAAGGCCAAGCCATGCAAGTATAATCGCTTCAGGGGCGCATACATCTCCGGCTGAGACACAGATGACCCTCATCTATCTTACCCTGGCCTGGTTCTTGGGCTTGATCCTGGCGCGCCACACCGGGTTTCCCCTGGCGGTGTGGCTGGGGCTGGGGTTGACCGCCGTGGTGGGGCTGGGCTTGGCGCGCAAGTCGTCCCAGGGTCGGTTGGCGGCGGCGTTGGTCCTCCTGGCTGCGTTGGGAGGCGGCCGCTATACCTTGGCCCAGCCCAACATAGATGCCCACCACCTGGCCTACTATAACGACCGAGGCCCGACCATCTTGCGCGGCGCGGTCTCGGCCGAGCCCAGCGTGCGCAGCACCTACACCCAGCTTGAACTGGCCGTGGAGGAGATCGAACAGGGCGGGCGCACCATCCCCGTGCACGGCAAGGCAGTGTTCGATGTGCCCTTTTACAGCGATTTCGCCTATGGCGATGTGCTCCAAGTGGAAGGGCGGCTGGAGACGCCGCCTGTGTTGGAGGATTTCTCCTATCGCGAGTACCTCGCCAGCCGTGGGGTGCATTCCTTGCTGCGCCGCCCTCAGGTGACCAAGCTTGCCCGGCCGCCCAAGGGCTCGGCCCTGCTGCGGGCCATCCTCCGCGCCAAAAGCGCCCTGCGCCGCACCATCGAGGCGATCCTACCTGAACCCGACGCCGGCCTGCTCAGCGGCATCCTCCTGGGCCTGGGCCACACCCTGCCCGATGACCTCAGCGCCGCCTTCCGCGCCGTGGGGCTAACCCACATCATCGTCATTTCGGGGTTCAACATCGGCGTGCTCTCCCAGGCGGTCTTGGCCGTCTCCCAGCGCGTGCTGCTGCGTTGGTTGGCACTGGCGGCCAACGTGGTGGCCATCTTGGCGTATGTGCTGCTGGTCGGCCCCTCGCCGCCGGTGGTGCGCGCCGCCACCATGGGAGGCCTGGTCATCCTGGGACAGTTCGCCGGCCGGCGCAGCCATGCCCTCACCAGCCTGGCCGCCGCCGGCCTGTTCATGACCCTGGCCGACCCTTTGCTCCTTTGGAGCGTCAGCTTTCAGCTCTCCTTCGCCGCCACCTTGGCCTTGGTGGTCCTGGAACCCCTGCTCACCCGCGAGGTCTCTGCCTGGCTTACGGCTGGGGTTGGTCCTCAACGGGCGGCCGGTGGGCTGCGCCTTCTGCGCGACCTCCTCCTGGCCACCACAGCGGCCCAACTGGTCACCCTGCCCATCATCGCGTATCACTTTCAGCAGGTCTCCCTCATCGCCCTGGTGGCCAATGTTCTGGTGCTGCCCGTCCAGCCAGCCATGATGATCCTGGGCCTCAGCGCCATGGTGTTGGGAGCGCTGTGGCTTCCCGCCGGCCGGGCGGCAGGCTGGCTCGTCTGGCCCTTCTCCCGTTATTCCCTGCTGGTCATCCAGGGGCTGGCCCGGGTGCCCTGGGCCGCGATGGAGCTACCTCGCCTGGGCCAGGGTTGGGTCTGGGCCGGATATGGGCTGCTCTGCCTGTTCCTTTTCCTTCGGCAAAAGGGGCGTTTACGGGCAGCGATCCTCAGCGCGGGGCATTATCTCCGCTTGGATCGCGGCCTCGTCTTGGGCTTGGCGCTCGCGACCGCATGGGTTTGGGGCAGCATCCCCGGCCTGCCCGATGGCCGGCTGCATCTGTATTTCCTCGATGTGGGCCAGGGAGACGCCATCCTCTTGCGCAGCCCCGGCGGGCGCTGGATCTTGGTGGATGGCGGCCCGGACCCCTTGCTCCTGGCCTCGCGCCTGGGCCAGATCATGCCCTTTTGGCAGCGCCGCCTCGATTTGGTCGTCGCCACCCACACGGACCAGGATCATCTGGCCGGCCTGGTGGCCGCGCTGGAGCGGTATCGGGTGGCGCGGGTCATGGTCAGCGCCGCGGAGGGGACCAGCGCCCTGGAGGCCTTTTGGCGCGAGGCGGTGGCGGCGGAGGGCGCGGAGGTGATCCTCGCCCAGCAGGGCACTTGCCTGGACTTGGGCCATGCCGTGCGCCTGGAGGTGCTCCATCCCCCGCCCACACCCTTGCCCGCCGACAAGGGCGATACGAACCGCAACTCCCTCGTGCTGCAGATCCGCTACGGGCACTTTCAGGCCTTTTTGACGGCGGATATTGACGCTCCGGCGGAGGAGCATCTCCTCGCCTCCGGGATGCCCTTGGGCTCCACCCTCCTAAAGGTCTCGCACCACGGCGCCGGCTCGGCCACCTCAGCGCGCTTTCTAGAGGCCGTGCGGCCACAATTGGCCGTGATCAGCGTGGGCCAGAACCGTTTCGGCCATCCCAGCCCACAGGTGTTGGAACGGCTCGGCGCCGCCGGCGCCCGGATGCTGCGCACCGACGAGCAAGGCACCATCGTCTGCAGCACCGATGGCCGAGAGTGTTGGATCAGAACTCTTCAGACCCGCCGCTGACCAACTTGACAACCTTACCCCCCTATGGTATAATCGT
>DAOTZU010000220.1:0-3205 GCA_034433995.1 Anaerolineae bacterium
GCTGCTCCGGGTGAACGTGGGCGAGGACGGCTATTTCCAGGATGTGAACATCCGCCACTATCGGCCGGGGATCTCCAACCGCAAGGGGATCCTGTTCGCCGGGCGTTGCCACCTGGAGGCCGACGAGGCCACCCTCCTGGCGGATGCCTACCAAGCGGCCGCCAACGTGGATGCCCTTCTGGGCGCGGGATTCCTGGCGCCGGAGGAGATCGTGGCCCAGGTGGATTCCAGCAAATGCATCCGCTGCCTGACGTGCATTCGCACCTGCCCTCACGCCGCCGTGGAGCTGGCCGAGGAGCAAGATGTGGTGGCGGCCAAGGTGGTGGAGCTGGCCTGCCAGGGCTGTGGCGCTTGCGTGGCCAACTGTCCGGTGCGGGCCATCACCCTTGTTGGCCAATGGATGCCGGCCTGGGTGCAAGGAAGTTGAGGAGGTCCAGCACAAGGATGACCGACCAAGGCAAGATCGTGCTGCTGGGGTGCGCCCGCTCCGCCGGGGAGGCCATCGAGGCCCTGGCGCAGGCCGGACGGGCCCTTCCCAGCCATGTGGAGTGGGTGCGGCTGCCCTGCGGCAGCGCGGTGGACGAGTTGCACATCTTGCGCGCCTTTGAGGCGGGGGCCGACCGGGTGATGATCTTGGCCTGCTACGATGGCGCCTGTCGCTCGGTGACGGGCAACCGTTGGGCCGAGAAGCGCGTCCAAGGGGCCAAGGCGCTCTTGGAAGAGGCCGGGATCGCCGGGTGGCGGTTGCAATTCCGCAACATCGCCCCCACCATGGCCACAGACCTCTTGGCCTGGCTGGAAGCATTCCAGGAGCCAGAGCCGGCCGGCGCCGCCGCAGCATCAAGCGCCGAGAGCGAGGCGAAAAAATGATCGTTGCCAAACGTAAACCCCTGGCCGAGATCGCGGCCAACCTCAAGAAGGTAAACAAGTTGTTGATCGTGGGCTGCAACACCTGCGTGGCCGTCTGCCTGGCCGGCGGCGAAAAGGAAGTGGCCATGCTGGCCTCGGCCCTGCGGCTGGCCCTGCGGCCCACCAACCCCAATCTCCAGATCACCGAGCGCAGCGTGGAGCGGCAATGCGAGGAAGAGTTTAACGCTGTCCTGGCCCAGGATATCGCCGAGCATGAGGTGGTGCTCTCCATGGCCTGCGGCGTGGGGGTGCAAACCCTGGCCGAGCAATTCCCCTCGGCCATCGTCTATCCTGCCCTGGATACCACCTTCATGGGCCGCCCGGAGGAGCGGGGCATCTGGTCGGAGCGCTGTGCCGGCTGCGGCCAGTGCGTGTTGGATAAATTCGGCGGCATCTGCCCCATCACCCGCTGCTCCAAGAACCTGCTCAACGGCCCGTGCGGCGGATCGGAGAACGGCAAGTGTGAGGTGGATCCCCAAAATATTGATTGCGCTTGGCAGTTGATCTATGACCGGCTCAAGCGCATCGGCCAGTTGGAGCGCCTGCTAGAGATCGAGCCTCCCAAAGATTGGTCCAAATCTCGACATGGTGGCCCACGCAAAATCGTGCGGGAGGACATGGTGTTATGAAATCGGGCAGCCGCCTGGAGCGCATTCTGGAAGCGAAACTCTTTGCTGTGACGGCGGAGCTGGGCCCCCCGAAAGGCCCCGATCGCTCCGTGGTGGAACGCAAGATGGGGCTCTTGCGGGGCGTGTGTGATGCCATCAACGTCACCGATAACCAGACGGCCATCGTGCGCCTGAGCAGCGTGGCCACCTGTGTCATGCTGGCGCAAGCGGGCTTGGAACCGGTGATGCAGATGACCTGCCGCGACCGCAACCGCCTGGCCATCCAGGCCGATATTTTCGGCGCGGTGGCCCTGGGGGTGCGCAATCTGCTCTGTCTCACCGGCGACCACCAGTGTTTCGGCAACCATCCCACCTCCAAGAACGTGTACGACCTGGATTCCATCCAATTGATCCAGATGGTGGCCCGCATGCGCGACGAGGGCCTCACCCTGGGCGGCGAGCCCATCGAGGGGGCGGTACCCCTCTTTATCGGCGGGGCGGCCAACCCCTTTGGCGATCCCTTTGAGCTGCGCCCCATCCGCCTGGCCAAGAAGGTGGCCGCTGGGGTAGATTTCATCCAGACCCAGTGCATCTTTGACCTGCCCCGCTTCAAGGAATACATGAAGCGCGTGGTGGATATGGGCCTCCACGAAAAGTGCCACATCCTGGCCGGGGTGATGCCGTTGAAATCCGTCGGTGCGGCGCGCTATATCAACGCCAACGTGGCCGGCATCAAGGTGCCCGAATCGATCATCAAGCGCCTGCAGGGGGCCGGCAAGGGCAGCAAGGTGCGCGACGAAGGGATCAAGATCTGCGCCGAGACCATCCAGGCGGTGCGCGAGATCGAAGGCGTCCACGGCGTGCACATCATGGCCGTGGAATGGGAGGAGGCCATCGCCGAGATCACCAAACAGGCGGGCCTTTTGCCGCGACCGGAGGTGTAGCGGGTAGCTATCAGCCGTCAGCTTTCAGCAGAAGAATACCGCGCGCCGAAAGCTGATCCCTGAGGGCTGACCGCTGTTTACTGATTGCAGAAAGCTGACAGCCTGAGAAAGGTTACACGAGAATGGCCGAAGCGAACAAGACCTACGATCCGAATTTCAAATATGACGTGGCGGCGCAGCCCGGCGGAGAGCAGATCAAGGTCTGCTATTCCTGCGGCACCTGCACGGCGGGCTGCCCGGTGACGGAGGTGGACCCCCGCTACAGTCCCCGGCAGATCATCCGCCAGGTGCTTTTGGGCCAGCGAGAGGCCGTCCTTTCCAACGAGCTGCTCTGGTATTGCGAGACGTGCTACGCCTGCTCCGTCTATTGCCCGCAGAACGTGAAATTTGGCGACGTGATGCGCGCCCTGCGGGAGATGGCCGTGGCCGAGGGATATTGGAAACCCGCCTTCTTGCAGCGCATCCGCAATGTGGACAAATTGGCCCACGCCCTGCGGCTGGACTTGGTGCGCGCCGCGTTGGACCAGCGCGAGCAGGAAGAGCCGGCCTCCATCGCCCCCGCCGCGCCCATCGTGAGCGACAAGATCGAGAAGGCCAAGGTTTAACTGTAACTGATTGCAAAGGGAAATATCTATGGATACTCCTGAGAACAAGACGGTCGGTGCGGTGCTGGTGGTGGGCGCGGGCATTGCCGGCGTTCAGGCCTCGCTGGACCTGGCCGATTCGGGCTACAAGGTTTATCTT